>JBCCHI010000017.1:0-42829 GCA_039028815.1 Pseudomonadota bacterium
GTGAAACTGACCGGTTTCGTAAATTCGACAGCCGAGTACGGCGAGCAGCCCGCTGTCATAAACGGCGCATCTGACTTTCTGGGCGAGGCACTGGGAGATGCGGGTCGGCACGCACGTTCCGCGGTTTCGGCGGCGGCGCTGCCGTTTGGTGTTGCGGTGGAAATCGAAGGCATCTTTCAGATCAGATGACCGCCCTGCCTCAGGCGTTCCTCGACGCTCCGATTGCGCATCGCGGTCTTCACAATTGTGCCCAGGGGCGGCCTGAAAACTCTCGCGCGGCTTGCCGTGCTGCCCTGGACGCCGGGTATGGAATAGAGATTGACCTGCAGCTCAGTCGCGACGGTGTTGCCATGGTGTTTCACGACGAGACGCTGGAGCGGCTGACACATCAGACAGGATTGGTGCGAGAGTGGGGCGCGGAGGCGCTGTGCGCGACGGCTCTGACCGGTGGTCACGAAGGCGTGCCCACACTGTCGCAAGTCTTGTCACTGGTCGCGGGCCGAGTGGCCTTGCTGGTGGAGCTCAAAGACCAGCACGGTGCTATGGGTCCGACGGACGGCGTGCTGGAGTCCGCGGTCGGTGCTGCATTGGCGGGATATTCCGGTCCGGTGGCGGTGATGTCGTTCAATCCGAACATGATTGCGCGATTGGCCATTCTGTTGCCCGATGTGCCGCGTGGTCTTGTAACCTGCGACTATGCTGCAGAAGACTGGCCCATGCTGGACGAGGCCACGCGCGCCCGCCTGCGGGGGATTCCTGACTACACCCGTGTTGGTGCATCATTCATAAGCCATCAGGCCAGGGACCTTGGCCGTGACCGGGTGCGCGCTCTGCGCGACACGGGCGCGCCGGTTCTGACGTGGACAATCCGTTCAGCCCGCGAAGAAGCACAGGCGCGCCAGATTGCCGCGAACATCACATTTGAAAACTATCTTCCTTTGAAACGGGCTTGAACACGTCGGGATGCGCCACACTTCTGAAAAGCAGGATTAAAGAGAGGCGCGCGATGGACGGAGGGTCGGTGACGGTCAAGGCCTGCGACAGCCTCGCGCAGATTGCGCCTGCCGACTGGGATGCGTGTGCCTGCCCCGAAGCCGCGGGTGGCGGCCGAGCCTATGATCCTTTCACAACGTACAGGTTTCTGCGCGCTTTGGAGGACAGCGGATCGGTCGGCGCGGGCACCGGCTGGCAGGCGCAATACCTTGTGGCGGAAATGGATGGCCAGATGATCGCCTGCGCTCCCTGCTACGCAAAGGGGCACAGTCAGGGTGAGTTTATCTTCGATCACAACTGGGCTCATGCCTATGAGCGCGCCGGTGGCCGCTACTATCCCAAGCTGCAGATTGCGGTGCCGTTCACGCCTGTCACAGGGCGGCGCCTGCTGACACGGCCGGGCTACGAGCATATCGGACAGGACGCATTGATGCGCAAGGCGGTTCACCTGGTTGACCGATACAAGGTGTCGTCGCTGCACGTGACATTCTGTCAGGATGCGGAACGGGACGTTCTGGGCAACATGGGGTTGCTGCCCCGGACCACGCAGCAGTTTCACTGGCTGAACGACGGGTATGCTGATTTCGGGGCATTTCTTGCCTCGCTCAGTTCGCGCAAGCGCAAGAACCTGCGCAAGGAACGCGCGCAGGCACAGGTGTTCGGTGGCGAAATCGTCCAGCTGACGGGCGATATGATCCGTGGCGATCATCTGGATGCGTTCTGGGAGTTCTATCAGGACACCGGAGCCCGCAAATGGGGCATGCCCTACCTGACACGGGCATTCTTTGATCTCGCGCATGAACGGTTGCGCGACGATATGCTGCTTGTGCTGGCCTTGAGGGATGGGCGGCCCGTTGCCGGCGCGTTGAACTTCATCGGGCGAAAGGCGCTTTTTGGCCGTTACTGGGGATGCATTGAACATCACCCCGCGATGCATTTTGAGTTGTGTTACTATCAGGCCATTGACTATGCGGTTTCACATGGGTTGGAACGGGTCGAAGCCGGCGCGCAGGGAGAACACAAACTGGCCCGTGGCTACATGCCCGTTGAAACGTATTCGGCACATTGGTTTCGCGACACCGCCTTTAACGACGCCGTTGCGCAATACCTTGATGCAGAGCGCGACGCCGTGGCCCAGGACATCGAGGTGCTGACTGGTTTCGGCCCATTCCGCAAAGTGCAAGTAGAGGAACAGCAATGACCGAACGTCTGAGCGATACTGCCCGCGACACCACGCTGGGGCCGCTTCTGTCAAACGGCTGGGAGATGGCCGAGGGACGCGACGCGATCAGCAAAACCTATGTTTTCGACAGCTTTGTAACGGCCTGGGGCTTCATGAGCCGTGCCGCGCTCTGGGCCGAGAAATGGAACCACCACCCCGAGTGGTTCAACGTCTACAAAACCGTCCAGGTCACGCTGACCACGCATGATGCTGGCGGTCTCAGCACTCTTGATGCCAAACTCGCCCGCAAGATGGACACGCTGGCCGAAGACCAGGGCCTTTCGTCCTGACCTGACGACATCACGTCATGCGACGCCCGCGCAGGATCTGAGTGTTTCGCCGCGCTTCGCGAAGTGCGTCAAATCTCCGCAAGAAGGGTCTCGCCCGCCGAGAGTTCGCAAACGCCCGGATTTTCGTCTATTTGCAGCACGGTAACCGTGCCGTTGTCGACAAGCATCGCACAGCGCTTCAGACGGTCGTAGAGTCCAACGGGAGGTGCCGTGAAACTGAGGCCCGCGGCCTTTGCAAACTCGGATGCGCTGTCGGCAAGCATGGTGATGCCGGCCCCTTTGGCGCCGGTCGACTCGGCCCAACTGTCCATGACGAACGGGTCGTTGACGGCGATACAGATGATTTCATCGACTCCCTTCGACGCAAAGGCGTCCCTGGTACGAATAAAGCTTGGAACATGGGCATTGGTGCATGTCCCGGTGTAGGCGCCGGGAAGGGCAAAAATGACGACTTTCCGGCCTCGGGTTTTGTCGGACAGCTTTACCTCTTCGGGGCCGCTTTCTCCGACGTGCAGAAGTGTGGCGTCGGGTAGGGTGTCGCCGGTTGAAATGGTCATGATCGCATCCTGTCTGTCGATTGTGGTTGACTGTGTGCTTGAGTATAGGTTTGCCCTGATCGAGTACCATCAAAAGATGAGGGAGTGCCATGGCAGGTGTGGTGATTGTAGGCGCGGGACAGGCAGGAAGTTCCTGCGCGGCCAAACTGCGCGCATTGGGATACACGGGGCCGATCGACCTGGTCGGAAAAGAGCCCCATCCGCCCTACCAGCGTCCGCCTCTGTCCAAAAAGTACCTGCTGGGCGAGATGGAACTGGAACGGTTGTTTCTTCGCCCGGAGAGTTTTTACGCAGAAAACGACATCACGTTGCATCTCGGTCAGGACGTCACTGCGATCGACCCGGTGGCGGGCACGATTACGCTTGCGGACGAAAAGCTGGGGTTCGAGCATCTGGTGTTGACCACCGGGTCACATCCGCGTCGGCTTCCGCCCGCGATGGGCGGTGATTTGGAGGGTGTTCATGTGGTGCGCGATCTGGCGCATGTGGATGACATGGCTCCGGATTTCAGCGACGGCGCGCATGTGCTGGTCGTCGGAGGAGGATACATCGGGCTGGAGGCCGCAGCGGTTGCCGCAGGCAAGGGACTTAGGGTGACGTTGATCGAAGCCGCCGATCGCATTCTGCAACGCGTGGCTTCGTCCGAAACCGCCGATTACTTTCGGGAGCTTCACGAAGGACGCGGCGTGGAGATCCGTGAAGGCGCCATGCTTGAAACGCTGCTTGGCGACGGTCGTGTGAGTGGCGCGCGGCTCTCTGACGGCAACGAGATTGCAGTGGACTTCGCCGTTGTGGGGATCGGGATTGCGCCTGCCACCGATCTGGCAGAGGCGGCAGGGCTTGAGATCGAAAACGGCATTCGGGTGGACGAGAAAGGCCGCACAAGCGCTGGCAATGTCTGGGCGGCCGGTGATTGCGCCTCTTTTCCGCATCGCGGAGACCGCATTCGGCTTGAGAGCGTGCCCAACGCGATTGACATGGCCGAATGTGTCGCCGGCAACATAATGGGGGCGGACAAGACCTATGTTCCGCAGCCCTGGTTCTGGTCGGACCAGTTCGACGTCAAGTTGCAGATCGCTGGACTCAACACCGGCTATGACAGGGTGGTCACCCGGCAAACGGGGGCCGGTATTTCGTTCTGGTATTACCGTGGCGACGACCTGGTTGCCGTGGATGCGGCCAATGACGCGCGTGCCTACATGATCGGCAAGCGCCTGATTGATGCCGGTAAGTCCGCCGATCCGGAAGCGGTTGCAGATCCTGATGCTGATCTGCGTGCTTTTCTGAAAGCGTGAGAATTATCGGTGGCGCCTTTGGAGGGCGGCGGCTGGCCGGTCTCGGGCAGGGCGATCCGTTCGCCCGGCTGCGGCCGACCTCGGATCGGGTGCGTGAAAGTCTGTTCAATGTCTTGATGTCGCGCCATGCCGAACGTCTGGTCGAGGCGCGCGTGCTGGACTTGTTTGCGGGCTCCGGCGCACTGGGGCTTGAGGCGCTATCGCGGGGGGCGCAAGAGGCGCTTTTTGTCGAAAATGGCCGCGCCGCGTTGCGCCTTTTGCGGGACAATATCGCGCGGTGTGAGGTTGAGAACCGTGCGAGCGTTCTTGCACGCGACGCACGGCGTCTGGGGGATGCACCTGGCACACCGTACGATCTGGTTTTTCTGGATCCGCCCTATGGCCGGTCGTTGGGCGAAGCTGCCCTGGACGTTGTGCTGCAAGGCGGGTGGATTGCCCGGGATGCGCTGGTGATCTGGGAAGAAGGCGGGCCGGTTCAGGCACCGCCGGAACTGGATCTGCAGGATGAACGGCGGTCAGGTGGCACGTTCATACGGATCTATGGTCTTCGCCAGCGCGTTTCGTCCTGAACGTGAAACCTGCCCAGAGGCGATTGCCGCGCAACAGGTGTTTCGCGAAACCTGTCAACCGCGCATCAGCTTGGGAAGGTCTCCGGTCAATCCTGCCGCTTCGCGGATCATCGCGCGTCGCAGGACGGGCATTGCATTGACGGCGCCCATGCCCAGATCACGAGCGCAGCGCAGGAGTGGATTGTCATTCGAGAACAATCGGTTGGTCAGATCGGTGGTCAGGGCCAGCGCGCTTGTGTCGAACCGGCGCCATTCCTGATAGCGCGACAGAACAGAGCGATGCGCGATATCTTCGCCGCGACGACCGGCAACATCGATAACGTCGGTCAACGCGGCGACATCCCGCATCCCTGCATTGAGCCCCTGTCCCGCGATGGGATGGATGCCATGCGCGGCATCGCCGACCAACACAACGCGATCGGCCACGAAGGCGTTCGCGATGCTGAGGCTGAGTGGATAGCTGAACCGGTCTCCGCGCAGGGAAATATCGCCAAGAAAGCTGCCGAAACGGGGACGCAGCACCTCGATGAACTCGGCATCGCTGAGGCTTTCGAAGGCCTTCGCGGTCGCGGCGTCTTCCGACCATACGATTGAACTGACATTTCCCGGAAGCGGAAGTATGGCCAGCGGTCCGGGGGGCATGAAAAACTGGTGTGCGACGCCCTCGTGTGGAATGTCGTGTGCGACGGCGGCGACAAGAGCGGTCTGACCGTAGGACCAACCGGTTCGCGAGAGTCCGGCGCGTGCTGCAGTGTGCGACGCACGTCCATCAGACCCGATCAAAAGTGTGCCGGAGACAGCTTCACCCGCCGCAAGTGTCAGCGTCACGTCCGTTGTGGACACGTCCTGCGCCGTCACAGTGTCCGTGAGGGTGGTGATGTTTGACTGTGCTTTCACGGCCTCCAGCAGGGCGCGGCGCAGGAACCGGTTCTCTAGCATGTGACCCATGGGGCCTTCTTCGATTTCCGCGTGATCGAAATGCAGGAAAAACGGCGCGGGACCCTCTCCGGCCCGCCCGTCTGACACCTTGATCTGAAGAATGGGTTGGGCTTTGTCCGCCACCGCGTCCCAGATATCCAGGGCGGTCAGCATGCGGACAGTGGTCAGGGCAAGAGCTGACGCGCGTCCGTCGAACGCTGCATTCTTGCGCTGGGTTGCAGGCAAGGCGTCAATCAGCGTGATGTCGTGCCCAAGACGGGCGAGCGCCAGGGCCAGTGTGGGGCCGGTGAGGCCACCGCCCACGATCAGGATATCGCGATGCTCGCTCATGACGCCACTATGCGTGCCCACCGCCGAATGTCCATGTGCGCAATGGTCTCGCGTGTCTTGCACTGCCTGGCATGATCTGCATTCATGCCGTGCGTGCAAAGAGGAACGGATATGCAGGACTGGTTGCAACAGACCGCCGCCGATCTCGGGCGGGGCATCGCGTCGGGTGAGATCTCGCCAGTGGCTCTGACAGAGACCTATCTGGACGCCATTGACATGCATCCCGAAAGAGACCGGATCTATACCGTGGTCACGCATGATCGTGCCCGCCGGGAGGCTGAAGAGGCGGACGCGCGCGCCAAAGCGGGGCAGAGGCGCAGCCCTCTCGACGGCGTGCCGGTCAGCTGGAAAGACTTGTTCGACAGTGCAGGCACGGCGACGGAGTCGGGCAGCAGGCTGTTGGAAGGCCGTGTGCCAGAGACGGACGCTGACGTGTTGCAGCGGGCCACACAGGCCGGTCTTGTCTGTCTGGGCAAGACCCATATGAGCGAACTTGCCTTTAGCGGGCTGGGCTTGAATCCGATGGCGGCAACCTCTCCAAACATCAATGATTCCAGTGCTGTTCCTGGCGGATCTTCCTCTGGTGCGGCGGCAAGCGTGGCGTTCGGGCTGGCCGCCTGCGGCATCGGGTCGGACACTGGCGGGTCGGTCCGCATCCCGTCGGCGTGGAATGATCTGGTGGGTCTCAAGACAACATCGGGTCGGATTCCTTTGACGGGTGTGGTGCCGCTTTGCCCGCGCTTTGATACGGTCGGGCCTTTGTCGCGATCGGTTGAGGATTGTGCCCTGATTTTGGCCGCGCTCGAGGGACGTTCGGCGGATCCGCTGGATCATGTCGAACCGAAGGACCTGCGCCTTGGCGCGTTGCAAACCGCGGTTTTCGACGACATCCGCGACGCGCCGCGCGCGGCCTGCGAGACCGCGGTTTCGCGTCTTCGGGCAGCAGGCGCGACGATCGAGCCGTTTGACGCGCCCGAGGTGGCCGATGCCTTGCCGATGTCGGGGATCCTATTCACATCAGAGGCTTACGGCACATGGGGCAAGGAAATCGAGGCCGCCCCGGACAAGATGTTTGGCCCGATTCAGGAACGATTCCGTCTGGGTAAGGATGTTCTTGCGAGCGAGTACATTGCGGTCTGGCAGGAACTGGAACGCCTGCGCAGCGCATGGGCGACACGGGTGTCGGACTATCATGCCGTTCTGATGCCGACCGCACCCATCCTGCCGCCGGAGGCCGAGCGGTTAATGACGGATGACGCCTATTATGTTTCCGAAAACCTCATGGCCCTGCGCAACACGCGGGTGGGCAACCTGATGGGCGTGTGCGCTATCAGTCTGCCGACGGGTGTGCCCTCATGCGGGCTGATGCTGTGCGGGGCGGCCTTTGCCGAAGAGCGGTTGTTGTCGGTGGCGGCCGCGGTGGAACGTGTTTTGTCTTAACGTGGCAGACGTATCAGGTCTAACACCTTGGAATTGCAGGAAACGTGAAGCCGGCAGAACGGGGGTGCTGCATCGGGTCCGCGTCGGGGCGACACCGCCGGGATCCATCGGTCGACACAGCGTGCGGTGCGCCTGACACAGCGGTCGCCAAAATGCCACAGCGCAGGACGTGCGGCACAGGGGCCGCTGGACGCGGGCCGGCGCGGTCTTCTATGGTCGGTTTCAAGCAGGGCGCGTGACGATCCTGCACCTTTGAGGCAGTCCTGATGTTTCCCGAGCGGTTTTCGAACCTTCCGGAATATGCTTTCCCGCGTCTGCGGGCGCTACTCGACGTTCATGCGCCGGGTGGTGACGTCGTGCACATGACGATCGGCGAGCCAAAGCATGACTACCCGCCCTGGATCATGCGGACCATCGAGGCGCATGCCGACACGTTCAAGCGCTACCCGCCCAACGAAGGCATTCCCGAACTGAACACTGCTTTCTGCGACTGGGCGACACGCCGCTATGGCGTGACCCCTGATCCAGACACTCAGGTCATGGCGCTGAACGGCACGCGCGAAGGGCTTTACAACGCGATGATGGCGCTCTGCCCCGAGACCAAAAACGGTGGCGTCCCGGTCGTGCTGATCCCCAATCCGTTCTATCAGGTCTATATGGTGGCCACGCTCAGCGTCGGGGCCGAACCTCATTTCCTGAACGCCACGGCGGACACGGGATTCCTGCCCGATTTCACCGCACTGCCGCCGAAGCTGCTGGACCGGGTTACGGTGGCGTATCTGTGCACCCCGTCGAACCCGCAAGGTGCGGTGGCGGACCGAACCTATTGGCGCGATCTGCTGGCGTTGGCGGAGAAACACGATTTCCGGATCTTCGCAGATGAGTGTTACTCCGAGATCTACCGCGACACCCCGCCCCCCGGCGTTCTGGAGGTTGCAGCGGAAACCGGCGCGGACGCGGAACGCGTCGTTGCGTTTCATTCGCTTTCGAAGCGGTCCAACCTGGCCGGTCTGCGATCCGGTTTCGTCACGGCCGGACCGGACTGTATGACGCGGATACGTCTGCTTCGGTCCTATGCCGGTACGCCTTTGCCAATGCCCCTGCAATACGCCGCCGCCGAGGTCTGGGCAGATGAGGCTCACGTTGCCGCAAATCGAGCGCTTTATGCGGAAAAATACGAACTGGCCGATACGATCATGCAGGGTGTTCCGGGTTATCGGAGCCCGGACGCCGGGTTCTTTTTGTGGCTGCCGGTCGATGACGGCGAACAGGCGGCGTTGCGGTTGTGGCGGGAGACCGGCGTCCGGGTCCTGCCAGGCGCGTATCTGAGCCGCGACACAGACGGGGGCAACCCTGGAAAATCATTTATCCGGGTCGCATTGGTGGCCCCAAAAGACGAGGTGGCGCACGGTCTGACCAGATTGCGCGACTGTCTCTACACATAACGTACGAGGGAAGCATGGCATTTCAGACACGAGACCGCGATCCGCTGCTTGACAGCCGCGTGGCCGAGGCGATCGAAAAGCGCGGCAAAGAACTATTGGGCCTTGTGTTGCTGGCGATCGGGGCGCTGGCCGCCATGGCGATCGGGTCCTATCACCCGGACGATCCTAACTGGCTGGTGGCCACCGATGCTCCGGTGCAGAACTGGCTGGGTCCGTTGGGTGCGGGACTCGTGTCACCGCTTTTCATCATTGTGGGCTGGGGGGCTTGGGGCGTTGCGCTGGTGCCTGCAGTCTGGGGTTTGCGGCTTGTGCTTCACTGCGGCACGGACCGGGCGATCGGACGTCTGATCTTTGCCCCGATCTGGATTGCGCTGCTGTCGCTCTACGCGGCGTCGCTGACGCCCGGTGCGGAGTGGCTGGCGACGCACAGCTTTGGTCTGGGTGGTCTGTTCGGGGATACGATTCTGGGCGCGATTCTGGGCGTTTTGCCGGTCAATGCGACGCTGGGGCTGAAATTGCTTTCGCTCGCACTTGGGGCAGCGATGGCGGTCTTTGGGGCGTTTGTGCTCGGTGTCACACGGGCCGAAGTCGTGCGGTTCTTCCGCTTTGCCCTGTTCGGGGTGATCATGATCTACGCTGGAGTGCGATCGGGGCTGACCCGCTGCGCAATGGGCAGCGCCCAGGTGGCGCGCGCCGCGCATGGCCGTATCGCCGAAGCGCGGGCGCATCGCGCTGATGCCCGGGCCGAGGCCACGGCGCTTGTCCGGGCCGAGATGGTGGTTCCCGAGCCACGCGTGCGGCGTGCCGACATGGCTGTTCCGGATGCGGATGTGGCGCTTTCCGTTTCGGCGGGAGACACCCAGGTGGTGACACCCGTTGCCGAAAAGGCGGGCGGTTTGCTGGCACGGATGCCCGCACTGATGCGCCGGCCGGACAAGCGCGCGCAGGTTCTGGAAGACAATGTGGTGGATGAGGCCGGGTTCACGCTGGATGCGCCTGACCCGCGTGTCTCCGCCAAGATCGCCGATGTGATCCGGGCGCGCAGCGGGCGCGGCGATGTTGTGTCCGCGCGGGCTGCGGTCGATGCACCGCTGACGCAGGGCCGCGGTCGCGGGCCTGATCCGCTGATCTTCAAGCCTGCACCACAACCGGGCGTGCGGGCCGAACCGCCGCTGACCGCTGCGGCGGTGACGGCGGCTCCAGCGGGTTTTGCACCGCTTCCGACAGCTGAACCTGCGATCGAGGAGCCGGTTGCGTTTTCGCACACGCCCGCGGCCGGTGCGGCGCTGGATTTGCCGGGCGGTGCGCCGGATGCACGGCGGGTGGTTCAGCATCCGCCCAAGCGCGCCGCGCAACCCTCGACCCAGGCAGTTGCCGAGGCGCAGCCCGCGCTGCAGTTCGAGGAACCCGCGGGACCGGAATACGAGTTGCCGCCGCTGTCGCTATTGTCCAGTCCGCGCGAGATCACGCGCCATCATCTGAGCGATGAGGCGCTGGAGGAAAACGCGCGCATGCTGGAAAACGTTCTGGATGACTACGGCGTCAAGGGCGAGATCGTGAGCGTGCGGCCCGGGCCGGTGGTTACGATGTACGAGCTGGAGCCCGCACCGGGCCTGAAGGCGAGCCGCGTGATCGGCCTGGCCGATGATATCGCGCGGTCCATGTCGGCACTGTCCGCCCGTGTCAGCACCGTGCCGGGACGATCGGTCATCGGGATCGAGTTGCCCAATGAAAACCGTGAAATGGTTGTGCTGCGCGAACTCTTGTCCGCGCGGGAATACGGCGACGGGACGCAAAAGCTGCCATTGGCCCTGGGCAAGGACATCGGCGGCGACCCGGTGGTTTCATCGCTGGCCAAGATGCCGCATTTGCTGATTGCGGGAACGACCGGATCGGGCAAGTCGGTGGCGATCAACACAATGATCCTGAGCCTGCTTTACAAGCTGACACCGGAAGAATGCCGGCTGATCATGATCGACCCGAAGATGCTGGAACTGAGTGTCTATGACGGCATCCCGCATCTTCTGTCACCTGTCGTGACAGATCCGAAGAAGGCGGTTGTGGCACTCAAATGGGTGGTGGCGGAAATGGAGGAACGCTACCGCAAGATGTCGAAAATGGGAGTGCGCAACATCGATGGCTACAACGGCCGCGTGACAGACGCCTTGTCCAAGTCAGAGCTGTTCAGCCGGACGGTGCAGACGGGCTTTGACGATGAGACCGGCGAACCGGTCTTTGAAACCGAGGAATTCGCGCCCGAGAAGATGCCGTATATCGTCGTCATCGTCGATGAGATGGCCGACCTCATGATGGTGGCAGGCAAGGAGATCGAGGCCTGCATTCAGCGTCTGGCACAGATGGCCCGGGCCAGTGGCATTCACCTGATCATGGCCACGCAGCGCCCGTCGGTCGATGTGATCACGGGCACGATCAAGGCCAACTTTCCGACGCGGATCTCGTTTCAGGTGACCTCCAAGGTCGACAGCCGCACCATCCTTGGTGAGATGGGGGCAGAGCAGTTGCTGGGCATGGGTGACATGCTTTACATGGCGGGCGGCGGCAAGATCACCCGCTGCCATGGCCCGTTCGTCTCTGACGAAGAGGTCGAGGAGGTGGTCAACCACCTCAAGGCGTTCGGCCCGCCCGACTATGTGGGCGGGGTGCAAGACGGCCCCGAAGAGGACAAGGCGAGCAACATCGACGCGGTGCTTGGATTGACCGGTGGCAATACCGACGGTGAGGACGCCCTGTACGATCAGGCCGTCCAGATCGCCATCACCGACCGGAAGTGTTCAACGTCCTATATCCAGCGCAAACTGGCAATTGGCTACAACAAGGCCGCACGGCTGGTGGAGCAGATGGAAGACGAAGGGATCGTGAGTGCCGCAAATCATGTGGGCAAGCGTGAAATTCTGGTGCCGGAACAATAATGTGCGCGCTGACTTCACGGTACGCCGGCCTTCCCGGTCGGCGGGCCGTTGCCTCTTTCACGGCGGGGCGCGCCAGTCTGGTGTCGCGCTCTTGCAGCAAAGCGTCTCCCGACACATAAAGACCACCTGATCAACCGGAATGTTCTGCAGATGCGTCGCAAGAATGCACATGACAAGTCCGTTGCCGACAAGAACTACTTTCACCTGCTCTGGTCCGGCGTTGCGGGGTCGGTTTCGGGCAGTCTCGTCAGCCCGTCGCTCGTGCTTCCGTTTCTTTATCTTGCGCTTGGTGCGCCGCAGTTCATTGCCGGGCTGCTGCTGCCCTGCGTACGGGCGGCGCGGCTGATCTCGGAAATTTTCGTCTCGCCGTTTCTCAACCAGTCCAGTCGGGCGCTGCCTTCGGTGATCATTCCCAACCTTGCCACCGCCGTGGCCCTGTCCGCGATCGCGATACTGGCTTCCAGTCTGTCAGACTGGTTCGTGGCCGCCCTGTTTCTGCTGATCGCCGTGATCCTCGGGATCTGCAATGGCGTGTCAAATATCGGGATCAACCAGATCTATGGCGGTGCGATAGACAAGGCCCGCCGTGAACGCATCGTTTTTCAACAGATCGCGATTTCCGGCATTCTGGTGATCGCTGTGGTGTGGCTGCTGCGTGATATCGCATCGGACAAAGACCCCTACCATCGTCATATCGTGGTTTTGTGGATCGGCATTGCGGCCATCATTATCGCGGCCATCACTTTGGTTGGCACACGCATTCTGGACGAGCCGTCGGATCGCGGTGACACGGCCGCGGCTGCGGCGCCCGAACACAAGAAAAAGCCCAGCCCGCTGAAGGAAGTCGCCAAGGGATTTCGGACCGGAATCAAGTATCCCTGGTACAGGCGCTTTCTGCTTGCACGGCTGTTTTTCCTCAGTGCCGAACTGGCCATGCCGTTCTACACGATACATGCGGCAACCTTTCACCTGTCGACCAAGCACAGTCTGAGCACATTCGTGATTGCGGCCAGCGCAGGAGGGTCTGTCGGCGCTCTGGTCTGGAAGCAGCTGAGCGCGCGGTCGATCAAACTGACGATGATTCTGGGCTGTTGTGTTGCCGCTGTTTCCGCAACACTTGCGCTGCTGCTTGAAAGCCTGGGCTACGCCCAGAGCATCTGGGTGTATGCCAGCGTTATCTTTCTGTTGTCCTTTGGGGCAGGCGGCGTGATCAACGGACGATATCTTTATCTGATCAGTATGGCATCCAAGACAGAGCGCACGTATCTGGTGGCTTTAGGTGATGTCGTCGCAGGGCTGGTGGGCGTGGCCTTCGCTGCGGTGCTCGGGTTTCTGGCGCATCTTCAGGATGAGCGCGCGCCATTGGTGGTTCTGATCGCGCTTAACTTCGTGGCGGCGTTCATGGCTTTGCGAATGATTGCACCGGCGACCCCGGCCGACCCGGTGCACCTGAAGGACGCGCCGCGCGACTGATCCGTGTCGCCTTGCACACGCACTATCGGCGTGGTGTCAACACTGCGTGAAAAACCATCGTATCGGTCTTTGATATCGCATATCGGACAGGTCCACCCTATCTTGGACGGACCAAGGACGGAGTTTTCATCATGCGTGCCGCGCTTATCGCTTTGTTGTGTCTTCTGGCGGCCCCGGCCACTGCCGAGAAGCTGTCTCTTGATGAATTGTCGCGCTATCTCAACTCTTTCCGTACGGCAGAAGGCGCGTTCACGCAAATCAACGATGACGGCACGATCAGCACGGGGCAGTTGTATCTGAAGCGACCCGGCCGGGTGCGGTTCGAATATGACCCGCCAGAGCAGATTCTTGTGGTGGCCGATGGCGATACGGTGGGCGTCGTTGACGGCAAGTCCAACACCGGGCCCGAGGCATATCCGCTGAGCCGCACACCGCTGAAGATCATCCTGGCGCGCAATGTCGATTTTTCCCGCGCCCGCATGGTGACGGGACACAAAAGCGATGGCAAGACGACCACGGTGCGCGCGCAGGATCCAGACAACCCCGAGTATGGCAGCATAGAACTGGTTTTCACCGGTGATCCGGTCGAATTGCGTCAATGGGTGATCAACGATGGCAGTGGCAGTCGCACGACCGTTGTCCTGGGCGAGTTGACCAAGGATGTCCGGCTGAACAACGAGCGTTTCGTCATACCGGGCATCGGGGTGACTCGACGCGACCGCTGATTGCGGCGCCCCGGACCCGAACAGTCCAGGGACCTGCAGCGCGAAATCGGGGTCAGGTCCGCAGCGGTTGCGAACAGCTGCGCAACTGCGCTTCGTACACCTTTGCACGCTCGCCGACGTTGCCCGAGACGCGCATCAGCCACGGCTTGGCCTTGTAGCTGCCGCGCGCATAGCCCGAGCGCCCTTCGTGATAGGCAAGATACTGGTTGCGGGCGTCGGTCAGCGGGATGCCGAGAGCGACCTTCGATTCCGCCATATACCATCCCATAAAGTCGGTGGCATCGCGGATATCATTGCGGCGCGCGCGTCTCTTGTTCTGGTCTTCCTTGTATTCGTCCCAGGTGCCGTCAAGCGCCTGGCTGTATCCGTAGGCCGAACTGACGCGGCCCATGGGGATGACGCCCAGCGTCCAGCGATAGGGCGTGCGCGCCTCGCTGTCGAATTTGCTTTCCTGATAGATCGTCGCCATCAGCACCGGCACCGGTACGCCCCAGCGGCGTTCGGACGCGCGCAGTGCGCGCAGATATTGCGGTTTCTCGGCGACGATCCTGCAGGCGTTTTCCAGATTGCCGGGCGGTGGTCCGGCGTTTCGGCTGCCGCATGCGGTCAGAACAAGCGCCGCGGCAAACAGGAATAATGTGGTCAGACCTCTGCTCATGTGCCTCACTCTTATTTGACTGCTTCTTTTTTGGAGCATCATACCGGATTGATCGCGCGCTGGAAATGCCCCATTCGCGCGGTTTGACGCACAATCGGGCTGTTTGCGTCGGTCGACTGTTGTATTCGGCCCGACAGTCTGTTTCTTGCGCGACGCGCGGATGGATTCGACAAAGCCCTGTCAAACAGGGTAACAATTCTGCAGGGGCGAAGGTGATGTTAAAGACACGTGCGAAATATCGGTTGGGTCAAGTGGTGCGTCACCGGAAGCATCCGTTTCGCGGTGTAATCTTTGACGTCGACCCGGAATTTTCCAACACCGAGGAATGGTATGAGGCAATCCCCGAGGACAGCCGCCCGATAAAGGACCAGCCCTTCTATCATTTGCTGGCGGAGAACGATCAGACCTATTACGTTGCCTATGTCAGCGAACAGAACCTGGTTGAGGACCGGTCAGGCGAGCCGGTGGATCACCCCGATATCGACGATCTTTTCGGTCCCTTCGAAAATGGCGGGTATCCGCTGCACTTTCAGCTGAACTGAGCCTTTGAGCCGCTGATGGCCGCGCCGGTTCAGTACCCGAGCGCGCAGCCGTCCTTGCGCGGGTCCGACCCGCCTTCGAGAACGCCATCCGCACGTATGCGAATCGCCTGTGCGCCGCCGATCGGCTCGTCCGGCTCGACGACCGTGTGACCCAGGTCGGCCAGGCGCTGCCGCACCTTCGGAGCAAAGCCGCGTTCCAGCCTGAGCTCGCCGTCTTCCGGGTACAGCCGCGGGGCGTCGATGGCGGTCTGAAGGTCCATGTCGAAATCCGTGAGGTTGGTAACAAAGCGCGCGTGCCCGCAGGATTGGTACTGGCCTCCCATGACGCCGAAGGGCATGAAGACCTCACCGTCGCGGGCCAGCATGCCCGGTATGATCGTATGCATCGGACGTCTGCCGGGGCCGTATTCGTTCGGATGGCCCTGTTGCAGGGTGAAGCCGGCACCACGATTGTGCAACAGGATCCCGAACCTGTCCGACGCGAGCCCGGAGCCGAATCCGTGGAAAAGCGAATAGATCAGCGAAACCGTCATGCGGTCGCGGTCCACCACGGTGATATAGACCGTGTCCTTGTGCACTGCTTCGGTTATGGGAGCTGGATCGGCGATCACCTGGTGCGGGGAAATCAGTGCCGCAAGCGCGGCGGCGGTTTCAGGCGCCAGAAGATGATCCAGACGCGCGGTCTGATCGGGGTCGCCCAGCATGCGATTGCGTGCGTCGTAGGCCAGTTTCGTGGCCTCGGCCTCGATATGCGCGCGTTCCGCGCCAAGCGGGTCGTATGCGCCAAGATCGAAATGTTTGAGCATGTTCAGCAGCAGAATTGCGGCTGCACCCTGCCCGTTGGGCGGATGTTCCACCACATCCAGACCGGCATAGGTTCCGGTGATGGGGGTCGCGGTGGTGCAGGCTGTCGTGGCAAAATCATCTGCGGTGTGCACGCCGTCCGCAGCCTGCAGCGTCGCCAGCATGTCGTCGGCCACCTCCCCCGTGTAGAACGCGTCACGGCCGTCCCGGGCGATGCGGCGCAAGACCTCTGCCTGGTCCGGGGCGCGAAACAGATCCCCAACAGACAGAGCGCGGCCCGCATGGGTGAACCGCGCGCGCGCGCCGCCCTGAAGAATGTCGGTATCGGCGATAACGTCGAGCGCCACGCGCGGGGCGATCGGCACGCCTTCTTCGGCGTAGCGGATCGCGGGTGCCAGTACGGCGTCAAGCCCGAGTTTGCCAACGGTTTCGCTGAGATGGCAGAACGCGTCGACCGCGCCCGGGATGGTGACGGCATGCGCCGAATAGGGGGGAATCACGTCCAGCCCACGGTCACGCAACGTGGCCGCCGAGGCACCCGCCGGCGCACGGCCCGAGCCGTTCAGGGCGCGGACCGGTTCACCGGGGCGCGCATAGAGAACAAAGCAGTCACCACCAATTCCGGTCATATGTGGCTCGCACATGCCCAACACGACAGCACCGGCAATCGCGGCATCGATTGCATTGCCGCCGCGCCGCAGAACATCAATCGCGGTCAATGCCCCAAGCGGATGAGAGGTGGCACACATGCCATTCGTCGCAAAGACTGCTGATCGGCCTGTAAGCTGAAAGTCACGCATCTGAACGCCTCTGGGTCATGGAACCGTCGCCCGGGCATAAGCCACAGAGGCGCCAAAGCCAATGCTGCAAAGGCGGATTTGATGCGTTGATGTCTGAAGGAAAGCCTCGACGCCGTGCACTGGGTGGGGGCTGAAAAGCACGGCGCCGAGGGAAGCCATATGCAGCTACCCTTTTGGTGTCCCATTCAATGAGGGCGTGAATTTGGAAGGTTTGCGGCAAATTCAAGATGGGTCTGGCTGACGTTCAGCGCGCTGAAAGCGCCGCAGTCAGCCTGAATCGCACAGATCGCAGCTGAACCAGATATCGAGAATGTTGAGGTCACGACATCGCTCATAGCGCACGGCATCGCTCAACTGTGTGATCAGGTACCATCCAAATCCGCCCTCCGGCAGGTCCGCCAAAGGCCCGCTCGGATCCGGCAGGCGCACCGAGGGCAGCGTGGCATCCGGCAAGGGATGGCCTGCATCGACGATTCGCAACAGCAGGTGAGAGCGTTCGAAATAGGCGCTGACGCGGATCGGACCGGGCGGTGTGCCTGAATAGGCGTGTTCCGCAATGTTGTTGAGCGCCTCTGCAGCGGCCAGTTCCACATTGCCAAGTACCGACGGGGACACGCCAAGTTGGTCCAGGCGGGCGCGCAGGGCCAGTGTCGTGGTCCGGACCCTGTCCTGTGTCGCAATCAGCGCGGTTTCGAAAACGGCCGGTTCAGCGGGACACAGCGGGCATGATTCTGACGCATTGCCGAGCTCGAATTGCATGTCGTCGGTTCCGTTTGTCCTGGCGCGTTCTCTTGGTGTCTGACAGTCCGCCAGCCGTGCGACATCGCCTCCGGCGTGCCGCCACTGGATCGGGCGTCGGGACGACGAGTATTTTGCGTCGCGCGGTGCGACCTGGCAGCCGGGGCGGACGCGATGCCTGCCCATGCGCGCCGTCGGGCAGCCGGAAAAACAGGGTACATTGCACGAGCACCGGCCTCACCCGTGGTCAGCCCGCTGATTGAGCACCCGGTGACAAAAGGGCAGACGCGGTATCGTCATGAATATCGAAAATTGAATCCATACGCGTCAGCCGGAATACCTTTGCGACATCGTGGGTGAGGCCGGCAAGTTCAAGCCGGCGCTTGTCGCCCATCTGCTTCATCGAGGCCACGATTGCACCCAGCCCGCTGGAATCCACAAAGGCGACATTTGACAGATCAAGGACAACACGCGCGGGCCCCTCATCCGTTCTGGACCGCATTTCATCCTTGAAACGCACCGCGGAAGCCGCATCTATCCGCGTTTCCGCCACCTTGATCACATTGACGTCATTCTGAATGCTGCTTTCGAGTTCCATGATCCCTCCGGCCTAAAACTGGCGCGCAGGCTAGACCTTAAGTGTTACCATTGGGTAATCCATCTGAAAGGAATCGGTGGGGCAGGGCGGGTTCGGCGCTGCGTGCAGCGCAGGGGCGACTGTACGAACCCATGCAGGTCGCCGCGCAATCCACCCTGCAAGTCACCTCGGCGGGCGGGTTGGCGGAAAGGTCTTTGGGTGCTCTTGCGCAGATCCGTTCGCGTATGAGATGCACGCACCGCAGGTCGCGAACTCGGGGGATGACACCATGCAGATAGATTATCGGTCGTTGCGCCGAACGATTTCGGCGCTGACAGAGGGCGAAACGGACGCGATTGCGCTGATGGCGACAATGGCCTGCGAGTTGCACCACTCCGATGAGCGGTTTGACTGGACCGGATTCTACCGGGTTGTCGCACCAGGGCTTTTGAAGATCGGCCCCTACCAGGGCGGTCATGGGTGCCTTGTCATTCCCTTTGAGAGGGGTGTGTGCGGTGCGGCTGCGCGCACGGGCACGGTTCAACGGATAGACGATGTGAACGCCTTTGCGGATCACATAGCATGTTCGAGCAGCACAAGGTCCGAGATCGTGCTGCCCGTACGCGACAGCGGCGGCGTCATCCGGGCGGTGCTGGATATCGACAGTGATCGGCCCGCTGCATTCACAAAGACCGATGCGGAGGAGATGGACAGCCTGATCAAGGATGTCTTCGGACGGACGGATGTGATGTTTTGAGCCGGGAAATGAAATTTCCTTTGATTTTTTCATGAAATCAGAGCAGCGTGACAGCCCAGAACCACTGGGCGGCCTGCGTCATGGAACAGATTCGTATCCCGACACTGCAAAGTCTGGGCGCGGACTTGCGTGCCCTGCGCAAGGCGCGCGGCCTGACCCTGGTTGCGCTTGCCGAAGATCTGGGGCGCTCTGTCGGCTGGTTGAGTCAGGTCGAGCGCGACATGTCAGAACCATCAATCTCTGATCTTCGCCAGATCGCTTCGGTGCTGGGTGTGCCGATGTCGTTGCTCTTTGCTCATGCCAGCGCCCCGGCGCAAGAACAGGGTTATGTTGTGCGCGCGGGGGCCCGTCGACCCATGGGGTCGGGCGAGGAAGGGCTGATCGAAGAACTGTTGTCGCCGGACCTGACCGATGACTTCGAGGTCATTCATTCCACCTTCCGGCCTCAATCCGCGATGCAGCGGCCGGCGAACCGGCCAACGCAAGAGGTTGGATACATGGTGTCCGGCCGTCTGGATCTTGCAATCGGCGCCAGGCATTTCACGGTCGGCCCAGGAGACAGCTTCCGGTTTCGGCATGAACCCTACCGCTGGGCGAACCCCTATGACGAACCGGCTGTCGCGATCTGGGTGATCGCGCCACCGGTCTATTGAGGGTCGCGCAATGAGTGTCGAGGGATGGATGGTTTTCGCGCTTTTCTGGCTCATCTTTGTGACGTCGCCGGGGCCCAACGCGGTCAACTGTATTTCAAACGGCATGACACTTGGGTTTCGACGGTCACTTCCCGGGGTCGCGGCGATCCTGACACAGGCGCTGTTGTTCCTGATATTGTCTGCAGCAGGGATCACGGCGCTGATTGCATCCTCGCCGCAGCTGTTCGGGCTGGCGCAGATCGTAGGCGCGGTGGTCCTGATCGGCCTGGGCATTCGCGGCTGGGTCATGGCCACGCGTCCGCTGCAGCTTCGCCCGGTCGATGGCCGGCAGGTTTATTGGCGTGCGTTCCTGATTGCGACGATCAACCCAAAGAGCGTTGCAGGCTATCTGGCGGCGTTCAGCCAGTTCGTGCAACCGGGCGTGCCGATCTGGGAGCAGATGTGGGTGATCGTGCCAACGGCCCTTTTGATCACCGCGGCGAGCTATTGCACCTATACCGCGATCGGCGCCGGGATCGGGCGTGCAGCCCTGGGCGTTGTCTTTCACGTGACGGTGCGTCGTGTTCTGGCGGCGTGTTTCATCCTCTACGGGGTTTTGCTGGGGGCGGCGTCTGTGCCGGGACGGGCATGAGTGCCAGAGACAAACCGGTTCAGGGGGCTTGCCTTTGCGGATCGGTGGCGTTCCACATCAAGGGTCCGATGCGTGATGTCATTGCCTGTCACTGTGTGGAGTGCCGCAGGCAAAGCGGGCATTACTGGGCGGCGACAAGCGTCGCGGAGCGCGATCTTGAGATGGTGCGGCAGGAGGGTCTGCGCTGGTACAACGCAAGCGAATCCGTCACGCGTGGGTTTTGTGAACTTTGCGGATCTACACTGTTCTACGTCCCCGATGGCGAGGCGCGTGTCGTTGTCTCCGCCGGTGCGCTAAAGCCGGGAACAGGGCTGCGTCTGACGAAGCATGTATTTGTGGCAGAGCAGGGGGACTACTACAGCATTGGAGATCACCTGCCCGTCTTCGAAGGATTTTCGGGAGCAGAACATGCCTGACGGAAGCTGCCTTTGTGGCGACATAAGGTTTGAGTATCCGAGGGATGCGGTCGGTGTGACAACAGCGTGTCACTGCGGCCAGTGTCGCAAGCAATCCGGGCATGTCTGGGCTATTGCCGAAGTGCCAAAGGTGCAGGTCAGCATTGAGGGAGCGCCGTGCTGGTATAGCTCCAGCCCAGGAACCGAGCGCGGATTTTGCCCGCGGTGCGGATCGGTCCTTTTCTGGCGGGCAGAGGATGAAGACCTGATGTCGGTCTCACTTGGGGCACTTGACGGTCCCACCAGTCTCAAGCTCGAGTCCCATATCTTCGTGAAGGACAAGGGTGACTACTATGAGATCGCCGACGGGTTGCCGCAACACGCTGCTTTCGAGGAGGACGCAGATGCTTGAAGGGCGATGCATGTGCGGCGAGGTGGCTTTCAGTGTATCCGGCAAGGTGCAGGGCCCAAGCGCTTGTCACTGTGGTCAATGCCGCAAGCAATCAGGGCATGTGTGGGCGTCGGCCTATGCGCCAGAAAGTGCCATCGACATTCGCGGCCACGTGCGCTGGTACGAGGCCAGCCCGACTGCCAAACGCGGGTTTTGCCCGCGCTGCGGTTCCTTCCTTTTCTGGACCGCACATGACGAGGACACGATGAGCTTTGCACTTGGCGCGTTGGAGAGCCCCACCGGCATCCGGTTGGAAAAGCACATCTTCACGGCCGACAAGGGCGACTACTACGATATAGCCGATGGGGTTCCGCAGAAATGATCTGGGATGTCCTCACCGGCTTTGACCCCGCAACGCTTGCCGCATTCATTGCTGCAGGACTGTTGCTGAATGTAACCCCTGGTGCGGATTTTGTTTATGTGACGGCCAGCGGTATTCGGGGCGGGCCCGCGATGGGCATGGCCGCGGCGCTTGGCATCAATGTGGGCATTGCCGTTCATGTCACACTGGCAGCGGCAGGTTTGTCCGTTCTGCTTTTGACGCATAGCTGGGCCTATGACTTGATCCGTTATGTAGGGGCGGCGTATCTGGTCTATCTCGCGGTGCAGGCATGGCGGTCCGAGGCCACGCCGCAGGACGGGATCGCCGCGACAAGCATCGTGCGCGCCATCCGTCGCGGGTTTCTGACCAATGTTCTCAACCCCAAGACGGCCCTCTTCATCTTTGCGTTCATTCCGCAGTTCACGGATCCGGCACTTGGTCCGATCTGGGCCCAGATTCTGGTACTGGGCGGGATCTTCCTGGGGGTTGGCTTGATCTTTTCGCTGTGCCTCGGGGCGATGGCGGGGCTGATGGCGGACATATTGAAGGCGCGCAAAAGGTTACTCAACCGCATCTCTGCGGTGATGTTTGGCGGGTTGGCGGCGCGGCTGATCCTGGATTGATGGCGGTGTCCCGGGGCGGGGACCGAATGACTGGAACGAACGGGCGCACGGGCGTGACCCGAAAATGGGAGCAAAATGACATGGCAGATTTTCCGAGCACGGCACGGGTTGTGATCATCGGCGGCGGCGCGGTTGGCGCGTCATGCCTCTACCATCTGGCCAAAGCGGGCTGGAGCGACTGCGTATTGCTGGAGAAAAACGAACTGACCGCCGGCAGCACATGGCATGCGGCGGGCAACGTGCCCTCGTTCTCGACCAGCTGGGGCATCATGAACATGCAGCGCTATTCGATCGAGCTCTACAAGGGGCTGTCGGAGGCGGTGGACTACCCGATGAATTATCACGTCACCGGCTCGATCCGGTTGGCGCATTCCAAGGAGCGGATGCAGGAATTCGAGCGCGCCAAGGGAATGGGGCGGTACCAGGGCATGGACATCAATCTGCTCGGCGTCGACGAGATCAAGGACTGGTATCCGTTCATTGAGACGCATGATCTGGCCGGGGCGCTCTATGATCCCAATGATGGCGATATCGACCCGGCGCAGCTGACCCAGGCGCTGGCCAAGGGCGCACGCGATCTGGGTGCCAGAATTTTAAGATTTACCCCTGCGACGGGGGTGAAGCGAGACGGCGATGACTGGGTGGTGCAGACCGAGAAAGGCGACATCCGCTGCGAGATCGTCGTCAATGCCGCAGGATACTATGCCCAGCAGGTGGGCGAGTGGTTCAAACCCTATGGTGGGCGCACCGTGCCGATGATGGTGATGAGCCATCAGTATATGCTGACCGACGAGATCCCCGAAATCGAGGCCTGGTCGCGTGAGGCGGGCCACAAGCTGCCGCTGCTGCGTGATGTGGACAGCTCGTACTACCTGCGGCAAGAAAAACATGGTCTGAACCTCGGCCCGTACGAGCGCAACTGCAAGGCGCATTGGGTCACGCCGGATGATCCGTTCCCGCAGGATTTCAGCTTTCAGCTCTATCCCGACGATCTGGAGCGGCTGGAATGGTATATCGAGGATGCCTGCGCGCGTGTGCCTCTGCTCGAGACCGGCGGGGTGAACAAGGTGATCAACGGGCCCATCCCATACGCACCGGACGGTTTGCCGCTGATCGGGCCAATGCCGGGTGTGAAAAACGCCTTCGAGGCCTGTGTCTTTACCTTTGGAATCGCGCAGGCGGGCGGGGCTGGCAAGGTGCTGGCAGAGTGGGTCACCGAAGGTCAGACTGAGTGGGACATGTGGTCGGTCGATCCGCGCCGCTACACCGATTACACTGACAATGACTACTGCATCGCCAAGGGCATGGAGGTCTATGGCCACGAATACGCCATGCATTTCCCATGGCACGAATGGCCTGCCGGACGCGACAAGAAGCTTTCGCCCAATGATGCCAGAGTGCGCGAGTTGGGCGGCGTGATGGGGGCCTATAACGGTTGGGAGCGCGCCAACTGGTACGCGCAACCCGGCGATGACACATCAGAGGATAGCACCCAGACCTGGGCCCGGTCCGGTCCGTGGGAGCCGCGCATCCGAGAGGAATGCGAGGCGGTGCGCGATGGCTGCGGTGTGCTGGATCTGCCGGGCTTTTCCCGCTTTCGCGTGCAGGGCGCGGGAGCCGATGACTGGCTGCGCGGCTTCGTGACGGGCGCGCTGCCCAGGATCGGGCGGATTAATCTGGTCTATGTCGCTGACAGCCGCGGCCGAATCCTGACAGAATTTTCCTGCATCCGGCTGGGCGAGGATGATTTCGTGCTGATCACGGCGGCCACAGCGCAATGGCATGATGGCGATCTGATCCGTCAGAACGCACCGGCCAGCCTGACCATCACCGAGACCACCAACGACCGGACCGCGCTTCTGGTGGCGGGGCCGAAATCGCGCGAGCTGCTGGCGCCGCTCACCGATGCCGATCTCGACATGGGATGGCTGACGCATCAGCACTGCACCTTTGCGGGCAAGCCCGCTTTCCTGATCCGAGTGAGTTTCACCGGTGAACTCGGCTGGGAGGTGCATGCTGAAAACGACGACATGCCCGTCATTTTCGGAGCGATCATTGACGCGGGGGCAAAGCCATTTGGCATGTATGCGCTGAACTCGCTGCGGATGGAAAAGGGCTATCGTGCGTGGAAGGGCGATCTCTCGACCGACTATTCGCTGCTTGAGGCCGGACTGGATCGGTTCATCAAGTTCGACAAGCCGCAGGAGTTTACCGGCAAGGCGGCGCTGCTTGCTGAAAAGCAGCGCGGGCGCGCCAAGGCCTTTGCACCGCTGGTCATCGAAGCGGGCGAGGCGGACGCGCCCTATATGTCGACGATCTGGCACAACGGTGAAGTGGTGGGCGAAACCACATCGGGCGCCTGGGGCTACCGGGTGGGCGCATCGCTGGCGCTCGGCATGGTGCGCGCCGATCTGGCGGGGCCGGGCACGGAGCTGGAGGTCGAGATCTACGGCGAGCGCCGCCGCGCGGTGGTGCAATCCGACGCGCCGCTCTGGGACCCCGACAATGAAAGGCTGCGCGCATGAGCATCGAGACCTATCTGCTTTATCTCGGAGTGCTGGCGGCGTTCTTTGCGACACCGCCGGACACCAGCCAGTTGCTGATCATCTCCAATGCGCTGCGCCACGGGTTGCGCCGGTCATTGGCGACCATCGCAGGTGATCTGAGCGCCAATGTGATCCAGATGACGTTGGCGGCCTTTGGCTTGACGGCGGTGATCGCGGCGTCAGCTGACGCACTCTGGGTCGTGAAGTGGCTGGGCGTGGCCTATCTGGCGTGGATCGGGCTGAAGTTGCTTTTCTCAAGGGCGGAGGACGGCCCGCTCGTGCCCGCGCCGCCGGGACGGCTCTTTCGTCAGGGCTTTGTAACCTCGTCGGCCAATCCCTACGCGGTCGTGTTCTTTGCTGCGCTCTTTCCGCAGTTCATTGACACGACCGCGCCTGTCCTGCCGCAACTGCTGATACTCGGCGGCACCTATCTGGTTGTCGACGGGGTGATCCTTGTGCTGTGGGGTTGGACCGCCACACGCACCCTCGGGCGCGTCAGGGCGCTGACGGGGGTCTGGGTCAACCGGGTTTCCGGCATGCTGATGATGGGAGCGGCTGCTCTTCTCGGGGCGAAAGACATCGAGGGCGCGGCCGAGAAATGACGTTGCCCAGTGTTATGTCTGGTGTCTGTCTCACCCGTCACGGCGGACCGGATGCGCTGGAATGGCGCGAGGATATTCCGGTGCCGCAGCCCGGTCCTGGCGAGACGCTTGTGCGTGTGCTGGCGGCCGGGGTCAACAACACGGATATCAACACCCGAGTGGGTTGGTATTCGTCCGAGGTGACCGGGGCCACGAAGGAAGGCGGCGACGATGTCGAGGCCGGCGGCTGGGCCGGAGCACTGCGTTTTCCACGCATTCAGGGTGGCGATCTGTGCGGACAGGTGGTCGCGCACGGGCCAGGGGCCGGACGCATTGCCGTGGGACGCCGGGTGATTTGCCCGATCAATCAGCCGCGTCCGACCGCTGACAACCCGGTGGGATTCGAGGCGCTAGGATCGGAATTCGACGGGGCATTCGCACAGTTCTGCGTGGTGCGAGAGCACGACCTCTACGATGTCACGCGCGCGCCGCTGACGGATGTGGAACTGGCAGCTGTTCCCTGCGCTTTCGGAACGGCAGCCGGGTTGCTGGACCGCGCCGGTGTGACAGCGGGGCAAAACGTGCTGATCACCGGGGCCTCTGGCGGCGTTGGTCTTGCCGCTGTTCAGCTTGCCGCGCATATGGGCGCAGATGTGACGGGCGTCTGCTCTGACGCGAAGGCCAGCATTGTCCGGGAAGAAGGTGCAGCCCGGACGCTTGATCGCGACGCAAACCCACCAGCCGCCACGTTTCATGCCGTGATAGATCTTGTCGCCGGGCCGATCTGGCCCTCCATGATCGATGCGCTGCGCCCCGGTGGGCACTATGCGACAGCGGGTGCAATTGCCGGGCCGATTGTCGAAGCCGACCTTCGCCGGATCTATCTGCGTGACATAACCATTTATGGCTGCACATTTCAGCCGCCGGACGTATTTGCCAGGCTAGTCGAAAAGGTCGGCACAGGACAGGTGCGCCCCCGGGTCTCGCAAACCTATCCCATGCGTGATATTGCCGCCGCGCAAGAGGAATTTGTAGCGAAGCGTCATGCAGGCAAGATCGTATTGTTGCCTCCGGCGCTTGCGCTTTAGTAAGGCTACTCATGGCAGACATCACGCTTCTGGATGGCTCGATCGGCCAAGAGATCATGAAACGTTCGGGCGACAAACCCACGCCGCTCTGGTCGACCCGGGTGATGATTGATCATCCCAAACTTGTTGGTGAAGTGCATCTGGAATACTTCAAGTCCGGGGCAACCGTTGCCACAACCAACACCTATGCGGTTCTGCGGGACAGGTTGCGCATGGTGGATCTGGAAGACGAGATGGCAACGCTGACCAGCAATGCGGTCTTGTCGGCGCGTCGCGCCCGGGCCGCACACGGCTCGGGGCGCATCGCAGGCTCGATCGGTCCGCTTGGCGCATCGTACCGCCCTGACTTGTGCCCACCGCCGAACGAAGCGGCGGCGATTTATGCCGAACATGTCGCGCTCTTGAAAGACGACGTTGACGTCTTTTTGCTGGAAACGATGTCCTCGGTTGAACAGGCCGAGGGTGGTTTGCTGGCCACCACGGGGCATGGCAAACCTGTCTGGCTGGCCGTTACGGTAGATGACGACGACGGTGGCAGACTGCGATCCGGAGAGCCGCTGCAGGATCTGACAAGTCTTGTCAGTCGTTTCGCGCCGGATGTCGTTCTGATCAATTGTTCGCGGCCCGAGGCGGTGACCGTTTCCCTGGAGATTGTCGCCGGTTTCGGGCGACCCTTTGGTGCTTATGCCAACGGGTTCACGCGCATAAGCGAAGGGTTTTTGCAGACTGCACCGACGGTCGATCATTTGACCGAGCGCACCGATCTTGGTCCCGAAGCCTATGCCCGTTTCGCGATGCGCTGGGTCGATCAGGGCGCATCCGTTGTCGGCGGGTGCTGCGAAGTGGGTCCGGCACACATTGCGGAACTGGCTCGTGCGCTTGAGGATGCGGGTCACAGGATCGTCTGACCATGACCCGTGGCGCATCGTCACCCAGGGAAGCGCCGACAGAGCCTCTGATCCGGTTCGATGTGATCGTAATGCCGGGATTCGTCCTGACAGAGTTCGCGGCCGTCGCAGATACGTTGCGCATTGCCAACCGCGTGAGCGCGCAGCCCGAATTTGAATGGACCGTGCGCACGCATGGCGGGGGGCCGGTGGCCTCTTCGAGCGGCGCTCTGGTCGAAACAGCAGACTTCGAAAGACGGCCCGAAGCGGACTACCTCTTTGTCATAGGCAACAGCGATCAGGATTATCCCGGCCTGTCGCTGCCGACCGTGATTGACAGCTACACCTCGCGCGGCAGCAAGGTGTTTCTTCTGGCGGAAGCCGCCAGTCGCTACATCAAGGACAAGGGCACCAGCGCGGCACATCTGTCAACGCACTGGGAAAATTCCGCGATACTGCGTGAGCGTGTGGGCATGTTCGAGCTGGACCACGTCATTGCGCGCGAAGACGGACAAGTGGTGACGTGTGCCGGCATGGGGGCCACAATGGACGTCATTCTTGCGGTGGTCGGCCGACACGTGTCGTCCGCTGTCCTCATGACCGTCGCAAACATTTTTCTGCATGAGCGCATACGGGATTTCGGGACGCGCCAGCCCTTTAGCGGCACGGCCGGCACGCAAACGGGTGACCGGGTGCTCGACCGGGCAATCGAACTGATGCAGACCCATATCGAGGACCCGCTGCCGATTGCAGACATCACAGGGGCGCTTGGTGTTTCGGCACGCTCGCTCGAACGGAGATTTCGCGCACGCCTCAGCACAACGCCCAACACCTATTACCGTGAAATGCGGCTTGCGCGGGCCAACAACCTGTTGCTCAACACGCGCCTGTCAGTGCGCGAGATTGGTCTGGCCTGCGGTTTTGCAACCGGCTTTTCCGTGCTCTACAAACGGTTTTTCGGGGTGACGCCGCTGCAGATGCGGCGGCGTCAGACCAGCGGTCAGCCCGGCGATGTGTCCAGTGGCAGCGGCCAAGGCGCTTCACTCTGAACCCGCAGACGCCACGCAAGACGCCCCACCTTTGCTGTCCCGGCGCGTGCCGCGCATCGTGCGCGTTGGTGCAACGCGGCTTTCGCCAGACGGTTCAGATCAACGAGACCAGCTTTTCAATGGCCTGCTCAATCTCGTCCTCTGTGTTGTAGTAATGCGGCGCCATGCGCAGCGTCAGGGCCAGGTTTCGGTTTTCCGAGTCGATTCGCGTGCTTTCCGGAAGGGATGTTCCGATCACAATGCCGGCCTCAGCCAGTTGATCGGCCATCCACTCTGCGTCTGCGCCATTGATCGAGAAACTGACAATGCCACATTTGTGCCGACCCAGATCGTGCAAGCTGATTGCGGGATGCCGGCCCAGAAGATCCCGACAGCGACCGGCCAGGGCCTGAACACGCGCTTCTATCGCGTCGAGTCCGATGGCATCTGCGTATTCGACCGCCGCGCCCAGTCCGGCGCGCAGGGCATAGGAGTTTTCCCAGGTTTCGAACCGCCGCGCATCGTCGCGCAGGACGTAGCGGTGCCGCGCCACCCATGGCGCGCCGAAATGGTCGATGATTGCAGGTTCGAGCGTTTCAAGCCACTTGTCCCGCACGTAGAGAAATCCGGTGCCGCGAGGGCCGCGCAGAAACTTCCGCCCAGTGACCGACAGAAAATCGCACCCCAGCTCATCCACATCGATGCGCATCTGCCCGGCGGCCTGACAGGCATCCAGCAGAAAGGGCACATCGAATTTGCGTGCAATGCGCCCCACCTGCGCGGCGGGGTTGACCAACCCGCCATTCGTCGGAACCCAGGTGATTGCAATCAGGCCGACATCGCTGTCCATTGTGGCGTCCAGGGCGTCCAGATCGAGTGCGCCTGTTTCGTCGGATGGTACAACTTCGATCCTGAGGTCATCACGTTTGGTACGCTGGAGAAAGGCCACGTAGTTGGCGGCATATTCCGCTTCACAGGTCAGAATTCGGGATTTCGGCGCAAGCGGCAGAGCATAGAAGGCGTGGCACCACGCCACAGTCGCGTTTTCCAGAAGCGCGATTTCACGCGATGAGGCGCTCAGATGCCGGGCAACCGAATCGTAAACGGTGTCGAGATCGTTCTGGCGTTTTGCCTGTGCCTCGTACCCCCCCAGGTCGGCCTCAAGCCGTGTGTAATCGACGACCGCATCGACAACGGACTGAGGCATCAGGGCTGAGCCGCATGCCAGTAAGTGAACTTGGTTTCCTATGCCTGGCGTTTCTGCACGAATGCGATCTATGTCGAGCGATGCGACCATAGCGGGCCTTTCTGTGGCGTGTCCGACCTTTGCTTTGACCTATCGGTCTGATCACACCCTTTCAGCAGCGAGGATGATCAGTCGACTTGCGCAGGATCGGCGAAAGAGAGAGTGTTGATATCAATGCAGCTTGGAATTCGCGTCAAGAGAGCCCGATGAAAACAACACCGCTTCACCGCGATTTCGGTGTGGAAATCCACGGGATTGATCTGAAAACGGTTTCGGAAACACAGTTCGTGTCTGAGATTCGTGATGCGTTTGAACGGCATTCCGTGCTGTTGTTTCGCGGGCAGTCCTGGTCGGATGACGACATTCTGCGTTTTGGCCGCTTCTTTGGCGATATCGAGAACCGGACGGACGGACCAGAGCATGTGGCGATGGTGTCAAATGTGCGTCCGGACGGGTCGGTTATGCCGCCCGACGCGCAGCGTCTGAAGGACCTGCAGGCCAACATGCTCTGGCATACGGACTCGACCTTTCTGCCGGTGCCGGCGCTGGCCAACATCATCACGGCCCGCGTGGTCCCGAACGAAGGCGGCGCCACGGAACTGGTATCGACGCGTGCCGGGCTGGCGCGGTTGCCAGATGACCTGAAAAGCGTTCTGAAAGGCGCGTTCCGGCACAAATACTCACATTCGCGCGCCAAGATTGATCCCGATCTTGCACAGGCTGCACATATCGTGAAGTGGCCAGAGCAGGTCTGGAAGGGTATATGGCCCAATCCGGTCAGCGGCGCGCCGGCGGTTTACATCGCGTCTCATGTCTGTGGCATTGTCGGCATGGACGATGCCGAGGCCCAGCCTCTGGTTGACCGGATCATTGCCGCCCTGACACACGAAGACTGCGTTTATGCGCATCAGTGGCGCGTCGGAGATGTGCTGATCTGGGACGAACGCGCGACACTGCACCGTGGCATGCCCTGGCCTTTCGACGAGCCGCGCACGCTGGCCTCGATCTGTGTGTCCGCCAGCGCGGACGACGGGTTGGAGGCCATCCGTGCCACACCTTGATCTGTGTACGACATGGCGCTGCCTCTGCAATGCTGTGTCGTAAGGTCTGGTTTGCGTCAGTAACTGACGAAAACTGAACATCGCGGAAACACGCCGCATGCCAAAGTGCAGCAGTCGATTCATGAGCTGGAGAACCTGACGATGAGCACGCTTCCCGACAAGGCCCGCGCCGTCATCATAGGCGGAGGCGTGGTAGGTTGTTCCGTGGCCTATCACCTGACCAAACAGGGTTGGAAAGACGTGGTTCTGCTGGAACGCAAGGCACTGACCAGCGGTACGACATGGCATGCCGCAGGGCTGATCGCACAACTGCGCGCGACGGCGAACATGACCAAACTGGCCAAGTATTCCCAGGAACTCTATGGCGAGCTTGAGGCGGAAACCGGCGTGGCGACGGGGTTCAGGCGCGTCGGGTCGATCACTGTGGCTCTGACCGAGGAACGCAAGGAAGAGATCTTTCGGCTGGCGGGCATGGCACGATCGTTCGGTGTCGAAATCGAGGAAATTTCTCCCACCGAAGTCAAAGACCGCTATGCGCATCTCAATGTCGAGGATGTGGTTGCAGGAGTTTATCTTCCCAGGGATGGTCAGGGCGATCCGGCCAACATTGCGCAGGCCCTGGCCAAGGGCGCCCGCCAGCAAGGTGGACTTGTCAAAGAGCGCGTCAAGGCGGTTGGCGTGACACGCGAAGGACGTCGGATCACAGGTGTACACTGGGAAGATGAAAGCGGCGCGTCCGGTCACATTGCCTGCGAGCATGTGGTCAACTGTGGTGGCATGTGGGGACGGGACGTGGGCCGGATGCTGGGCACGTCGGTTCCGTTGCAGGCGTGCGAGCATTTTTACATCGTGACCGAAGCAATCCAGGGTCTGACCCAATTGCCGGTGCTGCGTGTGCCGGATGAATGCGCGTACTACAAGGAAGATGCCGGCAAGATGCTGCTTGGCGCGTTTGAGCCGAATGCAAAACCCTGGGGTCCGATCCCGAAGGATTTTGAATTTGATCAGCTGCCGGAGGATTTCGATCATTTTGAACCCATCCTCGAGAAGGCTGTCGAACGGATGCCGATGCTGGCCGAGGCCGGGATTCACACTTTTTTCAATGGCCCGGAAAGCTTTACGCCCGATGACGCCTATCATCTCGGGCTATGTCCCGAGATGGACAATGTCTGGGTCGCCGCCGGCTTCAATTCTGTCGGAATACAATCGGCCGGTGGTGCAGGCATGGCGCTTGCGCAATGGATGGAAGACGGCGAAAAGCCTTTCGATCTTGGCGATGTCGATATCATCCGCATGCAGCCGTTTCAGTCCAACAAGCACTATCTTCTGGACCGCTCGACCGAGACCCTGGGCCTGCTCTACGCGGATCACTTCCCCTACCGGCAGAAGGACACAGCACGCGGTGTGCGCCGCACGCCGTTCCACAACCATCTGGCCGACAGAGGCGCGGTCATGGGAGAAATTGCCGGCTGGGAACGTGCCAACTGGTTTGCGCGCGGTTCACAGGAGGCCAAGTACGAATACAGCTGGGGGCGGCAGAACTTTTTCGAGAACGTCCGCGAAGAACATCTTGCCGTGCGCAACAATGTCGGCATGTACGACATGTCGTCTTTCGGCAAACTGAGGGTCGAAGGACCGGACGCCGAGGCTTTTCTGAACTATGTCGGTGGCGGAGACTACACCGTGCCCGTGGGCAAGATCGTCTACACCCAGTTTCTCAACCAGCGTGGCGGAATCGAGGCCGACGTCACCGTCACCCGGCTGAGCGAGACGGCGTATCTGGTTGTGACACCCGCCGCGACGCGTCAGGCCGATCAGGTCTGGATGCAGCGGCATGTCGGCGATTATCGTGTCGTGATCACCGATGTCACAGCCGCCGAAGGTGTCCTGGCCGTCATGGGGCCGAATGCGCGCAAAGTTCTGCAGGCAGTGTCACCGGGTGACTTCAGCAATGCGACAAACCCGTTCGGAACAGCACAGGAGGTCGAGATCGGCATGGCCCTGGCGCGGGTCCATCGTGTGACATACGTGGGCGAACTGGGATGGGAAATCTATGTCAGCGCTGACATGTGCGGCCATGTTTTCGAGACACTCCACGAAGCCGGCACAGAGCACGATCTCAGATTGTGCGGCATGCACATGATGGATACGTGCCGGATTGAAAAGGGCTTTCGCCATTTCGGCCACGACATCACCTGTGAGGACCATGTGCTGGAGGCCGGGCTTGGCTTTGCCGTCAAGACTGAAAAGCCCGATTTCATCGGACGAGATGCCGTGCTGCGCAAAAAGGAAAGCGGCCTCGATGCCCGCATGATGCAGTTCCGCCTGAACGATCCAGAGCCGCTTTTGTACCACAATGAACCGATCCTGCGGGATGGCGAGATTGTCGGGTACCTGAGTTCGGGCGCATACGGGCACCATCTGGGCGGCGCAATTGGCATGGGGTATGTGCCCTGTCATCAGCAAAGCGCGGCGGATGTTCTGGCGTCCAGCTACGAAATTGATGTCGCGGGCACGCGTGTGGCTGCCGAGGCGAGCCTGAAACCGATGTACGATCCGAAATCGGAACGCGTCAAAGTGTGAAGGCGCGGCGCGTTCGCCGCCCCGCTATTCGGCATGACCGAGCAGCGTTGCGGCCTCTCCAGCCGCCCGCACCCCTTCGTGATGCGCACCGGCCACGGTCGCGCGGTTGGCATCGCTCGTGGCTTCGCCTGCGAAAAACACACGTTCGGCATGAGGCCGCTTCAGATCCGGGCGCAGATGTGCGCATCCCGGAAGCGCGCCGGAATACGAGCCGCGTGTAAACGGATTTGCAGACCATTTGGTCATGTAGGCACCATTGACACGCGTCCGCACACCGTTGCCAAACAGACGCGCCAAGGCATCCAGCGCGACATCGCTGGCGGCATCTACCCCTGCCTTTTCAAGGTCGCGGGAAAACCGCCCCGCGGTTTCCAGGACACACAGGCCCGTTCCGCCGGCGTTGCACAGAAGCCCCCCGCCCCGCGCTGACCCCCCGCTGGTCTCGTCAATCCGGTACGTGACCCAGCAATCATCGGGTACCGGAATGGTGCCGGGCTCAAACAGCAGGGCGGTATGATTGTAGGTGCCCATCGTTATGCCCTCGATGGCTTGCCTGTGCCGCATATCAAGCGGCGGGTCGAATGCGATCACATCCGCTGCCAGAACACCGGTTGATGCGGTGACAATCACGGACTGCGCATTTATGTCGCCGTCGTCCGTGCGGACCTGCACGCCATCACGAGACACAGAAACCGCGCGCACCGGTGTGTTCAATGTCACGTCGGTGGTGTCGTGGTAGCGATGCAGGATCGCACCGAAGCCTTCATGGCAGAGCCAGTTATCGCTGATCGTCCCTTCGGCATAGTCAATCGTCGAGATGTGATCGGGGTCGCGACCCATCGGCAGCGCGTGCATGAATCCGGCCGTGTGCGCCCATTCGCCGTGGTCATCAAAAAGCGTGTCCGCGGCTACATCCTGTCTGGTGCTGACGGCGGTTTCGATCTTCTCGCCGAAACGCTCGAACACTGCGTCCAGTGCGGCATCTCCATCAGGGCCGCCTTCGGTCACGTAGTGTGGCGGGATGGGATACAAGCTAAAACCAAACGCATGGCCGATCTCCACAAAGGGATTTGTCGGCCGGTTGTGAAGCCAGTGCGCGCCATGATCAAAGGGTACGCCAAAGGTCCTGGTATCGGTGAAACACCGTCCGCCTTTGCGATCCGAGGCCTCCAGACAAAACACCTTGAGTCCACGGGCGCGAAGGTCCTTGGACGCGGCGAGGCCGGCGGCACCGGCGCCGATCACCACGACATCGCAATCATAACTCGTATCCGGCATCGCAGCCTCCGCGTCATCGGTTCCCGCAAGCATAGGTGCGCACGAACAGAGAGCAAGATGCGCCGTGCTGGCTGGCTGGGTTCGTGTGGTGTAAGGCCGTCTCATGACGAATTACGACCCACCGGGCACACCGCTTGATGTGCTGTACGAAGATCATCAGATCCTTGCGGTGAACAAACCGGAGGGATTGTTGTCAGTGCCGGGAAAGGGGCCGGATCTGTCCGATTGTCTGCTGGTCCGCGTGCAGGCGGCATTTCCAACGGCGCTTTTGGTGCATCGGCTGGATCGTGACACATCCGGCGTCATGATATTTGGCCTGACACCCCACGCGCAGCGACATCTGGGGCTTCAGTTCGAAAAACGTCATGTGCGAAAAACATACGTCGCGCGGCTGGCTGGCCGGCTGGAACCCAGGCTCGGTGAAATTGATCTGCCGCTTGCGGTGGACTGGCCGAACCGGCCGCGTCAGAAAGTCTGTCGTGACTCCGGGCGCGCCGCGCAGACGCGCTGGCGGGTGCAGCGCTACATGGCACAGGAAACGCGTGTGCGATTGATGCCGCTCACCGGCCGAAGCCATCAGTTGCGGGTGCACATGCTCAGCCTTGGGCATCCGATATTGGGTGACCCACTCTATTCGCAGGATGCAGACTCCTATCCCCGGATGATGTTGCATGCAGAGCAGTTGCGTCTGCGCCATCCGGATGGCGGTGCAGGCCGGACTTTTCGCGCGCCCGGCCCGTTCTGAGGCCGGACGGTCCGGCGCTATCGGTCGCGGTCCGTGAGATTAAGCCGGTTTGCGATAATCGGGGACAGCGTTCCCGCCAGTCGCGGTTCGCGTTTTTGGAGAACATCCAATTCTTCCATACGATTGGACGCAACAAGCTGCAGCGCATCGTAGCGCACCGTACCGTCCTCATCGCGTGGCAACGCGTCCACCGGCTGAACCAGTTCCGGCCCTGGCGCACGGCACAGTCCTGCAAGGTCCTCGGCCTGTAATGTGGTTTCGGCAAAAACGTAAAGCCCGACCCCTTTTGCGGGCAGGGCGAAGGTACACACTGCGACCTCGTGAACCCGGTTGTCAGCCAGCAGCGCCCGGCGTATTGCGGGTTCTTCGCGCTCCTTGCGATCCTCGGTGCCTTCGCCGTCAGACCAATTCATCAGACGTCGCGTGACAAAGTTGTAGGCCTGTTTGCCTGTGGCCATCCAGAGCCTTGCGGGCAACGACTTTTGCGCGAGCATCCGATGTTGGGACGCCGTGAGAAGCTGCGGTGCGTAGGCCCGCTTTTGTTTCATCAGGTGGCGCAGGTCTTCACGCGCCATGAGCCGAAAAAGGCGACCGCGTCGGCGGTGAACGCTTGCAAGCTGAAAGTCTATCACCGAGGCGTGCCCGTCGGGTGTCATCAGCCAGTTCTGTGGTTTGGCGATGTCGTTATGGGTCACGCCGGCGCGGCGCATCTGCCTCAGGAGGCGTCTTGCATCCGCATAGAATGCCGCCTGCGTTGGCTGGGAAAGATGCAAGGGCGTGCCGTCTGACCACATCCGCACGAGACCGGTGGCATCGGCGCGGATCAGGACCGGGCAGCCCTCTATGCCCTGAACCGCCTGAAGGGCGCGTGCTTCCTTGCGGGCCAGCCACTGCGCGAGTGGCCGCACAAAGAGCGGTACCCGCTCCAGATTCCGCATCACCACCGGATAGTCGCTGACACCTTCAAGCGTGCCTGTGATGGTTTCGGAAAACACGTCACGCTTCAGTGTCGTGCCCGGCAGAAAACGCGCCTTACGAATGGTTTCTGGCAAGGTCATGACGGAGTTCTAGCCCTTGAGGCCACCGCATGAAAGCGCGCGGCCTTTCAAAACCTTATCCAGCCCTGCGGAACAAGATCGGGGTTAGCAAGGCCTGGGTCGGCAAACCAACGACTGGGCGCGACGACCATCTTGTCCGGATTGGCGTTCAGCCAGGCGCCCCACCACGAAAAAGTGGAATTGGCGATCACGTTGTGATCACAAATCGACTGCAGATGCATGTCGAAATGGCCGGTTGCCTCATCGTTGATGTCCACAACGGTCATGGGATGACCGATATCGAGAGTGCTGCGCACCCAGTCGGGATCATTTGAGAAAACGAAGCAGGTCAGATCTTCGCCAAGGTTGTATGCGATGTGCTCCAGCGCGGCGCGGTAGTAGTCCGGTGTCATTGCCGCATAGGTGCTGCCGGCCACGTAGTCGCCGCGACGCACATGAAGCGCGACGGGGTTTCGGGCTTCGGCGATGTGATCCGCCATCGCACGGTTGGCAGAGTCGAGAGGCGTGGTGAAGGCCAGATCCTGACGCAGCCGATCCTCGATCAGCACAAAGTAGCGTTCGGATTGCCAGTAGCCGTGCAGATAGCGGCCCGGATGCAAGTCTCTCAGCCGCAGATCGTATGCAAGCCCGCGTTCCCGAAAGATCCGCGGTGACAGCCCCAGGCCGCGCCAGAGCGCGTAGGCCAGAGGACGGTCTGTTTTTGCCGGAGGCAGGATGCGGTCCCGTTCGAAGCGCGCATGCCCGAAATGAGAAAAACAGTCACCTCGGTCATGACTGGTCGCCACGTAGCGAGCGTCGAGAACAAGCGTGCATTCAAGCCGGTCCGCCAGGGCGCGCCCCGTGGCATACTGAAACAACTGATTGCCCGTGCCTCCGAACAAACGCACAAAGATCGCGTCATTGCTCATCCAAGCCGCCCCCCGCCGGTGCCGTGCTGCGTTTTGACAGCCTGGCAACGCCAGCGCGGAACCATGTACGTGACACCTCGCGCTTTAGTTTCGACAACACTGGTGCCGTGCCTTTCTGAATGGTTGAACCCGCAAGCTCTGCTCCGATTTCGAACACACCGGAAGGAAAGATCATGGCGGGACGCATGCCGGTATACCAATGCGCCTGAACGAACGTATCGACGGGCCGGTCAAACGACCCCGAGTGCCTCAGCAGATGGTCTGCGGCCGCTCGGCTGACGACTTGCGCGGTGGTCCTCAGGCCACCCAGCTGGGGTACGATAAGGCGGCTGGCCCCCGAAGAATCCACCAGACGTGACGGTCCCCGCGGTCCCCGCGTCTGCAACTGGATATAGCCGAGCTTGTCGATTTGGTGGAGCGCCATGCGCAGTGCCACCAGAAAGGGCGCTGGCGCGATACGGGCATCATCCTCGATGATCAGTGCGGCGGGCGCATCGCGCACCTGCATTTCAGCCCAGATCTGGCGGTGTGAGAGAAAGCAACCGATCTCACCGGGGCGCAGCGCGAACGGGTAGGGCGGATCCATGAGATCCGCCCCGACAACACGATCCAGTTCTGCCTGCGGCACGGCGTCGCCATCCACTGCGGGCCAGAGTTCGGATCCAAGACCCGCATCCTCGCAAGCCCAGACCAGCGACTGGGCGTTGTCTCGACGCGCGACGGCCCGTTCGAGATGCAGAACATAGGCGTCCGCCTTCATGCGCAGCGTGGGCTCAGGCGACCTCGTGCCAACCTGACACGGATTTGACCTCGACGAAGTCTTCGATCCCCCATTTCCCGCCTTCGCGTCCGTTTCCTGATTGCTTCATGCCACCGAAGGGCGCGCCGTATCCACGACTTTCGCCATTCATCTCCACCATGCCGGACCGAAGCGCCAGCGCGCAGCGCCGTGCGCGCGCTGGATCCTGTGTCTGAACATAGTTCGTCAGTCCGTATGATGTGTCATTGGCCATCGCGAGCCCGTCCTCTTCGCTGTCGAAGGGGATGATCGACAGCACCGGGCCAAAGATCTCTTCGCGTGCAATGGTCATGTCGTTCGTGACATCCGCAAACACCGTCGGTTTTACATAGAACCCGCGGTTCAGCCCGTCTGGGCGCCCTGTTCCGCCTGCAATCAGGCGCGCGCCTTCGTCTATGCCCTGCTGGATCAGATCCTGAATCTTGTTGAACTGAACCTCGTTGACCACGGGCCCGATGTGACGGCCCGGCTCCGAAGACGCCCCCACGGTCACGGACTGGGCCACCTCGGCCGCTGTTTCGACGGCCTGGTCGTAGACGTCTCGCTGCACGAACATGCGTGTTGGTGCGTTACAGGACTGTCCGGAGTTGTTCATGCAGTGCAGAACGCCGCGTTTCACCGCCTTGTCATCCGCATCGGCAAAGACGAGGTTTGCGCCTTTGCCTCCGAGTTCGAGGCTGACGCGCTTGAGTGTATCCGCTGCATTCTTCGAGATCAGCTTGCCCGCACGCGACGAGCCCGTGAAGGACACCATGTCGACATCAGCATGTCCCGTCAGGGCCGTCCCCGCGCCGATGCCATCGCCGTTGACAAGGTTGAACACACCATCCGGCAAACCCGCCGCGTCAATGCACTCGGCAAAGATCATGGCGGAGATTGGCGATTCTTCCGAGGGTTTCAGCACCATCGTGCACCCTGCCACGAGACCGGCAATGACCTTGAGCGTGACCTGGTTCATGGGCCAGTTCCAGGGCGTGATCATGGCCACGACGCCGACCGCTTCGTGAACGATACGGGCATTCGGAGCATCCGGTCCCATCATTTCAACAAAGTTGAAGTCACGCCCGGCCTGAATGATCGCATCAATGTGATGGGTGCCTGCGCCGACCTGCTGGCTGCGCGCCATGTCTATTGGCGCGCCCATTTCCAGGCTGATTGCCTGCGCCATGTCTTCCTGCCGCGCTTCGTACGCAGTGCGCACCTTCTCCAGATAACCGAGACGCGTTTCCACGGGCGTCATCATCCAGGGTGTAAGCGCGGTTTTCGCGGCTGCAACCGCAGCGTCAACATCGGCCTGACTTGCCAGTGAAATGGTCGCGCAGGGTTCTTCATTTGATGGATTGATGACGTGGTAATCGGTCCCGTTGATCGGATCGACCCAGGCGCCGTTGATATAGAATTGCTTCTTCTCGATCATCTGATGCTCCCTTGTTCAGGCATTCGAGGCTCTGGCAGCGTCGTTCCGGACGACGTTTGGCTGACGACGCCGTGACCCTAAGCACCGCCCGCCGGTCGCTGCAAGTAGCCGGGTGGTGTTTTCGTGTCTCCGACATATGCTCATTGCACAGATTCGCAAACGCTGAAGGGAGTAACAGCATGGCTCTGCGCATCAACGATACAATCCCGAACATGAACGTGACCACGGATCAGGGCAGTTTTGACCTGCACGACTGGGTTGGCGACAGCTGGGCGATTTTGTTTTCACATCCCAAGGACTTCACGCCAGTCTGCACGACAGAGTTCGGAGCCGTGGCGCGTCTGGCAGACGAGTGGGACAAGCGCGGCTGCAAGGTTCTGGGCGTCAGCGTCGACGGGGTGGAGGACCACGTTCGCTGGAAGCAGGACATCGAGAAGGTGGGTGGTGCGACGCCCGGCTTTCCGATCATTGCCGATGATGGGTTGGAGGTCGCGAAAGCCTTTGACATGCTGCCGGCAGAGGCCGTTCTGCAGGATGGTCGCACGCCTGCAGACAGCGCCACGGTGCGCTCGGTGTTTATCATCGGCCCGGACAAACAGCTCAAGCTGTCGATGACCTATCCCATGACCGTCGGGCGCAACTTTGCTGAAGTTCTGCGCGCGCTTGACGCATTGCAGACGACCGCGCGCGCGGGGGTGGCGACACCGGCGGACTGGACCGTGGGTCAGGATGTTGTGATCCCTCCAAGCGTCAACGACGAAGACGCCAAGGCAAAGTTCGGCGAGTATGATGCGGTGCTGCCCTATCTGCGCATGACAAAGCTTCCGGGCTGATCAACCGGTTCATTCAGAATGACCACTCGCCGCCCGTTCGAGATTGGTGATCAGACGGTCGCCGCGGGCGAGCGGCGTAGCATTGAGGTGCCGGTCAGCACACTGAGTGACCACACCCCTGTGACCCTGAGCGTGCATGTCGTGCATGGTCGCCGTCCGGGGCGGGTGCTGTTCGTTTCTGCGGCGATTCACGGCGACGAAATCATCGGCGTCGAAATCGTGCGTCGGCTGATGCGCGCTGCACCCGTTTCCCGTCTGGCCGGCACACTTCTTGTTGTGCCTATCGTCAATGCGTTCGGGTTTCACAATCATTCGAGATACTTACCAGATCGTCGCGATCTCAACCGATCGTTCCCCGGCGGTGAGAGCGGGTCGATGGCCTCGCGGTTGGCGCATATTTTCATGAATGAGGTCGTGCAAAGATCAGATGTCGGGATTGATCTGCATTCTGCCGCCGTACACCGCACCAATCTGCCGCAGATCCGGCTCACACCGGGTAACGATCGGCTGCGCGAACTGGGCGAGGCATTCGGTGCGCCGGTGATGATGACGTCGAACTTGCGTGACGGATCGCTGAGGATGGCCGCGGAAGAGATTGGCGTGGACGTGTTGCTTTATGAAGGCGGCGAAGCGCTGCGATATGACGAACTGGCCGCGCGCTCGGGTGTAAGCGGTGTTCTGCGGGTGATGCACAAGCTGGGAATGATCGGGTCCAAGGGCGTGCCTAAGGCGCGTCGGCAGCCGGTGCTGGCCAGCGCGTCGCAGTGGTTTCGGGCACCGGCTGGCGGGCTGTTTCGAGGGTTCGTCGCGATCGGGGATGCGGTGGAGCCGGGAAGCGTTCTGGGTGTCGTGACCGATCCGCTTGGGGAAACGGACAACGAAATCATGTGTGATCTTGAGGGAATCGTGATTGGGCGCAGCAACATGCCGGCTGTCTACGAAGGCGAGGCATTGTTTCACGTGGCCGAAACGCCGCGCGCCAAAACCGCGGCCGAACACGTCGCCGCGGCAATGGATGCGGCACCGCTGTTCGATGAGGACGAAATCATCTGAACCAGCGTGGCGCGATCAGGTTGTATGCTCTCTGTTCTGAGGCAGCAGAAAGATCGAGACCGTGAGCAGGCTGAACACCAGTTCGTACACCTCCCATTTCCGGCTGACATCAATCGCCGCGATCACGAGACTTGCCGCCAGTGCAAGCAGGGCATGGCGGCGGCCCGGGACAGGTATGGCCAGTTTGTTCGCCAGGCGCTGCAACGCCGGGACAGCCGGATACACAAAAGGCAGAACAACGAGGTACAGCAGAACCACTGCTGTCAGAAACGGGCCAAACAGGGTCTCCGTCAGATGAAACTCACCCCAGGGCGTCTGGATGATCCAGTTATGGAGGTTGGTTTCGCCCTGCTTGTTGTTTTCAAGAAAGACGTCACCGGACTCCCAGCCAAAGATTCGTTGCCCCCATGACACTTCTTCACCTGCGGCGAAGAAAAAGAGCAGCGCGTAGAACAAGGTCAGGCCAAGAGCCAGCCGACGGCCCTTGCGCCCAAGAGAAACCGCGTTTGAGACAAGTACGACGCCGGAGACAAGCAAGAGCACGGCCGTCGCATATTCGACCAATCCGTCTTCTGCCGCATAGACCAGCGAGAAAAAGTCAGTGCTGTAGAGGTACACACCGACTGTGATGACCAACACAATGAAGATCATCGCCAATATGCCGGTATCAATGCGCTTGAGCGTTGGCATCGTTGCATAGCCCCCCTGGCCGATTTCCCCGGCAGATAAGGGAGCGACGGGCGCGCATCAAGCACTCAGGCCGGATTATGTAGGCTTGCCGGGTTGAAGACATGGCCGAATCGACGCAAGGCATGCTAAGTCTTGTGGTATGACCTTGATGAAACCCCAAATAAGCGGTTTACGCCCCGTTATTCGTCAGTTGGATGACGCTGCGATCAATCGGATTGCGGCGGGCGAGGTGGTGGAACGACCCGCTTCGGCGGTCAAGGAGCTGGTGGAGAATGCGCTCGATGCCGGTGCGCGTCGCATAGATGTTGATATCGCTGATGGTGGAAAGACGCTCATTCGGGTGACGGATGACGGGTGCGGCATGACGTCGGAGGATCTGCCGCTCGCGCTCAGCCGGCACGCCACGTCCAAGACGTTGGGCGATGATCTGCTGGACATCCGCAGTTTCGGGTTTCGCGGCGAGGCCTTGCCCAGTCTCGGGGCCGTTGGCCGCCTGAGTATCATCAGCAGGGCGGAGGGGGCGCAAGGCGTCGAAATCGATGTCAAGGGTGGCGACATTGGCCGGACAAGACCCGCTGCACTCAATCGCGGCACGCAGGTCACGTTGCGCGATCTGTTCCATGCCACGCCGGCGCGGCTCAAGTTCATGAGAACCGATCGCGCGGAAAGCCAGGCCGTCGCGGATGTGGTGCGCAGGCTCGCCATGTCTGATCCATACGTGGCCTTCGGCCTTCGCGACATTTCGGGAGAAAGAGCGCCGCGCAGTATCCTACGCCTGTCGGCAGAATCGGGCGACGCGCAGACCGCCAGCGCAGCCCGGCTGGCAGAGGTGCTGGGACGCGATTTTATCGAGAACGCTCTGCCGATCA
>JBCCHI010000018.1:0-42454 GCA_039028815.1 Pseudomonadota bacterium
GACGTGCCCGTCACGGAAGACCCCGCGACGCTGCGTGTCGGTGAATCCGGCGCCATCTATTTCGCGATGAACGGGCAGCATTACGGTCCGGCCGGTCCCAAGGGCACTGTGACCTCGGGGCTTACTCTTGATTCGGCCGATCTGCTGGACACGCTGCAGGTGGCGGATCTGGAACAGGATCAGGATCTGTCGCGCTATGTGGCGGAGCTGAGCGCCGGCGGCGAGACATCACCCGACGACGAGTGACACGACGCGTGACACCGCCCGCCTGAGGGCCGGACGCGCCGGCCCGCGCCGTGTGTGTCGTGCCTCAGATATGCCGACCGGTTCGTGGCCTGCCAATGACACGCGTCCCCTTCATCCGGCGGCACACGACATACGACACAAGGCACACGGTGCGCTGCGCGGTGATGCACGGTTTGACACAGGAGGCGCGGCAGAGACGGCGCCGCCGCATGCCGGTGGTGCGAATTCTCCGTCAAAAAGGCGAGAAATATCAATTTATCAAAATCTTAAGTGTCAATCCTCACCCGAAAACCTCTGCGGTGACCTCTGCCGTGCAGGCATCCAAAGCCTTTCGCCTTACCCCCGAGACATCAGCCGAAGGTGAAAGGCGCACAGCATAGGAACGATGCACGGCGTTTCGCGACGCTCTGTGCTTCAGTTTTGTCGCGAAACGCTTTATCGGGCGCGCTGCGCGTCGGCGAGCCGCTGCATGTCTGCTGCCGGGACAAAGCCGCGCAACATCTGATCGCCCATCACGAATGTCGGTGTGCCATTGATCCGCAGCGCCTGGCCCAGGGCGATGTTCGACTCGATCACAGCGCTGACCTCATCGCTTTCCATATGCGCCAGCACGTCTTCTGTCGGCAGGTCCAGACTGTCCCCCAGACGCCGCAAGGACGCCTCTGTCACGTCGCCGCCAAAAGCGATCAGCGCATCGTGCACCGCCTTGTAGGCCGCGTCACCCGCGATCTGAAGCGTCGCGATTGCGAACCGCGAGGACCGGGTGGACTGTTCGCCCAGAATCGGGAACTCCTTGACGATAATCCTGATGTTTTCGTCCCGGGCGAGCAGATCCTCGATTTCCGGCGCGGCGCGGCGGCAAAACCCGCACCGATAGTCCAGAAATTCCACAAGGGTGACATCGCCTTCGGGATTTCCGCCAACCCAGCTGTTGGGATCTTCGAAAAGCGCCTGAGCGTTGTCTTCGACAAGGGCGAGATCGGCCTGCGCCTGCGAGTCGGCCTCGCGCTGCTCCAGAACGCGAACGGCCTCCATGATCACTTCGGGGTTGTCCAGAAGGTAGGCGCGCACTTCGGCCCTGAAGGCCGCGCGTTCGGCGTCGGTCATGGTGCCCAGATCGAGCGCGTTGGCGGGCACGGTGGCGCCGAGGCTCATGACGGCGGCAAGGACGAGACGAGTGTAAACCATTGAGCTCTCCGGCGGGTCTGGTGTGAATGTGTCTGTCAGCGTTTCTGTTTCCTGGCGCGTTCGGCGGCGATCAGCACATCCTGTGCCCGGCGCCACCCTCCCGTGCCCTGGGGCAAACTGGCCGAGGCGCGTCTTGCATGCAAGGCCGCGTCTTCCATCTTGTTGTACATGGCGTAGCGTTCCGCAGTCACGACGGACGCCATGCCGCGTTTGCCCTGCTGGGCGTAGGCCCTGGCAAGGTCGCGCAAAACGCGCCCGTCCCGGGCATCGCGCGCGCGGGCGGTTTCCAGATACTCCAGCGCCTTTTGCGTCTGACCGTCGGCCAGCAGGGCGCGCCCGTAGGCCCCGAGGATCAGCGCGTTGCGCGGTGCGATCTGCGCCGCGCGCTCATACGTCGCAGCCGCGTCGGCAAACCGTCGGTTTTCCATCAGAATCTGGCCCTTCAATTCGTGGTAGAAGGGGTCGTCGGGCCGCGCGGCCAGCGCCCTTTCCAGAGCGGCCAGCGCCTTTTTCATGTCGTGGCTGCGGTGCCAGGCCACGGCGCGCCGCATCGCTTCGACATCGGCGAACCCATATTCTCCGGCGCGCGTATGCGTCCATTTCGGCGCCCGGCGAAACGCTGACAGCTTGCTCTTCGCGCGGGCAAACCAGTAGCGCGCGTCCGGGTCGTCCTCGATCGTCGTAAAATAGGCCTCGCTCAACCGCGCGACCACGCGGTAGCGGTCCTGGGACAACGGATGGGTGCGCGCATAGGGATCCTGGCGTGACGCGACCAGCAGCTCCTGGCCGCGAAAGATATCAAGCACGTCAAGCATTCCGTTCGGATCAATCCCCGCCTGTGCCAGGTACCGCATCCCGCTTTGGTCGGCGGCGCTTTCTTCGGCGCGGGTGTGCACGAAAAACAACCGCATCGCAGTGTTTTGCGCACCGAGCGCCACCGCGCCTGCGGCTTCGCCTGCGCCTGCTGCGACCGCGGCCGCAGCGGCAAGGATCGATCCGATGCCCGCGGCCGTGCGCGCATTGCGCAGATTGATCGGCCGGCGCATGAGATGGCCGTTCGTGATATGCGCGGCCTCATGCGCAATCACCGCCTGCAGCATGGCGGGGGTGCGCATCCGCTGGATCAGGCCGGAGTGAATGAAGATGTGATTGCGATCGACCACGAACGCGTTGAAGTTGCCATCATCCACCACGAGGATGTCGATGCTGGCCATGCCCAGCCCGGCGGCGTTCAGAACCGGTTCCGCGACTTTGCCGAGCGCGTATTCGATATCGGGGTCGCGCAACAGACCCTGCGCGCGGGCGGGGTCGGTCACCGCCAGGGCAAGACAGATCAGAAAGGCAAGACTGCGGATCATTCGCGTTGACGCTGTGTGCCGTCTGGGGGAAACCGAACTGTGTCAGACAAAGGTATGGCGGGCATCATGGAAAACTCAAGCCGGTCCGGGGTCGATCCCTTCATTGTGATGGATGTCATGGAAGCCGCACGGCGCGCGGAAGAGGCCGGGCGCCATGTCATTCACATGGAAGTCGGCCAGCCCGGCACACCCGCGCCCCGGGCTGCCCGCGAGGCGCTGGCACGCGCCATGCAGCAGGATGCGCTTGGCTACACGGTCGCCCTTGGTCTGCCGGCCCTGCGCCAGAAAATAGCGCGCCTCTATTCAGAGTGGTATGATCTGGATCTCGACCCGGAGCGCGTGGTGATCACGCCGGGTTCGTCGGGGGCATTTGTGCTGGCGTTCACGGCACTGTTCGACACCGGAGCACGGGTCGGCATCGGCGCGCCGGGCTATCCCAGCTATCGCCAGATCCTGCGGGCGCTCGGGCTTCGGCCGGTGGATATACAGACGGCACCGGAGCATCGTCTGCAGCCGGTGCCCGGTGATCTTGAGGGTCTCGGTCTTGCGGGCCTTCTGGTCGCCAGCCCGGCCAACCCGACGGGCACGATGCTGGATCGCGCCGCGCTTGGCGCACTGATCGCGACGGCGCAGGAGGCGGGCGCGGCGTTCATAAGCGACGAGATCTATCACGGCATCGAATACGACACGCGGGCGGTCAGCGCGCTTGAACTCACGGACTCGGTCTATGTGATCAATTCCTTCTCTAAATACTTCTCGATGACGGGGTGGCGCATTGGCTGGATGGTCGTGCCGGAGGATCATGTGCGCGTCGTGGAACGGCTGGCGCAGAACCTCTTTATCTGTCCGTCGCATGCCAGTCAGGTGGCGGCGCTCGCAGCGTTGGACTGTCATGACGAGTTGCAGGGCAATCTTGCGGTGTACCGTCGCAACCGAGACCTGATGCTGCAGGGCTTGCCAAAGGCGGGGTTCGACCGGATCGCGCCCCCGGACGGGGCGTTCTACATCTACGCGGATGTCAGTCACCTGACCGAGGACAGCCATGCGTTCGCAAAGGACATCCTGGACCGGGCGGGCGTGGCGGTGACGCCGGGGCTGGATTTCGATCCGGTGCGGGGCAGGGGCACCCTGCGGTTTTCCTACGCGCGCGCCACACCGGATATCGAGGAAGGGCTGCACAGGCTGCACCGGTTCATGGCGAGCCGCTGAACCGATCGGACTGGCGGGCGACCCTGTTCTGGTGTATTCTGTGGTCACAAGAACAACGCGGCAGGCGGGCAGTATGATCAGGAGTGTGGTGGCGGCGCTTTGCGTCTCTCTGGGGTGTCTGGCGCACGCAGAGCAGGGTTCGGCCAATCCCGGCGCGATCACCGCGGACGATATCGTTTTGCGGCAGACCGCCGGGACGCTGCATCTTGCCGTCAGTCTGGACCGGGCTGTGCCGTGGCGGGCGTTCACGCTGGCGGATCCGCCACGCGCGGTCGTGGATCTGAAGGGCATTGGCTGGGCGGACGGCGTGCACGGCATGGACGCGGCGGGCAAACGCGTGCGCGCAGGGGCGTTTCTGCCCGGCTGGTCGCGCATGGTGATCGCTCTGGACGCGCCGCTTGGCGTCACATCGGCGGAACTGCGCACCGGTGAGGCGGGCGCGGCACGGCTTGACATCCGGTTCCGAAAGATGAGCGCAGAGGCGTTTCTCGCGGCATCGGGAGCACCGGACGCGGCCGGTTGGGACGGCGCGGGGGGTCTTGGCCAGTCCGCGCTGCCGGACCAGCGCGCGCCCGGTGTCTTTCGCGTCGTGCTTGATCCCGGCCATGGCGGGATTGATCCAGGAGCCGAGCGCGACGGGCTGATTGAAAAAGAGTTGATGCTGGGCATGGCTCTGGCGCTGTCGGATGCGCTGCAGGCGCGGGGTGTGGATGTTGTCCTGACGCGCCGTGGCGACTATTTCGTGGCGCTTCAGACGCGGGTTGCGGTGGCGCAACGGGCCACGGCGGACCTTTTCGTCTCACTGCATGCCGACAGTCTGAGCGCAGGCAATGCGCATGGCGCAACGATCTATACGTTGTCTGACACCGCGACCGACGCCGCCTCGGCCGCGCTGGCAGAGCGTCATTCCCGATCCGACATTCTGGCAGGCATCGACCTGTCGGGCACCGGGGACGAAGTGGCCGGCGTCCTGCTGGACCTGGCGCGACAGCGCACCGCACCGCTGTCCGAGGGCTTTGCCCAAGTCCTGCACCGCACGCTGGCGGACCACGCACTGACACTGAACACGCGACCGCTGCGCAAGGCGGGGTTCAGCGTGCTCAAATCCGCGGATATCCCTTCGGTTCTGCTGGAGGTCGGCTTTCTGAGCTCTGCGCGGGACCGCGCCAATCTTGCCGATCCGGCATGGCGGTCAGACATGATTTCGGCTGTTGCGACGGCCATCACCGACTGGCGCGACACGCAGGCCGATGCGCCCGCGACGTTGCGACACTAGAGCACAGGATCGGCAGATGCATGCCCAAAGCCTTTTGACCCGGACCAGACTGATACTTATATAGCCACAAAGGGAACGAGAGAACGCCAGTGTTACGCCCCGTCCTATCCGTCTTCGGATCGCTTTTCAGTTTCATCACCCTGATCGTGCTGGTCATCGCAGTGGGCATCGGGGCGATTTTCTTTGTCTATGGTCGTGACCTGCCCAGCCATGAATCGCTGGCCGTCTACACGCCGCCCACGATCAGCCGGATCTATTCCGGCGAGGGCCGGATTCTTGATGAGTTTTCCAAGGAACGGCGGCTGTTTACCCCCGCCGAGGAAATTCCGGACCTCGTGAAGCAGGCGTTCATTTCCGCGGAAGACAAGAATTTCTATTCGCATCAGGGTTACGACGCGCGCGGTATCGCGGCGGCTCTTGTCGAGGCGGTGCAGACACGCGGTCAGACGGTGCGGGGCGCATCGACCATCACCCAGCAGGTCATGAAGAACTTTCTGCTGTCGGGCGACCGCCGGATAGAGCGCAAGATCAAGGAAATCATCCTGGCCACGCGGATCGAGGATACGCTCGACAAGGAACGTATTCTGGAACTCTACCTCAACGAGATCTTCCTGGGGCAGAACTCGTACGGCGTGACCGCTGCGGCCCAGATCTATTTCAACAAACCGCTGCGCGATCTGGCCCCGCACGAGGCCGCGTTTTTGGCGTCGATGCCTCAGGCGCCCGGCCGGACACATCCCGTACACCAGAAAGAGCGCCTTCTCGAACGCCGCAACTTCGTGCTCGAGGAGATGTATGAAAACGGCTATCTCGATATGGCGACCTATGACGCGGAGGTGGCCGAGCCGCTGCGGAGCGTCCAGAACGGGGATTTCGAGCCATTTGCCGCGCAACTGCCGCCGCGCGACTACTTTACCGATGAAATCCGCCGCCAGCTGAGCCGGGATTTCGGCGAGGGAGAGTTCTTTTCGGGCGGTCTGACGGTGCGTGCCACGATCGACCGCGAGTTGCAGGACGAAGCGGCCGTTGCACTGCGCCGGCAGCTGGAAACCTATGACCGGCGTCAGGGGCGCTGGCGCGGTACGGGCGTGACACTTCCCGCAGAGGTGCTTGACGACGAGACGGCATGGCGCGAGGCGCTGGCCGCGGCAGAGGTGGCGCGCGACATTGATCTGGGCGGCACCTGGTATCCGGCGGTCGTGCTCGACATCGCAGATCAGCAGGTCCGCGTGGGGATCGAGGATATCGCCGGCACCGAGGCCGAACCCTCGGTCGTGCCGCGCAGTGACATCGACTGGCTGCCCGGCAATTTTCAGCAGACGCTGGAGCGCGGCGACGTCGTGCACGTGCGTCGGGTGCTGAACGACGACGGCGGTTTTGCACGCTGGAGCCTGCGGCAGGTGCCCGAAGTCGAGGGCGGCTTTGTGGCGATGGACGTCAACACCGGCCGGGTTCTGGCGATGCAGGGCGGGTTTTCCTACCAGCATTCCGTGTTTAATCGGGCCACGCAGGCCAAGCGCCAGCCGGGGTCGAGCTTCAAACCGTTTGTCTATGCCGCGGCACTCGACAGCGGGTACACGCCCGCCACGATCGTGGTGGATGCGCCGATCGAGATCGAGACCGCGCAGGGGTTCTGGCGGCCCAAGAATGCCTCGAACAAGTTCTATGGCCCGACGCCCTTGCGCACCGGGATCGAGCAGTCGCGGAACCTGATGACCGTGCGACTGGCGCAGGAAGTGGGCATGGACGTGGTGGCCGACTATGCCGAGCGCTTCGGCGTCTATGACAACATGAAGCCGTTTCTGGCCAATTCGCTGGGGTCAGAGGAAACGACGCTCTACAACATGGTGGCGGCATATGCGATGTTCGCCAATGGCGGGGAACGTGTGCGCCCCACGCTGGTGGACCGTGTGCAGGACCGCTACGGCAAGACCGTCTATCGCCATGATCCGCGCGACTGTGTTGATTGTGCTGATCCCTCGATCGCGCGTGACCGCTCCCCGCGCATCGTGTCAGACCGGATACGCATCATGGATGCGGTCACGGCCTATCAGCTGACCTCGATGCTCAAGGGTGTGGTCGATCGCGGTACGGCGTCAGGGGCGATCAACCTGCCGGTGCCCATCGCCGGCAAGACGGGGACCACGAACGACGCGCGGGATGTCTGGTTTGTGGGCTTTTCCTCGACCATCGCGGCGGGATGTTACATCGGCCACGATCAGCCCCGTGGTCTGGGGCGCAGCGCGTACGGCTCTTCGATGTGCGGTCCGGTTTTTCAAGAATTCATGGAAAAGGCCGTGGCCAAATACGGTGGGTCCGACTTCAGCGTGCCCAATGGCTGTCTGTTTATCAACATCGACCGTTTCTCGGGATCGCGCCTCGGTCCCGATGCATCCGGACCCTCTGTCGTGTCAGAGTGTTTCCGCGGTGGCGGAGAGGAAATCATCTTTGGCATGATGTTTGACGGCGGCTTTGAGATGGGCGGAGATTTTGACCGGTTCGAGGCGGGCGAGACCGAACAGGTGCGCGAAGTCACCACCTCGACGGGCCGCAAGGCGGTGGTGGGTCAGAAGTCGAGCTTTGGCAATCTCAGCTCGGGCGGTCTGTACTGAGGCCGGGCGCGGCCGGGCCCGGCGCAATGGTCCGGGGTGTCAGTCACGAGGGCCACGCGCGGGACGGTGCACTGCGGTGACGGTCTCGTCCACAAAGCCCATGGATCGGAAAAACAGCGCGGAGGCGTCGTTGGCTGTCCAGCGCGTGACGGTGATGCGATCCGCCCCGGTGGCCCTGAGGTCCGAGAGGACGTGCAGCACCAGTCAGCGCCCGATCCCGTTGCGTCTGTGCTCTGACTGGACGCAGATCTGATGCAGGTGCCCTTCGGTATAGGTCTTCCGGATCGGCCCGCCCTTGGCGAAGAGCTCTGTCAGGGCGTATGCGCACAGGGTGTTCTGCTCGCCGCAAACCCACACGCGCCAGTTCGCATCGCAACGCGCATTTTCGAAGAATGCCCGGCGGCCCGGAACATCGGCACTGGCGCGGAAAATATCGGGCTTCCACGCGGCGTGCAGGGCTTGCACGTCGTCGCTCAGGCGTTCGACCTCGGTCAGATCCTCCTGTGTCGCCAATCTCACCCGGATCGACATGTGTCACCTCGCTCAAATCGTCTGCCGCGACAGGGGGATGACCCGTTCTTGCCCCGGACTCGCGGCCTTGCTATCACGCTGCCCTGAGCAGACCAAGGACCCCACAGGATGCGCGCCGAAATCCAGACACTTGTCTCCGAGATCGAAAACTCGCTGGAGCTGTTGCGCCAGCGGATGGGTTGGGAGACGGCGCAGCACCGGCTTGAGGAGTTCAACGCGCGGGTCGAAGACCCCAATCTCTGGGACGACCCGACCCGGGCACAAAAGCTGATGCGCGAACGGCAGGCGCTGGTCGATGCGCTGGCCACCCATGACGGGATCCGCGCCGAGCTGGAGGATCAGACCGGATTGATCGAGCTGGGCGAACTCGAAGACGATACCGAAGTCGTGTCAGAGGCCGAGGACAGCCTGAAAACACTGGCCAGAAAGGCCGCGGCAAAGGAACTGGAGGCGCTGCTGAATGGCGAAGCGGACGCCAATGACACGTTTCTGGAAATCAATGCGGGCGCGGGTGGCACCGAAAGTTGCGACTGGGCTTCGATGCTGGCCCGCATGTATGTCCGCTGGGCGGAACAGCACGGCTACAGCGTTGAACTGCAATCGGAAAGCGCCGGCGACGAGGCGGGGATCAAATCGGCGGCCTTCAAGATTTCGGGTCACAACGCTTATGGCTGGCTGAAATCGGAATCCGGCGTGCACCGGCTGGTGCGGATCTCGCCGTTTGATTCTGCAGCCAAGCGGCACACGTCGTTTTCCTCGGTCTGGGTCTATCCGGTGGTCGATGACGATATCGAAATCGAGGTCAACCCGAACGACATCCGCGTTGATACCTATCGCAGCTCCGGGGCTGGTGGTCAGCATGTGAACAAGACCGACTCGGCCGTGCGGATCACGCACCATCCGACGGGCATAGTGGTCACCAGTTCCGAGAAATCTCAGCACCAGAACCGCGATATCGCGATGAAGGCGCTCAAATCCCGGCTGTACCAGATGGAACTGGACAAGCGGAACGCCGAAATCAGCGCCGCGCACGAGGCCAAGGGCGATGCGGGCTGGGGCAACCAGATCCGGTCCTACGTGCTGCAACCCTACCAGATGGTGAAGGACCTGCGCACCGGTCATGAGACGTCGGACACCAAGGGCGTGCTGGATGGCGATCTTGATCCGTTCATGGCCGCGACCCTGGCGATGGACGTCTCCGGCAAGTCTCGGGCCGAAGCGCAGGGCGATGATGGCTGAAGACGGGCTCGGCGCCGTGCTGCCGGGTGGTCCGGATGGCCCGGATGCGGTGGCCCTGGTGACGGCGCTGGCCGGACGGCGCCTGTCGGCCAGGCACCTCATGGAAGCCACGCTGGAGCGGATCGCCACGGTGAATGACCCCCTGAACGCCATTGTGTCGCGCCGCCCTGACGCCGAATTGCTGGCCGAGGCCGACGCATGCGACGCGGCCGGTCCGGGCGGCGCGCTGCACGGGCTTCCGATTGCAATCAAGGATCTGGCAGACGCAAAGGGGCTGCCGACCTCGCAGGGATCGCCGGTGTTTGCCGGTCAGGTCGCGCAGACGGACAGCCCGCATGTGGCGCGTTTGCGGGCGGCGGGCGCGATTGTGATTGGCAAGACAAACACGCCAGAGTTCGGTCTGGGCAGCAACACTTACAATCCGGTGCACGGCGCGACGGTGAATCCCTACGACAGTGACCGCTCTTGCGGAGGCTCGTCCGGCGGGGCCGCGGTGGCGCTGGCAGCCGGCATGGTCGCCATTGCGGATGGCTCGGACATGATGGGCAGTCTGCGCAACCCCGCCGGATGGACCAACGTCTACGGAATGCGGCCCGGCTGGGGCCGGGTGCCGGGCAGCGGAACGGGTGATCTCTATCTGCACCGGCTGTCCACCAACGGACCGATGGCGCGCAGCCCGGCGGATCTTGCGCTTCTGCTGCGCGTGATGTCAGGCCCCGTGCCGGGCGTGCCTCACGGGTACGGGCTGGACCCGATTGGCCCGGTCTCTGCCCGGGCGCAGGGCCTTCGGATCGGCTGGCTGGGCGATTGGGGAGGGGCATGGCCGTTCGAACCGGGCATCCTGGCGTTGTGCGAAGAGGCACTTGGGGTGTTTGACGATCTCGGCGCGCGTGTCGAGGCCCTGCCGCCGCCATTCGCGCGCGACCTGCTGTGGCAAAGCTGGACGCAACTGCGCAGCTGGTCCGTGGCGTCCGAGCTGACCCCGCTTCTCGACGATCCGCAGTTCGCCGGACAGCTCAAGCCCGAGGCCGTGTGGGAGGTGCAGCAGGGGCGTGCCCTGTCGGCGCTGGAGGTCCATCAGGCAAGCGCGATCCGGTCGGACTGGCTGCGCGCGGCAGAACGGCTGTTCGAGACCCATGACGCGCTGGCGTTGCCGACCGCGCAGGTCTGGCCGTTTCCGATTACGTCCAACTGGCCGCGCGAGATAGCGGGCCGGGACATGGACAGCTATCACCGCTGGATGGAGGTGACGATCCCGGCCAGTCTTCTGGGGCTTCCCGTCGTGGCGATCCCGGCGGGATTCGGTGCCGCCGGTTTGCCCATGGGGGTGCAGCTCATCGGGCGTCCGGGATCGGACAACACCATGCTGGATCTGGCTGAAGCCTACCACCGCGCAACCCGCTGGCCGCAACGGCGCCCGCCGGATCTGTAGCTCCGACGCCGCGTCGCGGAAATGGTTTTGCAATTCGGGCGACCATCGGTACGCTCGGACGCAGCACGGGAAGACAGGACATGACCGAACATCGCCCGCATGGCGTGCCCCCGATGGGCCGGGTAGACTGGGCAATGCTGGGCGAGGCGCTGCGGCTTGGCGCCCGTGACATGAGGCACGCGCCCGGATATTCCTTTCTGTTTGCATCGGTTTACGTGATTGCGGGATGGGGTATGGCCTGGATCACATGGGTCACCGGGCAGAGCTACTGGCTGGTACTGGCGGCTGCGGGCTTTCCCTTGATCGGACCCTTTGCCGCGGTCGGCCTCTATGACGTCAGCCGCCGCCTGGAAGCGGGCGCGCCGCTCGACGCGGCAGAGATCCTCGGCGTTGTCGCGGATCAGCGCCACCGGCAGCTGCCGTGGATATCCGCGATCATCGTCATCATGTTTCTGTTCTGGTTCTTCGTGGCGCATATGATCTTTGCGCTGTTTCTTGGCGTATCCACCATGACCAACATCTCGACGTCGTTCGAGGTCTATGCGACCGCTCAGGGGGCCTTTATGCTGGCGTTCGGAACGCTGGTCGGCGCCGGGTTCGCGCTGGTGCTCTATATGATCACGGTCGTGTCGCTGCCACTCCTGCTTGACCGCGAGGTGGATTTCGTAACGGCGATGATTACCTCGGTTCAGCTGGTCATCCACAATCCTGGCCCGATGCTGGCATGGGGCGTTCTGGTGGCGGCGCTGACATTTGCCGCGCTTGTGCCGGCGTTCCTGGGACTGTTCGTGGTTTTGCCGCTTCTGGGGCATGCGACCTGGCATCTTTACCGCCAGAGTGTTGACGCCGGTGCCCTTCAGGACAAAGCCTCCGACGTGTCCGCGCCGGCACCGCAGCATTGATCACCCGGCGCGTTCCTCGGACTTGACCTGATCCCAGAGCGCATCCATCTCGGCCAGAGTGCTGTCTTCCGGTGATGTCCCGCGCGCGGCCAAAAGTGCCTCGATTCGCTGAAACCGGCGGGTGAACTTCGCATTCGCCCGGCGCAGCGCCTGCTCGGGGTCGATGTCGAGATGCCGGGCGAGATTGGCCATCACGAACAGCAGATCGCCCATCTCTTCTTCGACTTCATCCTGTCCCAGCCGGCGGGCGGCATCGCGCAACTCTTCGGCCTCCTCGGCAACCTTGTCGAGCACGTGGCCCGTATCGGGCCAGTCAAAGCCCACGCGGGCGGCGCGCTTTTGCAGTTTCAGCGCGCGCAAAAGAGACGGCAGGCCCACCGCCACCCCATCCAGCACACCGGTCTGCGCCCTGGCCGCCCGTTCCGCGGCCTTGATGGCTTCCCAGTCGCGTGTCTGCTGCCTGGCGGACTTGTCGCGATTTTCGTCACCAAAGACATGCGGGTGCCGGGCCAGCATTTTCCGTGCGATTCCGTCGGCCACCGCCTCGAAATCGAACATTCCCAGATCCTCGGCGATTTGGGCGTGAAACACCGTCTGCAGCAGAAGATCACCCAGTTCGTCCTGCAAGTCGGTCCAGTCGCCGCGCTCGATGGCGTCGGCAACCTCGTAGGCTTCCTCGATCGTGTAAGGTGCAATCGTGCCAAACGTTTGTTCGATGTCCCACGGGCAGCCGTGATCGGGATCGCGCAGCGCACGCATGATCGCGCGCAACCGGTCCATCGCGGGCAGATCCTCGGGGGGCGCGGGAAGACCAGCCATTGTGTTCGGATCCTTTCTGACGTTGCGTTGCGTTTGCCAATCGGTACTTACTGGCCATCAGGAAGGAGTCCAGCCCTTGGCCGTCATCAATCGCATTGCCGGATTCGCGGAAGATCTGACCGCATGGCGCAGGCATCTGCACGAAAACCCCGAACTCGGGTTCGCCTGTCACGACACCGCCCGGTTCGTCGAGGAGAAACTGCGCGCATTTGGTGTGGATCACATCGAGACGGGGATCGCGGAAAGCGGGATCGTTGCGATCATCGAGGGTCGGCAGGACGGCCCGACCATCGGGCTGCGCGCGGACATGGACGCCTTGCCCATCCAGGAGACGACGGGCGCGCCCCATGCCTCGCGGATCGAGGGGACCATGCACGCCTGTGGTCATGACGGGCACACGACGATGCTGCTGGGCGCGGCGCGTTATCTGGCCGAAACCCGCGCTTTCCGGGGACGGGTTGCGCTTGTCTTTCAGCCGGCCGAAGAGGGGCCGGGCGGCGGTCGAGTCATGGTCGAGGAGGGGATCCTGGAGCGCTACAACATAGAAAAAATCTATGCGCTGCATACGCTGCCCAACGAACCCGAGGGTCACTTTCTGACAACATCCGGTCCGATCATGGCGGCGGTCGATACATTTCACATTGATCTGTCCGGGCAGGGCGGCCACGCGGCCTTTCCGCACGAAACCCGCGATCCGGTGATTGCCGCCTGCGGGATCGTTCAGGCGATTCAGAGCATTGCCAGTCGCAACCACGATGCCCGGGACGACCTGGTGATCTCTGTCACTCAGATCCACACAGGCACTGCCGAGAACATTGTGCCCGACATGGCCTATATCAACGGGACGATCCGCGTCTTTGACAGGGACGTGCGTGACATGGTGCACCGTCGCCTGCCCGAGATCGTGGCCGGGCAGGCGGCCTCTTACGCCGTGAACGCCACCTGCCGGATTGACACCGGGTATCCCGCGACCGTGAACCATGCGGTGGAAACGGACTTTGCCGCCGGCGTGGCGCGCGACGTGTCCGGTGCGCATGCGGTCACGACCGATCTGAAACGCGAGATGGGCGCCGAGGATTTTTCCTACATGCTGGAGAAAACGCCCGGAGCATTCCTTTTTCTGGGGCAGGGCGCGGGGCCGGTTCTGCACCATTCGGCGTTTGACTTCAACGACGCCGTGGCCCCGGTCGGCGCATCCTTTTTCGCCCGCCTTGTGGAACAGGCCCAACCGCTCGAACCCCAGGATAAGGAGGTGCAGAATGGCTCTTGAAGATGCCGAAACGGAAATCGATACCGCGTTCACACGCCAGGACCTGAGGGGTTTGTCGTTTGAAAGCGCGTTCGGCGGGGCCACATCGTTTCTGCGTCGTCGCTACACCAAGGATCTGACGGGCGTTGATCTGGCCATCACGGGCATCCCGTTTGATCAGGCCGTGACAAACCGTCCGGGCACGCGCCTGGGTCCGCGCGCCGTACGCGAAGCCAGCTGCCTTCAGCCGTTTGATCCGCCCTCGGGCTGGGGCGGCTTCAGCCCGCTCGAAGATTTCGCGATTGTCGATTACGGCGACGTAGCCTTTGATTATGCACAGATTTCAAAGATGCCGGACGCGGTGACCGCTCACATCAGGACCATTCTGCGAGCGGGCGCGGCCAGCCTTTCGATCGGTGGCGACCACTTTGTCACCTATCCGGTTCTGCGCGCCTACGCCGAAAAGTTCGGCCCGCTCGCGCTGCTCCAGTTTGACGCGCATTCCGACACCTGGCCCGATGATGTGGACGGTCGGATTGATCATGGAACGATGTTCTACAAGGCGGTGCGTGAAGGTCTGATCGACCCCGCCCGGTCCGCGCAGGTCGGGATCAGGACATTTAACGAAGACCCGCTGGGCATCACCACGATCACCGCCCGCGAGGTGCACGAATCCACGCCTGCCCGTATCGCCGCGCGCTTGCGCGAGATCACGGGCGCGCACCCGGTGTATCTGACATTCGACATCGACTGTCTCGATCCGGCCTTTGCGCCGGGCACCGGCACACCGGTCTGGGGGGGGCTGGCAAGCTGGCAGGCGGCCGCTATTCTGCGCGATCTTGCCGGGATCAATCTGGTCGGCGGCGACATGGTAGAGGTGTCGCCGCCATTTGACACAACCGGAGCGACGGCCGTGGCAGGCGCCCATGTGATCACGGAGCTGATCTGTCTGTGGGGCTGGACCCGGCGGAAAACAGCTACAGCTTAACGGTCTGTTGCGCGTGGGAGGCACTGTTTGCGATTGATTCTGGCGGGTGTTCTTGTTCTGGCTGTCGCCTGCCTGGCGTTTTCGGCCTATGTCCGGCTGGCGCCGACAGATGTCGCGGCGTGGACTGTGCTGCCGGACGACCCGCAGGCCGGAGACGGCCCGGGATCAGCGACACGCATCGTTGACGGAGATGCCCGGACATTTGCCCGTCTCGACAAGATAGCCCGCGCGACCCCGCGCACCCGGGTTCTGGCGGGGTCCACGCAAGCCGGGATGATCACCTATGTGACCCGCAGCGCGGTGATGGGGTTTCCCGACTACACGACGGTGGCGCTGCGCGATGGCAAACTCATACTGTACGCCAGGTTGCGCTTCGGTCACTCCGACATGGGTGTGAACGCGTTACGCCTTGATTCCTGGCTTGCAGCGCTCAGGAACTGAGGCACCCCGGCGAGACCTCCCGCCACATCGGATTGTTCAGTGACATCTGGCACTGCGCCATGAATTGTCGCCCATCGACCTGCATGCAGATCGTTTCGCCCAGTTCCACCCGCGCGCCGGAGCGGTCGGTGCAGTAACATTCGATTGTCTTCTGCTGCGCCGCCGCCGCGACCGGGGCGAGCGCAAGAAGTGTCAGCAATACCCGTATCATGGCACAATTCTATCATGTGCTTGACGCTTGACCAAGTCATGGGAATGGGGAACACCGATATCATGGTCCCGAGAGAGCGATTGTCAGAAATCCTGCGCCGTTTCGAATTCATCGAGGCGCAGATGGCCGAAGGCGGGGGCGATATTGCCCAGCTTGGCCGCGAATATGCCGAGTTGCGCCCCGTTGTCGAAAAGATCCGGGCGTATGAAACGCTGCTGAAAGACATCGACGGCGCGCGCGCGCTGCTGGACGACGCGGAAATGCAGCATCTGGCCGCCGAGGAACTGGCAGAGCTTGACGCGCGCAGACCGGCGCTGGAAACCGGTTTGCAACTGGCATTGCTGCCCCGCGACAAAGCCGATGCACGCCCCGCGATCATCGAAATCCGTCCCGGCACCGGAGGCGAGGAAGCGGCACTTTTCGCGGGGGATCTGCTGCGGATGTATCAGCGCTATGCCGAGGCACGGGGCTGGACATTCGATGTGATAGACCATGCCCAGACCGAACTGGGCGGCGTCAAGGAGGCGGTCGTCACCGTGCGCGGCACCGATGTCTTTGCCAGGCTGAAGTACGAGTCCGGGGTTCATCGGGTGCAAAGGGTGCCGGAGACGGAAAGTGGCGGGCGCATTCACACCTCTGCGGCAACAGTCGCCGTTCTGCCAGAGGCAGAGGACGTGGACATTCAGGTTGACCCCGGTGACCTGCGGATCGACACCATGCGCGCCTCCGGTGCGGGCGGGCAGCATGTGAACACCACCGACTCAGCGGTGCGCATCACCCATTTGCCCACAGGACTGGTCGTCACAAGCTCCGAGAAGTCCCAGCATCGCAACCGCGAGATTGCGCTGCAGGTGTTGAAGACACGTCTGTTCGACATCGAGCGGCAGCGCGCCCATGCCGAGCGATCCGCCGACCGCGCGGCGCAGGTCGGCAGCGGTGACCGGAGCGAACGGATCCGCACCTACAACTTTCCGCAGGGACGCATGACCGACCATCGCATCAACCTCACCCTCTACAAGCTCGATCAGGTGATGCAGGGGGATCTGGACGAGGTGATCGACGCATTGACTGCGGACGCGCAGGCCGCCGCTCTGGCAGAGATGGATCAGTGAACCGGACTCTGGGGGACTGTCTGGCGCAGGCCACTGCGGACCTGGCAGCCGCCGGGATCGACGCGGCCCCGCGCGAAGCCCGCATGATCCTGGCGCATGCGCTGGAGCTTCCGCAGGGGCGCATCATACTGGAGTTGGGCAAGCGTGTTGGCGAAGAGGTCAGTGATGACATTGACGGCATGATTGCCCGGCGACTGATGCGCGAGCCGCTGGCATATATCCTCGGGAAGCGGGCGTTTTACAATCATGAGTACCGTGTGACCCGCGACGTGCTCGATCCCCGGCCCGAAACCGAAACGCTGGTCCGGGCGGCGCTGGAGGTACCGTTCGATCACGTTCTCGATCTGGGCACGGGGTCGGGGTGCATCCTGATCTCGCTTCTTGCGGCACGTCAGCGGGCGGCAGGCATCGGCACAGACATATCGCCGGAGGCGCTTGCAATCGCGGCAGAAAATGCCGAAGCCCAGGGATTGGGACACCGGGCGATGTTTCTAGAAAGCGACTGGTTCGACGCGGTTGAGGGGCGCTACGATCTGATCGTTTCGAACCCCCCCTATGTCTCGCGCGACGAGATGACGGGTCTGGCGCCGGAACTGGCCTTTGAGCCGCGGCAGGCGTTGACCGACGAAGGCGACGGTCTGTCGGCCTATCGCACAATCGTTCCGGCCGCGCGCGCGTATCTGCGTCCCGGTGCACAGCTCATGGTGGAAATCGGCTGGCAACAGGGAGACACCGTTGCAACCCTGTTTCGGGAGGCAGGGTTCGAACAGGTCACGGTCCTGCCCGATTTGGACGGCCGTGACCGTGTTGTGTGCGGATTTTGTGCCTCTTAAGCTGCGAAAACCCTGCAAATCCCGCCTTTTTGTCACAAAATACTCTCTTTGCTCTTGTATGACCTGCGTCTACATGCTTACTGGAATGTGTCGATTGACTGAGGGCAGACGCCATTCCGGCGCGCCACGGCACGACGCCAAGCCTCATCATGATCCTGGTCAGCTTCTGCGCGTGCATTCAGGGATCGGACGGCAAAACAACAAGGCCAAACATCAAGTTATGAGATCATCGAAGTCACGTTCGCGGAACAAGGGAAACCGCAACCGCTCGAGCATGGGAAATGTTGTCAACCGCGTGTTCGACAGCTCCGGTCCCGAAGGCAAGGTGCGCGGAACGCCGCAGCAGATCATCGAAAAATACAATCAACTTGCCCGTGATGCCCAGCTTGCCGGTGATCGTGTTGCGACCGAGAACTTCCAGCAACATGCCGAGCACTACCTGCGTCTGCTGAGCGTTGCACAGAAAGAACAGGATGCGCGCCGCGAAGAGCAGGAGCGCCAGAACCGCGAACGTCAGGCCGAGCGCGACCGCGAGCGCGCCCAGAGGCAGGAACGGGAATCGAACGGCGGCGACATGGTGCCGGAGGAACAGCCGGACATGCTGGGCGTCAGCGATGGCGGGCAGGACAGCGGTCTTGTGGAAACACCTGAAAGCCGATCCGAAGCACCCGAGAAACCGGCCAAACCAAAGCGCGGCCGCAAGCCACGTCAGACAGAGGACAGCTCTGAGACGGCAGGCAAACCGGGCGCGGGCGGGGACGCGTCCTCTCCCGAACAGCCCGGCGATCCGGAACCTTCGGAAGCCGCCGAATAAGACGGCACGCCGTCATTCTGAGACATGACCAGGGGCAGCACGCGCTCTCCGTCCGGTGTTTGGTGGTGCCAAGGCCTTTCGCCTTCAGCCGATGTCTCAGGGTAAAGGCGAAACGCCTTGTTTCTGCGCCCGCGTCTTCGCTCTCACGCGCAACCGATCCGGGGTCAGCCGCGGTCCAGCGCGCGCGCAAGCGCGCAAAACCGTTCAAGATCAACTGTTTCAGCCCGTTCGGTTGGTGCAATTCCGGCAGAAACGAGACACGCCTCCAGATCGGGTGTTATGCCGCGCAGCGCGGCGCGCATCATCTTGCGCCGCTGACCAAAGGCGCGGGCGACCACGCGCTCCAGCGTGGCGGGAGGGGCTGGAAACAGCGGGGCGGACCGCGCCGTCAGATGGACAACCGCGCTGGACACTTTCGGCGGCGGCGTGAAGGCCTGTGGCGGCAGGGTCATTACAATGCGCGCCTCTGTCTTCCATGCGACCAGAACGGCAAGACGCCCATAGGCCTTGCTGCCAGGTTGTGCCACGATCCGATCCGCCACCTCGCGCTGGAACATGAGTGTCAGGCTGTCCCAGAAGGGCGGCCAGTCCGGCGGTGTGAGCCATCGCACCAGCAATTCGGTGCCGACATTGTAGGGCAGATTCGCCACGATCTTCACAGGCGGTGTCAGCTGTGAGGGCAGATCGAGCTTCAGCGCATCCCCCTGAACCACGTCCAGCCGACCCCCTGCCACCTCCGCGATCTGTTGCAGCGCAGGCAGGCAGCGCGGGTCTTTTTCAACCGCCAGCACGCGCCGTGCGCCCTCTGCCAGCAATCCTCTGGTCAGTCCACCGGGGCCGGGGCCGACCTCCAGCACATCCGAGCACGTCAGATCCCCCGCCGCGCGCGCAATCTTTGACGTAAGATTCAGATCCAGAAGAAAATTCTGGCCAAGCGCCTTTCTCGCGTGCAGCCCGTGCGTCGCGATCACCTCGCGCAAAGGGGGCAGCGCGTTCAGATCGCTCATGTCGCGGCAGCACTTCGTGTCCGCGCCAGGCGGGCCGCCAGACGCAACGCGGCGATGGTCGAATCGGGCCGGGCCCGGCCGCTGCCCGCAAGGTCCAGAGCGGTGCCGTGATCAGGCGATGTCCGCACAAAGGGCAGGCCCAGCGTGACATTCACACCGCCATCGAAATCAAGCGTCTTGATCGGTATCAGCGCCTGATCGTGATACATGCAGATCGCCGCGTCGTATTCTGCGCGCGCCGGTGCGTGAAACATCGTATCGGCGCTGAGCGGACCCTGCAGGGAAAAGCCCTCGGCACGCAGCCGGTCCAGCACGGGCGCGATGATCTCGATTTCTTCGCGGCCCATGTTGCCCCCCTCACCGGCATGGGGGTTCAGGCCCGCGACCGCCAGACGCGGCCTGTCGAGCCCGAAATCCTGGCGCAGACCGGCATCGGCAATGCGGAGCGTCGTGTCCAGCAGATCCGCCGTCAGCGTTTTTGCGACATCTGCAAGCGGGGTGTGGATGGTCACGGGCACGACGCGCAGCGTGTCGCTGGCCAGCATCATCACGCTGTGCGTCACCTCGGACAGGGCCGCCAGATATTCGGTATGGCCGGGATAGACAAAGCCCGCGCCGTCCTGCAACGCCTTCTTGTGGATTGGTGCAGTGCATACTCCGGCGACCGCGCCGGTCCGCGCCAGCCGGACAGCCTGCGCAATGACGTCAATCACGCGTGCCGCATGTTCCGGATTGGGTCGCCCCGGCGTAAGCGCACCGTCAAACCCGACCGGCAACACCGGCATGGCCTCGGGCATCACGCGATGCGCCTCGTGCGGTTCGGTGATCCGGGCACAGGTCACGCCCTCGGGCAGATGTCGGGGATCCCCGAGCCAGACAAACACCAGTTCGTCGCGCAGGGCGTGCCACGCCTTGGCCGCCAGTTCCGGGCCGATCCCGGACGGTTCGCCGCAGGTCAGTGCCAATGGCGCGGCCGGCAGTGTGCTCACCGGTCGCGCTCGACGATCCGCGCTTCGGCACGCAACTGTTCGAGAAGACCATTGGCAAAACTGTCCAATCTGCGGCTGCCAATGAATCCCGTCAGTTGCTCGGCTGTCGGGCCGTCGCCTTCAATCGCGGGGGTGCGCCCGCACAGCATCAGCAGAACCAGGGTCTGGCCGTTTGCGCGGGTCAGCGTGGCCGAGGTTTCGCCCGGGTCAAGTTTGGCCAGCTCAAGCGCGACATCGGTGGGGATTTCGCCCGGCGCCCGGCTGACACGTTCCAGCACCTCGGGCGGTTGGTCTTTGGCCAGCCCGTACAGGTCGTCGCAGGTGTCGGTGTCTTCCGCGATCCGCGCGGCGAGCGCAAGGTTCTCTTCGGTCCGGCCGCCTGCGATCAGATAGCTCGCATAATCAATGGAATCGAACGTGCGCTCCGGCGCCTCCAGCTCTTCGATGTCGCGAAGCTGAAACAACGCGATTGCCCCTTCCAGCGGCAGCGGATCACTGACTTCACCGGGGGCCAGGCTTAGCGCCACGCCCCGCAAGGCCTCCGGCAGATCCGTAATCGGGATCCAGCTCATCCGGCCGCCATTGGCCGCGGTGGGTGTGGCCGAATACTGGCGCGCCGCGGCTGAAAAATCGGCTTCCGTTTCGAATTCCGAGATGCGGTTCGCGATTTCGAGCGCCTCCTGCGCCTGTTCCGGCGGTGCCGGGATAATGATCTCCGAGAGCAGCACGCGCACGCCGGGCGTGCCGGAAATCGTCAGTCTTGCGCGTTCAAGATCGTCTTCGCTGACGCTGATGCGCGACCCGAACCGCGCGCTGGTGTATTCCCGCCAGGTCAGACCGGCCCGCACGAATTCGCGATATGTTTCCGGGTCGACCCCCGCCTGCTGAAGCGATGCCACAAACTCATCAGAGGACAGATTGGCGCGGGCGGCGAACTCTTCCATCCCCAGACGGACCTGGTCTTCGTCCAGCGTGAATCCGTCGGCAGCGGCCGCATCCAGCTTCAGCCGGTCCTCGATCAGCTGTTCGCGCGCAAGCCGCTGCGGATCACCCGGTGCCCGGAACACCTGCAGCATGAGCGCGCGCTGCTCGATGTCGTAGCGCGTGATCGCAAGATCATTGACCTTGATCACTGTTTCAAACTGGTTCTGGGCAATGGCCGGCGTGCCCGGGGTAAGCCCGGCACCCAGCAGCAGCGCCGACATGACCCATGCCCGCGTGGCGTATTTCAGTGGAATGAACGATATCAGTTGTCGCATGTCCGCGTGTAACTCTTGTCCCGTGTCTTTGTGGTAAAGCCGCGCAGGCCCACAGTGAAACTAAAATCAGTCGATGGTTCCAGAACGCTTGTCGCGGTGAACCGGCGCGAGGCCGACAGCGTGACGTCGACGCATTCGTTTGTGTATGTCAGCCCGATACCTGCCGTTACGCTTTCGTTGCTTGCCACGTCATAACGCCAGTCGGCCTGGCCCGTCCAGTGCCGAGACAACCGGTAAGAGGCATCAAACGCCCATTCTGACTGGTTGCCGGGACGATCTTCGGCCGGGTCGCTGCGCAACCAGATGTAGGTTGCCCCCACTTGCGCGTCCGCCGTGTTCCAGCTGGCGCGGGCTTCGGCCTTTGTTGTGGCGAACCCGTCGTCGAAAAGCCCGCGCGCGGTCAGGATCAGTCCGAAATCGTTGCGGATCTGTCCCGCGACAAGCAGATCAGAGTAGCGGTTGCGCAGGCCCGAACTCTCGTTGAAGGCGGGCCCTCCGGTCGGATCTTCAAGCGTTTCGTCGCGGATCACCTGACCGACGGCCAGCGCGGTCTGCCATCCCTCTTCGCCATAGCGTGTCCAACTGAGACCATAGGCTGCGCTCAGGCCCCTTTCGCGCCGGTCCGGCGCAGGGAACCGCGATGTGGAAAAGAGATTTCCCTCATCGAATTCGACACGCGTGCTTTCATCGTTCGGGATCAGGGGGTTGCTGCCGCCCGCCCAGGCCAGCTGAACAACCGGTTCCACGACATGGCGCGTGCCATTCGCGGCCGACTTGACCAGGGGCCATCGCAGCTGCCCTGCAATAACCGGTGTCACCTCCGTGGCCCGCGACTCGATCGCCGGCCCGCCCTGATTGATTTCGAAGTGATCAATGGCGAGACCGACATTGGCCTTGGCCAGTACACCCGGGCCGATCACCCATGTCCGCAGCCAGTCCGCGGTAAAGGTAAAGCGCGCCACGTCGCGACCATCTGCATAGGGGTCCAGATCAGGGCCATCGGTCACAAGCCCCGATTCGCGCACATGGGCATGGGTCAGGTAACCCAGCCGCAACTCCCCTCCGGGGGCCGACCGAAGCGCGATGCGGCGTTCATATTCTCCGTTCGCCACATAGGCCGGAAGCGTGGCGTTGCTTTCGCCATCGCGCAGGGACTGAAAAATCGTCAGCGCGCCGAGAATATACTCGTCGCGCCGTGCACGCTCGACCAGCAATTCGTTTTCCAACCGGTCCTTTTGCGAAAATCCGTAATCCAGAAGGTATGTCTTGTCCGACACGGCCTCGATGTTGAACGACAGCAGAAAGTCGTGCGGCAGCTGGAAAAGACCGTTGCCGAAGATGTAGGCGCGCGGGTTGTCCGGCCCGAAATCGTCGTCGCTGACGGCGCCTTCGAACTCGATCCGTCCGGTGCGAAAAGCCTGCCTGTAGCGCAGCTGCAAGGTGCGCGTTTCGGTGGCCAGTAGCGGCGTGACGGTCAGGTCCTTGTCATCTCCCAGGGTGATGAAATAGGGCACCTCGACGCCAATCCCCAACAGTGACGAGTTTCGGAACGTGGGCACCAGAAACCCGGTGGCGCGTTCCAGTGTCGGATCGGGCAGGCGAAGACGCGGCAGATAGAGCACCGGGGTCCCCAGCACGCGCAGTTGCGCGTCGTTGAAGTAAAGCTGACGTTCCTGCTGGTCGTGGATCACCTGACGCGCGCGGATCTGCCAGAGCGGCGGTTCGTCGCTGTTGCAGATCCGGCAGGACGTCACGGCAACCTTGAACAGCTGGTTGTAGCGTCCGTTGGTGCGGGCCAGTTCCACGGCGGCAAGCTGGATCTGATCATCAAATACCAGCCTGGCCCCGCGCAACAGACCGTTTGCCATTTCGCGGTCGAGTTCGGCACTGTCAGCGAGCAGCACCAGACTGCCGTCGGCTTCTTCTATGGTGATCGGACCGGAGACATCCAGAATCCCGGTCTCGTCATTGTAGACGATTTCACGGGCGCTCAGTCGGCGTCCCCCGAACAGCGCCTCGACATTGCCGGTGGCCACCAGACGACTGTCGGCGGTGAGAAAAATGTCATCCGCGACCAGAACCGCCGGTTGCTCTGCCTGCTGCGTGACCTGCGCGCTAAACCGGTCATCCCGCTGCTGCGCCTGACCGTGCACGGGCAATACGCTGGCAAGGCCGGCAAGGCACAGTATGGCAAGACCGGCTTTCACCCGTCCTCCTTGTGCAGCAGAATCCCGAGAGCGAGCAGCGCAGAGGCCACGGGCGGGGCCCAGGCCGCGAGAACAATGGGGATCTGACCGTTTTCACCCAGAATCTGCGCGAAGTTGCGGATATAGTGAAGGGTAAAACCCAGCATGACGGCCATCAGCACGGACATTCCGCTGTTGCCCAGCCGCGCATGCCGCATGGTGAAGGCCGCAGCCACCATCACGAGCGAAACCAGAAAGAGCGGTCTCGCCAGTTCCATCTGATACCAGACCGCGTACCGTCTTGCCGAAAAACCGGCCTGTTCCAACTGATTGATAAAACGCGGAAGATCCCAGAGCGAGATGTATTCCGGTTTGCCGAAACTGTCGATGATCCGGTCACGGGTCAGCGCAGAGGCCAGCACCAGGGTGTCAACCTCCTGTGCGTCCGCCTCCGGATTGCCGCCTATTTCGAGGTTCCACAGCTTGACCTGTTCAAGATCCCACGCCCCGTCGCCCAGACGGGCAACATCCGCGCGAATGCGTTGTTGCGGGATGCCATCCGGCCCGAACTGGATGAATGTGGCGTCATAAAGTGTTGAAACATCGGAACTTGCCCGGGATGCGTGGATCACGGTCTGACCCTCCGGACTGCCCTGCCGCAACCACAGCCCTTCCGATGCGATGGCCAGAACGCTGACACCACCGCCCAGATAGGTGTTCACGACATCGTTGTAGCGTTTGGACGACGCCGCCACCAAAGGGTTGAACACGGTGATGGCCAGCAGCCCGATCAGGCCCGCCACGGTCAGGGGGGCGATCAGGCTGCGCAGTGCAGATCGCCCCGCGGCGCGCACGACCACAAGTTCCGATGACCTCGCCAGGCGCATGAACAGCGCCACGGCGGCAAGGATCACGACAAGCGGCAATATCTCGTAGTTGGCGTGCGGTACGTTCAGCAGGACGATGCCCAGCACCTCGACGACCGTCAGGTTGGGAAAATCCTGCAACTCGTCCACAAGATCAATCAGCGCCAGCAGGATGACGAACACGCCCGCGATCAGAAGAAAGGTCCACAGGAACTTCCGCGCGAAGTAATAGTGCAGGATCATGCCATGTCTCCTGCTGCATCATCGGGGTCTTTGTCTGCCGGACGGGCGCGCGCAGGCCAGAGGCCGCGCAGCAGACCAGGACGCGCGGCGAGCCACAACAGAACGATCGTGGTCAGCGCGCCCACGATAGAGGGCAGGTACATCATTGGCCAGGCACGGGCATTCGCCACCACCGCGCCCGACACGGCGCCCTCGATCACCTTGATCAGCACAAGCAGAGTGAAGGCCGCGACGATCTGCCCCCAGACGCCGAAGCGGCTGTAGGATCCGACCAGCAACGTGGAAAAGCCGACCAGCGCGGCGACAATACACATCAGGGCCTGTGCAAACCGGCTGTGCGCCTCGTAAAGGACCTGCGCGACCGAGACGCCGGTGCGCTTGGCCACCTCGTCCGGCCGGAACAGGAGATCCCCCGTCAAGGCAAAGTCAACCCGGTTCAGGCTGGAGGGATCCTGGGATATCAGGCTGCTGATATCGTAGGAAAAATCGTCGAAATGCGTGGTAAAGAGTCGTCCGGATCCCGCCCGCAGGCTTTGGGCAAGCCCCTCGACCATCACAAGCTTTGTACCGCCGCCTTCCTGAACCAGATAGGCGCGGGCCGAGGTGTAGGTTATCGGCGTGTCCGCGTTGCGGCTGTCGGACAGGAAAACATCGCGCAGCTCTCCTTCGGGCGTGATGTCGCGGATGTAGAAGGTGATCCCGGGCGCAGGATGCAGAAACTCGCCCTCGGTCAGAAGCTTCGCGGTGATGTTCTGGCTGACCTCCGCCTGCCGCAAACGCAACTGGTTCAGGCTCTTGGGTATCAGAAAGTGACTGAGCAAGGACATCATGAGCGCGATCAGAAGCCCGAAAACAAAGACCGGCCGGACCAGACGATACGGCGAATAGCCAGTGGCCTGCACCACGGTCAGTTCGCTCTCGGTCGACATTCTGTTGGTGACGTAGACCGTGCCGGCAAACGCCGCGATCGGAAGCACGACGCCGATCACGCCCGGCAGGGTCAGTGCGGTAAACTCCAGAAACACCCATGCGGGCTGTCCGTCGCCGATCAGACGGTCAAACATCCGGACGGCCTTGTTGATCCAGAAAATCGACACCAGCACGAGGGCAAAGAATCCGAAGAGAACCATGAACTGCGACAGCATGTATCTGTCGAATCTGGTCACGCCGAATTCCCCCGAGCCAACAGCATTGCACCGCAACTTAGTTGAATTGGTCCGGGGGGAAAACTGTTAAAGCGGTCTGTAACAGTTACCGGCGGCGCGGCTCTGGCCAAGCCCCGTACAAGGCGCTACGTGTGAGGCTCGGGACCACAAAATCAGACCGGGAGATCTGCCCATGACATCTATCGCGTTCGCCGAACAGGATCTTGACGCCATTGCCGCGTTCGAAGGGCGCGTTGCCGTCGTCGTGCCGGTCTCGGGCAAGCTGGATGCGGGCGCGCGGCGGGTCAACAAGCTGACGCGCGGTGCCCTGAAGCGTTTTCTCGACAGCGACGCGTGGGAAAAGACGAAATCGGGCAGCGTGGTGTCGCTCGACTGGCCCACGGGCATGGCGGCCCGCGCGGTGGATGTGCTCTGTCTTGAGCGCGGCGCCGATCCTGTGGCCACGCGAAAGGCCGGGGCGGCCCTGGCCAGAACACGCGGGCGCGTGGCGCTTCTGGTGCTGGCGGCGCAGGTGCGCCGGCAGGGCGCGCTGGCTCAGGGGATTGCGCTGCGCAGCTATGCATTCACGGCGCGCAAGTCCGATCCGGGCGACGATATGGGCCCCGTGACGCTGATGGTCGCAAAGCCCGGGGACGCCGAACAGGAGGCAGCGCCGCTGTTGAAGGTGGTGCCGGGGGTGCACATGACACGCGATCTGGTGTCCGAGCCCGCCAACCATCTGACGACGACCGAATTTGCGCGGCGGATAGAAGAGCTGAAAAGCGTCGGCCTCAAGATCAGTGTGCTGGACGAGGCCGCGCTGGAAAAGCTGGGCATGAACCTGCTTTTGTCCGTGGGTCACGGATCTGTCTCGCCCTCCAAGGTGGCGATCATGGAATGGGCAGGTGGCAAGAAGGGCGCGGCGCCGCTGGCCCTGGTCGGCAAGGGTGTGGTGTTCGATACCGGCGGAATTTCTCTGAAACCCGCATCGGGTATGGAAGAAATGACAATGGACATGGGCGGGGCGGGCGTTGTGGTCGGAACAATGCGCGCGCTGGCGGAACGCGGCGCCCGGGCCAATGTGGTAGGTCTTGTCGGGCTGGTGGAGAACATGCCCTCGGGTCAGGCCACGCGGCCGGGCGACGTTGTGACCTCGATGAAGGGCGACACGGTTGAGATCATCAACACGGACGCCGAGGGCCGTCTGGTCCTGGCAGATGTGCTTTGGTACGCGCAGCAGGAATACAAGCCCGCCGCGATCGTGGATCTGGCCACGTTGACCGGCGCCATCATCGTCGCGCTTGGACACGAAAATGCAGGTGTCTATTCGAATGACGATGCATTTTGCAGCCAGTTTCTGCGCGCGGCCGGGGCCGAGGACGAAGGCGCGTGGCGCATGCCGCTGGGCGAAGCCTATGACAAGAAACTGAAATCCGACATTGCCGACATGAAAAACATCGGCCCGCGTCCTGCCGGGTCGATCACGGCGGCACAGTTTCTTCAGCGCTTTGTCGAAAGCGACATGCCCTGGATCCATCTTGATATCGCCGGCACGGCGCGGATCGGCACGGACAGCGCAATGTCCCCCAAAGGTGCAACCGGCTGGGGTGTGCTGGCCCTGAACCGCCTTGTGGCAGATCAGTTCGAAGACGGCTGATGGGCGCCGTCTATTTCTATCACCTGACACGACGCCCGCTGGAAGTCACATTGCCGGTGTTGCTTGACAAAGCCCGCGGCGCGGGCTGGCGCGTGCTGGTGCGTGGCACGGATGCGGCGCGTCTTGACTGGCTGGACGAAAAGCTCTGGCTCGGGCCCGAAGACGGGTTTTTGCCGCATGGCCGGGACGGGGGCGCGCATGATGCACGCCAGCCGGTGCTGCTCAGCACGCGGCCCGGTCCCGCGCCCAATGACGCCGAATGCCTGATGTGCGTGGATGGCGCAGAGATCGTTCCAGAAGAAATCGCGATGGCCGAACGCGCCTGCATTCTCTTCGATGGCCACGACCCCGAGGCCACGGCGCGGGCCCGCGCTCAGTGGAAGGCACTGACGGACGCGGGCTGTGCGGCGCAATACTGGTCCGAAGAAAGTGGCAAATGGGAAATGAAGGCCGAGGCAGCCGCTGCCCCTGCGACCGGCTGATGCGTTTGGCCCTGAGCCGCAGAGCATCTCGCAGGGTGCAGGGCGAAACGCGCGACGCGTCGGAACGCTCGCACCGTCTAGCGCGACAGGATCATCTTCCCGTCTGAAATCGCGACATTGGAAAACCGGTCAAGATAGTTCATGCCCAACAGGGACTGGTCGAGTTCGCCCTCATTGACCAGCGCCCCGATCCCCTGATCTTCCACGCCGCCGATGGCAATGCTCTCAAGCCAGACAGGCGCGGTCCGCACCTCTCCGTTCGCGGTTCTGGCCCGGCCCACATAGGCCAGCGTGTTGGGGTCAAACCCCGCACGCACGGCATCATCCTCTGTCAGGACGATCGTTGTTGCGCCCGTATCGACGACAAAGTTCACATCCGCACCGTTCACACTGGCGGTGACGTAATAATGCCCGTCGCCGAAACGGTTCAGTTCGATCTGATTGTCGCCGGTCACCGTGAAACTGCCGGGACTGACAGTGTTTCTCAGGTCTCCCCAAAGTCCGAACACCGCGACCACACCCACGAAGATCAGCCCCCAAACGACGGCATACTGAAAATTCCGCCCCATCGAGGTGCGATTCTGCGCGAAAAACCATCCAACAATGGCGGTGCCAAGCAGGACAAGGTAAATCAGGCGTGCTGTGCTGTCTCCATCCATATCCCGGATATAGGCAATCGGTGCCGCCACTGCCAGAGCCCGCCGCGCCCGGTCCCGGTTCAGCTCGTGGCTTCGGCGACTTCCAGTTGCTCAACGGCGGTCAGCCACAGGCTTTCCGCCCTGTCCAGACCGTCCATGACTTCGGCATACTTGCGTTGCCAGCTTTCCATATCCGAGGCCCGCGCATCGTCGTACATTGCCGGGTCGGCCAGTTTTGTCGCGATCCGGTCGCGCATATCGTTGAGTTTTTCCAGACGCGCCTCGCATTTGCGCACTTCGCTGCGCAGCGCAAGCAGCGTGCCGCGGTCGGGTCGGGCAGGTCTGGCAGGCGGTGTCGGCGCGGATTTTGCCTCTCTGGTCTGTGACCCTGTCTCAAGCAGCATGCGACGATACTGTTCGAGATCCCCGTCATACGGCGTCACCGTGCCGTCGCGGACCAGCCACAGATGGTCCGCGACCAGCCCCAGCAGATGCATGTCATGGCTGACGAGGATGACCGCGCCGCGATACGCGGTCAGCGCCTCGATCAGCGCTTCACGGCTTTCGATATCGAGATGGTTTGTCGGTTCGTCCAGGATCAGCATGTGCGGTGCGTCCAGCGTGGCGAGCATCAGGGACAGACGCGCCTTTTGTCCGCCCGACAGCTGCCCGACACGCGTATCGGCCTGTTCTGATCCGATGCCAAATCCGCCCAGCTGCGCGCGCAGCCTGGATTGCGGCAGATCCCCCCGTGCGCGGCGCAGGTGATCAAGCGGTGTTTCGGCCACGCGCAACTCGTCCACCTGATGTTGCGCAAAGTAGCCCACACGCAGCTTCGAGGTCTTGTGCATCCGGCCGCCCAGAAGCGGCAACCGGTCCGACAGCAGTTTGGACAGGGTCGATTTGCCTTCACCGTTCCTGCCAAGCAGGGCGATCCGGTCATCCTGGTCAATACGCAGGGTCATCCCGCGCAGAACGGGCGTGCCGTCGTATCCCGTTGCCGCGTCTTCCAGACTCAGAATCGGCGGTGCCAGCGCTTCGGGCGCCGGAAAGCTGAACTTGCGCGCCGCGGCTTCTTCAGGCCGGGCGATCGGCTGCATTCGGGCGATGGCCTTCAGCCGGGACTGTGCCTGCCGCGCCTTGTCCGCCTTGTAACGGAAGCGATCGACATAGGATTGCAGATGCGCGCGGCGTTCCTCTTGTTTTCTGGCTTCGGCCTCTGCCGTCGCAAGGCGGGCCGCGCGGGTTTCGGCAAACCGGTCATACGGGCCCTGATAAAGCGTGAGCTTGCGGTCTTCCAGATGCAGGATCGACGCCACCGCGCGATTGAGCAGTCCCCGGTCGTGGCTGATCACCAGCACCGTATGGGGATAGCGCGCAAGATAGGTCTCCAGCCACAGCGCACCTTCCAGATCAAGATAGTTCGTCGGTTCATCCAGCAGCAGCAGATCCGGCGCGGCAAACAGAACGCCCGCCAGCGCAACACGCATCCGCCAGCCGCCAGAGAAGGCGGAACAGGGCATGATCTGTTCGTCGTCGGTGAAGCCCAGTCCTTTCAGTATGGTCGATGCACGGGCCTCCGCGCTCCAGGCGTCGATGTCGGACAGCCGCGTCTGTATGTCGGAGATCCGCGCGGCATCCGCGGCGGTCTCGGCCTCCTGCAACAGCGCGGCGCGTTCGGTGTCGGCGGCCAGAACCGTGTCCAGCAGCGAGGTCTCGTTCCCCGGCACCTCCTGGTCCACACCGCCGATCCGCGCGCGGGCGGGCAGGGTGATCTCGCCTTCATCCAAAGCCAGCTCGCCGCGGATCAGACGGAACAATGTGGTCTTTCCGGTCCCGTTGCGCCCGACAAGCCCCACCTTGTGCCCTGCCGGAATCACGGCCGACGCCCCCTGCAAAAGCGGGCGCCCCGCGACAGAATAGCTGATGGTCTCGATCCGCAACATGCGCCGGTCCTGCCCGAAGCGCCGGTCCGGGTCAATCGCGGCTTTTCAAAGCGCGGGGTGCATGGTATCGGGCGCGCGACCCAAGGGGCGTGGGCAATAGGGCGCGCGCAATCCACAGTAAAGAGGGATGTCATGGCTGTCGAACGCACGCTCAGCATCATCAAACCCGATGCCACAAACCGCAACTTGACCGGCAAGATCAACGCCAAGTTCGAAGAGGCGGGATTGCGCATCGTCGCGCAGAAGCGCATTCACCTGACGAAGGCGCAGGCCGGTGTTTTCTACGCCGTCCATGCAGAGCGTCCCTTCTATGACGAACTGTGCGACTTCATGGCCTCGGCGCCGGTCGTGGTGCAGGTGCTCGAAGGCGAGGGCGCCATCGCGCGGAACCGTGACGTGATGGGGGCGACTAACCCGGCCGACGCAGCGCCGGGGACGATCCGCGCGGAGTTCGCGGAATCGGTGGGCGAAAACTCTGTTCACGGGTCGGACGCGCCTGAAACCGCAGCGGTCGAGATCGCCTATTTCTTTTCCGGCCTCGAACTGGTGGGCTAGGGACGCAACCGCTCAGATTGATGCGAAGTCTTTGAAAATAATGGGCGTCTCGGTGGGCTGAGGCGCCTGTTTGTCGTGGTCCTGAAGCGTTTCGTTCCGTGTCAGGACAAGACGGTCCTGTGCGCTACTGGTCTGTGGTGTGCCAACCATCACTCGTCTCCTTGCCCCGCTGACCCAGTTCGCATGTCCAGTGCGGCGTTTCGATGACCGGTCTTTGCCGGTTTTGCGACCTCATGACGACGGATCCGGCACAATTGATAGAATGCGCCGCTGGCCGCGCAGCTTTTTTGCATCCTTTGGCGCAGGCCGCTTGCTCTGCCGGATCAATCGCGTCACCCTGAGGTTCGAACTGCAAGGCGATCACCCGTGACACTGACCCAGGATCCGCACAAGCTGCGGGACAGCAGCGAAAATGACCTTGAAACCGCGATTGGACGGACCGTGCGGGAGTTTCGCAAGGCGCGCACCATGACGGTTGCAGATCTTGGCGCGGCAACGGGCCTGTCCGCCGGCATGTTGTCGAAAATAGAGAACGGTCTGACGTCACCGTCACTCAGCACACTGAACGCGCTGTCCTCGGCCCTGAGCGTGCCGATCACCGCCTTTTTCCGACGTTTTGAAGAAACGCGCGAAGCGTCGCTCGTGCGCGCGGGCGAGGCCGTGGAAATCGAGCGCGCCGGCACCAGGGCGGGGCATCAGTACCGGCTGCTGGGTCATCTCGGGGGCAATGCAAGCGGGGTTGTCGGAGAGCCCTATCTGATCACGCTCACCGCCGACTCTGACGTGTTTCCCACCTTTCAACATGATGGAATCGAGCTGATCTACATGCTGGAAGGAGAGGTGCGTTACCGGCACGGGGATGAAGTCTATCACCTAAGGCCCGGCGACAGCCTGTTTTTCGATGCTGACGCGCCGCATGGGCCGGACGAGTTGCTGATCCTTCCGGCCCGGTATCTTGCGGTGATCAGCTATCCCCAGGGCGACGGATAACTTTCCTTATAGGAAATAAATCTTCATCTATTGAAACTTGCGCCAGATCGGTCTAGTTTTGGCCCGGATCACTGCTGGAGACTGGACGATGTGTGGCATCGTAGGATTATTCATCAAGGACAAATCGCTGGAGCCGAAACTGGGCGCGTTGTTGACCGACATGCTGATCACGATGTCTGATCGTGGTCCCGACAGCGCCGGCATCGCTGTTTATCGGGGCGACGAGCCGGGCGGCGCGAAACTGACGGTGCAGTCCGACGACCCGGCGGATTTTGACGGGCTCGAGGACGCGCTGTCTGCAACGCTTGGCGTGGAGGTGACAGTCAGCCGCATCGACACGCATGCCGTGATCGACCTGCCGCACGACAGTCTGCAGGCCGCGCGCAAGGCCATCCGGTCCGAGCACCCGGGTTTGCGGATCATGAGTGCGGGCGAAACGATCGAGATCTACAAGGAAGTGGGCCTGCCCGGCGACGTCGCGCGGCGGTTCGACATTCCGCAACTGCGCGGCAGCCACGGGATCGGCCACACCCGCATGGCCACGGAAAGCGCGGTGACGACGCTGGGCGCGCATCCCTTTTCGACCGGCGCGGACCAGTGTCTTGTGCATAACGGATCGCTGTCCAATCACAACGCGCTGCGCCGCAAGCTGGCGCGCGAGGGCATAGAGGTCGAGACCCTGAACGATACGGAAGTGGCGGCGGCCTATCTGACATGGAAGATGCGCGAGGGGGCCAGTCTTGGCGAGGCGCTGGAAAGCGGCCTCGATGATCTTGACGGATTCTACACGTTCGTCGTCGGCACAAAGGACGGGTTTGGCGTGGTGCGTGATCCGATCGCGTGCAAGCCGGCGGTCATGGCGGAGACCGATCAATACGTCGCGTTCGGAAGCGAGTATCGCGCCCTGGTGGGCTTGCCGGGGATCGAGGATGCGCGCGTCTGGGAACCCGAGCCCGCCACGGTCTATTTCTGGAGGCACTGAGCATATGCAGACCTATGATATCTCTGCCGAAGGTTTGCGCGGGCTGAACGCCGCGCTTCAGGCTCAGAGCCAGACGACCAACGAAACCGCGTGGGAGGTCGTGAACCCGAAGGGCAGCCATGCCATCGCCGTGGGGCTGGACGCACCGATTGACGTCACGGTTCAGGGATCCACGGGGTATTACTGCGGCGGCATGAACCAGCAGGCCACGGTCAGGGTTCAGGGCAATGTCGGTCCCGGCGTGGCTGAAAACATGATGAGCGGTGCGGTGATCGTCGATGGCGATGCCAGCCAGTATGCCGGCGCGACCGGTCATGGCGGCCTTCTGGTCATCAGGGGCAACGCCTCGTCCCGCTGCGGGATATCCATGAAGGGCATTGATATCGTTGTCGGCGGCGATGTCGGGCACATGTCCGCCTTCATGGCGCAGGCCGGGCATCTGGTTGTCTGCGGCGATGCCGGGGACGCATTGGGCGACTCGATATACGAAGCGCAGCTGTTCGTGCGCGGATCGGTCAAGAGCCTTGGCGCCGACTGCATCGAGAAAGAGATGCGTGCAGAGCATCTTGAGACCCTGAAGGACCTTCTGGAAAGGGCCGGGATCGAGGCTGATCCCGCTGATTTCCGCCGCTACGGCTCGGCCCGCAAGCTGTACAACTTCAACATCGACAACGCCTATTAGGGGGACGCCGCATGGCCAAGGACGACCAAACCCCGCCGCGCACCCTGCCGCGCTATTCCGCAACCTTCACCCCGGAGGTGAATGCTGAAATCCGGCGCGCCGCCGCGACCGGCATCTACGACATCCGCGGGGGCGGGGCCAAGCGCCGTTTGCCGCATTTCGACGATCTGGTCTTTCTCGGGGCGTCCATGTCGCGCTACCCGCTCGAAGGATACCGCGAGCGCTGCGACACCAATGTCACGCTGGGCACGCGGTTTGCCAAAAATCCGATCGAGCTGGACATTCCGATCACCATCGCGGGCATGTCCTTTGGTGCGCTCAGCGCGCAGGCCAAGGAAGCCCTGGGGCGTGGCGCGTCGCAGGCCGGTACGTCGACCACCACGGGGGATGGCGGCATGACGCCCGAGGAACGTGGTCAGTCCAGCAAGCTGGTCTATCAGTACCTGCCCAGCCGGTACGGCATGAACCCGGTTGATCTGCGCAAGGCGGACGCGATCGAGGTGGTCGTGGGGCAGGGCGCCAAGCCGGGCGGTGGCGGGATGCTGCTGGGCCAGAAGATTTCCGACCGGGTGGCCGAAATGCGCACCTTGCCCAAGGGCATCGACCAGCGCTCGGCCTGCCGGCACCCCGACTGGACCGGTCCGGACGACCTGGAGATCAAGATACTCGAACTGCGCGAAATCACCGCCTGGGAAAAGCCCATCTACGTCAAGGTGGGCGCGGCGCGGCCCTATTTCGACACGACGCTTGCGGTGAAAGCAGGTGCGGATGTCGTCGTGATCGACGGGATGCAAGGGGGGACGGCGGCGACCCAGGACGTCTTTATCGAACATGTCGGCATTCCTACGCTCGCCTGCATTCGCGAAGCGGTACAGGCGCTGCAGGATCTGGACATGCACCGCGAGGTGCAACTGATCGTGTCCGGCGGGATCAGGTCAGGCGCCGATGTGGCCAAGGCGCTGGCGCTTGGGGCGGACGCCGTCAGCATCGGAACCGCGGCCATGATCGCGCTTGGAGACAACGACCCCAGATACGAGGCAGAGTATCAGGCGCTCGGATCGACGGCAGAGGCCTATGACGACTGGCACGAAGGCAGGGACCCGGCCGGCATTTCCACGCAGGACCCCGAACTGGCCGCGCGCCTGGATCCGGTCGAGGCCGGACGCAGGCTGAACAACTATCTCAAGGTCATGACGCTGGAGGCACAGACGCTTGCCCGGGCCTGTGGCAAAAGCCACGTCAACAACCTGGAGCCCGAGGATCTGGCCGCGCTGACCGTCGAGGCGGCGGCGATGGCCCGCGTGCCGATCGCCGGCACCGCCTGGGTGCCGGGGCGGTCCGGCGGGATGTGATGGCGTGTTACATGGTCATCGAACACTTTCGTTCAGGAAGCTCGCAGCCCGTTTATGCACGCTTTGCGGCGTGCGGCCGGATGCTGCCCGAGGGGTTGACCTATATTGACAGCTGGCTCAGTGCGTCGGATGACATCTGTTTTCAGCTGATGGAAACCGAAGCGCCCGAAACCTTTGACACCTGGATTGCAAATTGGGACGATCTGGTGGATTTCGAAATCGTGGAAATAACAGAAAAACCAACCGGGAGAGTGACATGACACAGGATCTGGCGGCCTTTGCCGCCGAGAGAGGCGTGAAGTACTTCATGATATCCTTCACGGACCTTTTCGGCGGACAGCGGGCAAAGCTGGTGCCGGCCCAAGCGATTGCCGATATGCAGGAAGACGGTGCGGGATTTGCCGGTTTCGCCACCTGGCTGGACATGACCCCGGCCTATGCCGACATGCTGGCCATGCCCGACCCCGGATCCGTCGTGCAATTGCCCTGGAAACCGGACGTGGCCTGGGTTGCCGGCAACCTGGTGATCGAAGACGAAGAGGTGGCGCAGGCCCCGCGCAACGTGTTGCGCCGCCTGATCGCCGAGGCGGCCGAGGAAGGCCTGCACATAAAGACGGGGGTGGAATGCGAGTTTTTCCTGCTGACGCCGGATGGCACAGCGCTCTCGGATGAATACGATACCGCCGAAAAGCCCTGCTACGATCAGCAGGCGGTGATGCGCCGCTATGATGTGGTGCGCGAGATCTGTGACTACATGCTCGACCTGGGCTGGGGTCCCTACCAAAACGACCACGAGGACGCCAATGGCCAGTTCGAGATGAACTGGGAATTCGACGATGCTCTGGTGACCGCCGACCGGCATTCCTTTTTCAAGTTCATGACCAGATCGGTGGCGGAAAAGCACGGCTATCGCGCGACCTTCATGCCGAAACCGGTCGAGGGGCTGACCGGCAATGGCTGTCATGCGCATATCTCGGTCTGGGATGCGCCGGGCGATGCGGCGAAGGTCAACATGTTCGCCGATGACAGCATGGAGCTGGGGCTCAGCGAAAAGGGCCGGAACTTTCTCGGGGGGATCATGAAACATGCCTCCGGCATGGCCGCGATCACCAACCCGACAGTCAACAGCTACAAGCGGATCAATGCGCCGCGCACCACCTCGGGGGCCACCTGGGCGCCCAACACGGTGACGTGGACCTCCAACAACCGGACGCATATGGTGCGTGTGCCCGGGCCGGGGCGGTTCGAGTTGCGCCTGCCCGACGGGGCGGCCAACCCCTATCTGTTGCAGGCAGTGATCATTGCAGCGGGCCTTGACGGCATCCGGTCCAAGGCCGATCCGGGCAAGCGATACGAGATCGACATGTATGCAGAGGGCCACAAGGTGCGTGGCGCGCCACGCTTGCCGCTCAACATGCTCGATGCGATCCGGACCTTTGATAAGGACAAGCTGCTGAAATCCGCCATGGGGGATGAATTCTCGGCGGCATTCATCAAGCTCAAAACCGCCGAGTGGAACCGCTTTACCTCCCATTTCTCGCAGTGGGAAAAGGACAACACGCTCGATATCTGAACGGGTGATCCGCACGGGAATGGCGGGCGCGCCGTGGGAGCGGCGCGATCGCTGGCCCGGCGCGGGCGCACCTGCGATGGCGGGTTCGGGTGACGCGGGTCGCCAGATCTGGTCACCCTTATAAAATCAATAATTCTCAGTTGTTTGTGTCGTGTTATTCATGTGCGAATCGCGGCGTGGATACCCGTTGCGGCGCGCGCCCCGGCCGCGCGCAGACGCGACTCCCACACAGGTGTGCCGCAGCGGTGTCCAGCCAATCTCTGTGCGGGATGGCTTCAGAGGGCTCTCAGTCGGCCCGCGCCGCCGCAGCGCCCGCATTGCCACAGGGTATGTCCCGCCGACAGCGGTGTCGTTCCGCGCCGATGCGCAGAACAACGTCCCTTGTGTCCCGGCGCGTCCCTGCCTTGGCGGGATTGCCCCTCAGGGCGGCCGGCCGCCGATGCCTATTCCGTTTGCGCGTTGTGTCCGAAATACATGAACTCCTTGGTCATGCCCGAAACCTCGCCCGCATTCAGAGACAGGCTTGCACTGTCCAGCATCGTGTGGCTGTCCTGCGATTTCACCCATTCATCCGCATCCTGAAGCGTGGTCAGCGTATAGCTGGTGGTCTCGCTCAGATAGTGGGTCGGAATGATCACCTTCGGGTTCAGCCGCGAGACAATATCGTCTCCCTGACCATAGCTGAGGATGTGTTGCGATCCGTCCACGGGCAGGGTGAGAATGTCGATCTCCCCAATGGCATCCCAGAACTCCTGCGGAGGATTGTGCCGGTTGTCGCCCCATATCAGCGTGCGCAGGCCACCGGTTTCGATCACATAGACAACCATGTCCATATGGCTGACATTGTTTGGCGGGCAGGCCTCGACGCCGAATTCCGCCAGCGCGTTCGTCCAGTTGTACCAGCCGGGCGCCTGACAGGCATGCTTGTCGGCAAAGCCCGTGATTTTCACGTCGGCGAATTCGAAATTCCCGACCATGCGATCCAGCACCATGGTCGATACAGGCCGGTGAATTGCGTCATGATCAAAATGCGTGTGGGTTGACATGCAGATATCCACCGGCGTTTCCGGGAACTCGTTCTTGAACCAGAGCCCCCACGCGCCAGAGGGATCATCCCGCCACGGATCGAACAGAACCGTCGCGCCACCCGGCGAGGTGAATTTCATCGCGCAGTGACCGTAGAAGTCTATGCCCACATCACCATCCACCGCGCCGCCGGTCGTTTTCTGCAGCTCAATGACGCCATTGTTGTTGCCGGGCTGGGTCCAGTCTGTCGATTGTGCCTGCGCCGACGTCCCGGACAAAAGAGAGGCGGCCGCACCGCCAACCCCCGCCGCACCGGCCGCCATGAAAAATGACCGTCGTGACAAGCCAGGCGTCAGGTCATCCCTTTCACCATTGATCAAGGTCGGTTTGAGATCGAGATCTTCTTTTTCCATTGTTTCATCCCTGTTGCCGTGTCGCGCGCGCAAAGGCGCCCGTATGCAACGATAACAAGCGGCAGGATCAGGGCCGGCATTAGAAAAACCTGAGGAAACCATGGGGGTCACCCCCATAGTTACTGCATGGAGAGCAATTTGCTGCGCAGGTTCAGCCCGCTTTTGCGCAGGCCAAGCTTCTTGCGGATGTTGTTGCGGTGAAACTCGATGGTGCTGGGCTCCCGCGAGAGGATGCGCGCGATGTCCTTTGTGGCCTGACCGCGCATGATCATCTGCGCCACGTCCTGTTCGGCCGGTGTCAGCAGTTCGAACATGCTGGCCCTCTGGTCCGACATCGACAGGGTGACGGATCTGAGGTTCTGCTCCAGCATGTCGAGATACATGCCGGCGGCTTCATCCCGCTTCAGAAGTCCCCGCAGCTTGGACACGGTGGGCATAATCAAGCCCTTGATCTGGCGCAGGATTTTTTCGTCGTAGGCCTCCTTGGAGTGTTCGACGTTCTGCAGCAGCACGCGCAGCGCGATGTTGGCCTCTTCCAGTTCCCGTGTCCGTTCTTCGACCCGCAGTTCAAGCTGATCGAGCGTGTCCTGCAACTGTTGCTCAAGGCGCGCACGCGCGTCCGCCTCCACGAGCAGTTTCAGGTCGGCTTCGATCACCCGGGCGAATTCCTTCAACCCGTCGAGAAACAAAAGGGCCTTGGGGTTTCGCTGCGTGTCCAGGACGCAGATCGTGCCAAAGACACGACGATCGGGCCAGTAGAGCGGATACCCCGCATAGAAGCGCATTCCGTGCTCCATATCGTCATTGTCCCGCCATCTGGGATCGCAGGTGGCATCCTCGACGACCAGCTTGCCCTCCTCCAGCACGGCCTGGCAGTAGAGCTTTTCACTCAGGGTAAAACTCAACCCGACATCGTAAGGGTTGTCGCATGTCGTGCTGCGGACAAAGACGGAATGCTGCGGCGCATTGGTGCGCATCACAAGACCCGCAGGAACATCCGCCAGGGTCGCGATCAGGTTCACGATTCGCTGCCAGTTCTGCACGGTGTCTTCGGGGATTTTCGGCAGCGTTTGTTTCATGTCGACACCTGTCCCGAACGTTGCAAGGGGCTTGGACACGCGGCGCGCGCATACACGCGCCCCGGCAAACGCTGAAGCCTTTCGCCTTTAACCTGAAACATCAGCCGAAGGCGAAAGGCGCACAGCTTGGGACGGTGCACTGCGTTTCGCGCCACTCTGTGAGTCAGGGTTGTCGCGAAACGCTTTAGCAGACTTTCACGATGATTGGCAAAGCGACCGCCCGCTTGCCCGCGCCCCGGACGATCAGGGCCGGGGATCATCACGCCTGTCCGACTGACGCCACTCCTGACGCGTGATCCGGTAGATCGGTGACATTTCGCCGTAGCACCACATCGTGCCCCTGTCGGTGAAACCGGCATTGCGGAGCACCTTCTTGGTCGCCTCGTTTTCTTCATAGAAACTGGCAACGATGTGGTCCAGCGGGGTGTCCTCGAACGCAAATCGCACAAGCCGTTGGCAGGCCTCTGTCGCAAAACCCTGGCCCCAGGCCGGGCGTTTGAAGCAATAGCCGATCTCGATCTCGCCTTCGGGGGTGTGACCGGGAACGACGAGGGTATAGTCCGTGTCGTCCTCGTCGATGGGCAGCGGCAGCAGAAAAATGGTGCCGATTTTCTCGCCGGTGTCTCTTTGTGACACGCACCAGATGCCGATCCACCCGTCAGCGCCGCGTCGCAGCGAGTCCGGCACACCGGCGCGAATGGTGTCCTCGTCCATGACGTCGCAGACATATCGGACGACTTCGGGATCGGTGAACATCTCCAGCGCCAGATCGACATCATGAGACGACAAGGGGGTCAGGTGCAGGCGCTCTGAAAACAGCTCTAACCGCAATGCCATCGGCCCCGGGTCCTTTCGTTCTGTGATCGCCACGCCGGACGCAGGCCGCATCCATCGGCGCGTGCGTCCGTGGCCCCCCGCGCGCGCCTCCGGATGCGACGGGCTTAGGGTCTGTCAGCAGGACGTGCGCCGGGGTCAGGCGTGCCGGGCCAGATCGCGGCCGGTCGCAAGTGCCTGACGGCGCTTATCCGTTCGCGTCCCGGATGCGGTCTGCGGCCTCTTTGTCATAGGTGACGCCCTGGGTGTCAAAGAGCGTGTCAAGCTCCCCCGAAAGGGTCATTTCCGTGATAATGTCGCAGCCTCCGACGAATTCGCCTTTGACGTATAGTTGCGGCACGGTGGGCCAGTCTGAAAAATCCTTGATGCCTTGACGCATGGCGTCGTCGGCCAGCACGTTTACGTCCAGATAATCCACACCCATGTAATTCAGAACACCGGCCACGCGGTTGGAAAAGCCGCATTGCGGCATGGTTTTGGTGCCTTTCATGTACAGCACCACGTCATGCGCCTTCACGGTGTCGGCGATCCGGGTCTTGGCCTCGTCCAGAACCTTGGCGATCTCTTCTTCGGTCATTTCGTTTTGTCCTTGGGAACAAAAAGTTTTGCATAGTCGTCGGGGTCGCGCGGGACTTTCCATTCGCGGACGTTTCCACCCCCAATGCCCGACTGATAATCCGAACGCAATACATGGTGTCCCTGTCCGGGCGGGCTGCCGCGCCGGCCGGGGTTGGTTCTCTGGCCCAGCACCGCGAGGGCTGCAACCAGAACCACGATCGCCACGATCGCAAGCGGTATGAATGGATCCATCCCGGCCTCTTTCTCAGTCGGGGGCCTTGGTGGTCAGCGCCAGCGCATGCAGGTCGCCCGAAGGCCCGTCCATCTTGCCCTTGAGCGCGGCATAGACCGCGCGCTGTTGCTGCACACGGTTCATGCCGCGAAATGCGGCGTCGATCACTTCGGCCGCATAGTGGTTTCCGTCGCCCGCAAGATCGGTGATCGTGATCTGCGCGTCGGGAAACTGCGCGCGGATAAGATCCTCGATTTCCTGAGCCTGCATCGGCATGCCGGAACCTCCTGTCGTTCGCGGTCAAATGTAGAGAGGCACCGAAGGCTTGGCAAGCGCACGCCCTGCGCGGCGGGCTGTTTCGCGTGGCGACGGGTGGTCAGATTTCTTCGCCTTTCTTGAGCAGTTCCTCGATCAGCGCGCGCTGCAACGCGCCGCTGTCCCCGCCGCCGAACTGCATTGCCCCGCCAGAGTAGAGCGTGCCGTAGCTCTGCGCGAGATTGACCACCTGCCCGAGCCCGGAAATCAGCTGATCTTTCTCCAGCGGGCGCAGGGGATGGATGAACGTGGCCCAGACCACATCGCGGGCAATTGCGTAGCGGGCATCCAGCGCGGTGTCGAAATTCGCCTGCATCATGCGTGTCAACTCTTCGGGGGTCAGATCTGCCGTTTCGCGCACCGGCGCCATTGCCCGCATCCGGTCATTGGATGCGTCGGTTATGATGAGCACAGTCAGGCCATTGATCGACAATTGCCAGATCGTGCCATTGCTCTGCGCCTCCGGGTCGATCGCCTGGATGATCTCGCTCAGACGATCCAGCGTCATCGGGGCCTCGGCCTGTGTGTCCGGGGCGGGTGCCGGCAGAGGATCAGGCGCCGTGTCGTCCTGCGCAAGCGCCAGACCCGGCAGAAGACACAGGGGCAGAAGAAAGCGGGCAAGCACCACGCTCATACGGGGCAGGTGGGACATAAGGGACAACCTTTCGCAAACGGTGCCCCAAGACTTGCATGCGATATCCTGCCTGGCCAAGGGACTTCCGCAAATCGTGAAGGCCCGCGATCAGGCGAAATGCGATGCGAAGGCTCCGTGAAACAGCGCGGACAGTTCGGCAAGCGGCGCGCCGGAGCGGCAAAGCCTGACCTGATCGCCCCCGAAGCGGCCGACACTTCGGATCGGCACATCGGCACGCGCCGCGTTTGTCATCAGCGCCTCGGCCTGGTCAAAGTTGCAGGCCACAAGGTACCGGCCCTGGTCTTCGCCGAACAGGTCGCCCGCATCCGGCAGCGAGATGTCAACGCCGAC
>JBCCHI010000019.1:0-42159 GCA_039028815.1 Pseudomonadota bacterium
CAGCAGGGCCGATCAACAGCGTCGATCAGGTGGTCGCGGATGCGGGCTTTCAGGAGCGGTCCCTCATCGCGACACTGGATGACGGTGGGCGCCTGACCCCGCACATCGGCCTCGGGATCCATATCGACGGTCAGACGGCACGGCCACGCGCGGCGGCGCCCCGGCTGGGCGCAGACACCGACGCGGTTCTGGGCCGCCAATCATCACGCAAGCACGGAGACATCACGTGACCTGGGAAACCATCCTCTATCGCGAAGACGGCCCGTTGGGCTGGCTGACGCTCAACCGTCCCGATGACGGTAACATGTTTACCGAGACCATGTGCCACGAGATCCGGGACTGCATCGAGGGGGTTCGGCGTGAGACGCGCACGCGGGTGTTGATCCTGACGGGCGCGGGGGACCGTTTCTTCTGCATCGGGGGACGCAAGGAGGGGATGGAAGACACCAACCTCTATGCCGGGGTCCTGCCAACGCTGGAGATGTACGAAGCCATCGACCGCCTGCAAAAGCCCGTCATCGCCTGCGTGAACGGCTATGCCGTGGGTGGAGGCAACGTGCTGCAGATGGTCTGTGACATGACCATCGCCAAGGAAAGCGCGGTGTTCCGGCAGGTCGGGCCGATGATGGGCTCTTTCGATGCCGGCTACGGGACGTGGTACCTTGAGGATCTGGTGGGCAAGAAGCGCGCCAAGGAGATCTGGTACCGCAACCCGAAGATGACGGCGGATCATGCCGAGCGGATCGGGCTGATCAACAAGGTCGTCCCGGATGCGGAACTGGAAGAGGAGGCGCGCAAGTACGCGCTGGAAGTCGCCGATCGTGGTGCCTTTGCTCTGGCCGCGGTCAAGGGTGCGTTCAACGCACGCCATGGTGGCGTGGCCGGTCTGTCGCGGGTCACCCATGACTTGTTGCTTCGTCCCTACCTGAACACCGCAGAAGCCGGGGAATTGTCCGCAAGCTTTGCGGAGCGCCGGGCGCCGGACGCGATGAAGTTTGGGAAGTAGGGCCATGCGCGCTGTTCTGACGCTCCATTCGCCCGCGCTGGCCAAGGCCTATTACGAGGGTGGTCAATGGCGGAGTGATACCTTCTATTCGCTGCTTGCGCGCAATGCCGCTGCACAGCCTGACGCGACGGCGATGATCGACGCAGATGGCGCGCTGAACTGGTCGGAAGTGCTTGGCCGTGTGGACGCGCTGGCGGCACAGCTGGAAGCGATGGGTCTTGCGTCCGGGGACCGTGTATCGATCTGGATGTCGGACCGCGTGGAGACGATTATTGCGTTCCTCGCCTGTGCGCGGCTTGGACTGGCGTGCAACCCGTCGCTGCACAAGACCTACAGGTGCCAGGAGATCGTCGCGCTGCTGGATCGGCTGGGGAGCTCTGTGCTGATCACCGAGGACGGGTGGGGCATTGATCGCGCGCAGGTCGATTTCAAAGCAATGCTTGGCGAACTGATAGCGCTTAAGGCGGTTCTGTCGCCTGCGGAGTTTCCGGCGCCGGGCGCCACACCTCTCAGCAAACCTCAGACTGATGCCGATGCGCTGGCGTATCTGGCCTTTACCTCCGGTACAACAGGCGCGCCAAAATGCGTGATGCATTCGGCCAATACTCTGTTGTCCAATGCGCGGGACCTTGTGGCGGCGTGGGAGATCGACGCGGAAACACGGCTTTTGACGCTTTCGCCATTGTCTCATCACATCGGCTGGGTGGCGGCGGGGCAGTGGCTGTTGTCCGGGTGCACGCTGATTGTCGGGCCTCCGCCGCGCGGTCACAAGCCGCTGGACTGGATCATCGAGACCCGTGCGACATACGTGATGGGCGTGCCGACGCACGCGATGGACATTCTGGCCGACCAGAAGGCGCGGGGTCTTCCGCGGATTGGCACGGTCAGCATCTTCTACATGGCCGGCGCGCCGATCCCGGAGGTGGTGGCCGAGGCGTTCGTGTCCCAGGGCATCAGACCGCAGAACGTATACGGAATGACCGAAAACTCCTCGCATCAGTTCACGCATCCAGACGACAGCGCGGCGACGTGGACGGCGACGTGTGGCCGTGGCGGGCCAGGCTACACCGTCAAGATCGTAAACGCCGAAAACCCCGATATCGACGTTGCCGCCGGTCAGGTCGGGCAGATTGCGGGGCGCGGGGCGAACCTCATGCTTGGTTACTTCGCCAATCAGGCCGCGACCGAGGGTAGCTTTAACAGCGACGGCTGGTTTTTGTCCGGGGATCTTGGCGCGATGGATGCCGAGGGGAATCTGACGATTGAAGGCCGCCTGAAGGACCTTATCATTCGCGGCGGCCACAACATTTATCCCGCGCAGATCGAGGCCACGGCTCTGCGCCATCCGGATATAGAGAAAGCAGCCGCCTTCCCGGTCCCCGATGAGCGGCTTGGCGAGAAAGTCTGCCTTGCCGTGGAGGGCGCGATCAGCGCCGAGGCGGTGCTGGCCCATCTTGCGGCTCAGGGGCTTTCAAAGGCCGACATGCCGGAATGGTTCGTTACGGTCGACGCGTTCCCGCTCACCCCTTCGGGCAAGATCCTGAAACGCGACCTCGTAGACATGCACCGGGCCGGGCAGATTGCACCCACGCCCGTGCGCTACCGCGAAAAGACGGGGGCCTGAAAATGGCAGTCTCACTGACACGGCACGATGAATTTGCACTGATCACGCTGAATCGGCCAAAGGCGATGAACGCGCTGTCCTTTCAGATCATCCGCGATATCGGCGTGGCGATTGATGCGGCCGTCGCGACAGACGCGCGCGGCATCCTGTTCACCGGTGCAGGTGACAAGGCGTTCTGCGCAGGCGCCGATATCAGGGAACTTCGCGACCGATCCCTCATGGAACAGAAATCAGGCGCGGAACTGGGTCAGGCGATCTTTGCCAAGCTCGATACGGCCCCGCTTCCATCTTTTGCCGTGATCAACGGCTATGCATTCGGTGGCGGACTGGAGCTGGCGCTGGCCTGCACCTTCCGGCTGGCCGCCTCAACGGCGTCGATGGGACTGCCTGAAATCAAGCTGGGCCTGATTCCCGGCTATGGCGGTACGCAGCGGCTGACACGGGCCATCGGAGCGCCGAAAGCGCTTGAGTTGATCATGAGCGGCGGGACGGTGACAGCGCAGGACGCCCTGACGCTCGGCCTCGTGCACTCTGTTATCCAGGGTGATCTCATGGAGGGTGCGCTGTCCTATGCGCGCAGGATCACGCGCTTTGGCCTGCCGGCTCTGAAATTCGCCCGCGACGCGGTGCTGCGCGGTGCAGAGACGGACCTTCATGAGGGGCTGCGCATCGAGGCGGACCTCTCCACGCTCGCCTATCAGACCTCGGATGCCGAAGAGGGCATGGCGGCCTTTGAAGAAAAGCGCAAACCGGTGTTCCGCGATGCGTGAGGGGCAGATCATCGTCACCGGCGCAAGCAAGGGCATTGGTGCCGCAATCGCGCAGGATCTGGCAACACGGGGCACCCGGGTTGTCTGTGTTTCGCGGTCGGGCGAGGCGCCGGCTGGCACAGGGTACGCCTGCGACATGACGGATGAAGCGGCCGTCGCGCAGGTGGTGGCGCGCATCGCGCAGAACGGCCCGATCACCGGGTTGGTGAACAACGCAGGGCTTCATCTTGGCGGCCCGACCGAGACGCTCGCGACGGAGGACTATGCGCAGGTTATGGCGCTCAATGCCACGGCGGTCATGGTTGCGTGCCGCGAGGCCTTCCCGCACCTCAAAGAAAGCAGCGGCAGGATCGTCAATATCGGGTCTTTTTTCGAGAAGCTCGGTGTGCCGGACAACCTCGCTTATTGCGCTTCCAAGGCGGCGGTGGCGGCGATGACACGATGTCTGGCCGTGGAATGGGCACGGCACGGCATCACCGCAGTCAATGTCGCGCCGGGCTATATCGAAACGGATCTCAACCGCGATTTCCTGTCCCGCGAAAGCGTGCGGAAATGGATGTCCAAACGCATTCCTCTTTCCGGTCCGGGCCGGCCCGGGGACGTGGCGCGTCTCGTCGGCGCGCTGTTTTCCGAGGACATTCCGTTTTTGACGGGAGAGACAATTTACATCGATGGCGGACAGGGGATGAACCACTGATGAGCATCTTTGACAGGTTGACCGCAAGCGCGGGTTGGGACGACGAAGAGAGGATGATCCTCGATCAGGTTCAGCGCGTCGCTGACGAGGTGATTGCGCCAAATGCCGAGCACGCGGATGCCACCGGTGAGTTTCCCTGGGTCTGCGTGAACGCGCTGAACGAGCTTGGCCTGAACATGCTCTTCATTCCCGAAGAGTTCGGCGGCGCGCCGATGCGCGTGCGGCTTTATCTCGAGGTGGTCAAGATCATCTCCGAGGCCTGTGCCTCTACCGGGATCATTTATGCCACGAACTATCACGGCATGAAGCCGCTGATCGAGTTTGGCAGTGATGAACAGCGCGCACGGCTTCTGGGCGCGATTGCCGGGGGAGGGCTGGGCGCACTGGCGATAACCGAGCCCACAGCCGGATCGGATGCAACCGGGATGAAGACGCGTTTTGCGCCGGAGGGCGATGAGATCGTCATAAACGGCACAAAGACTTTCATAACAAACGGAGATGTCGCCGACCGCATCCTGCTTTTCGGGAAGTGGAGCGAGATCGAGAATCCAAAGGCTGCGATCTCCGTTCTCATTCTTGAGAAAGGCACACCGGGGTTTGAGGTGATTGGAAAAGAGCGGAAAATGGGGCACAAGGCGTCCTCGACCTGCATGCTGTCTTTCGTCAATGCGCGCGTCCCGCGCGAAAACCTGATCGGTGCCCCGGGAGACGGGCTGCGGATTTTGCTGGAGTCGCTGAACAAATCGCGTCCCTCGGTGGCAGCCCATGCTCTGGGCATCGCGCGCGCAGCCTTCAGGGACATGATCGGCTACACCAATGAGCGGCAACAGTCGCGGCGCCGGATCATCGACTTTCAGGGCATTCAATTCGGCATTGCTGATCTGGCTTCGGAGCTTGCCACATGTGAGGCATGGCTCGACCATGTGGCACGTCTGATCGAGGCGGGCGAGACAGATTACGGGATCGAGGCATCCATTGCCAAGATGCGGGCCTCGGATCTCGCAATGAAGATGACGACAGAGGCCGTCCAGTACCACGGCGGCTATGGCTACTGCGCGGATTACCGGGCCGAACGGCTGATGCGCGATGCCAAGATCACGCAGATCTGGGAGGGCACCAATCAGGTGCACCGCCAGCTGATCGGACGGAGTTTCATCGAAAAATGACGCATGAGATCAAGACAGTGGCCGTTTGCGGGGCAGGTGGCACAATGGGGGCGGGGATCGCCATCGTGGCGGCGCGCGCCGGATACAAAACGATTGCCTACGACGTCTCCGGCGCCGGGCTCGAACGCGCTTTCGCCCAAACCGGGGGGTTCTTCGACAAATCCGTGGCCCGCGGAAAGTTAAGCGAGAAAGACCGCGATGCGGCGGTGGAACGCCTGTCCGGCACGACGGACCTGGCGGATCTCGCGGAGGCCGACCTGATCATCGAGGCCGTTTTCGAGGACCTTGACGTCAAGCGCGATCTCTTCTCCAGGCTCAACGTGATCTGTCCGGAGCACACGATCTTTGCCTCCAATACCTCGACGCTCTCGATCACCGAGATCGCGTCGGGCTGCGGCCGCGAGGACCGCGTCGTCGGCATGCATTTCTGCCTGCCGGCGCAACTCATGAAACTCATTGAGATGTCACCGGGCATCAACACCTCTGACGAGACGTTCAGAGCGGCATGGTCCTGGACCGAAGCGGCGGGGCAGACACCCGTGGAAACCCAGGACAAGCCGGGCTTCATCCTCAATGCGCTGCTTGTGCCCTTCAACAACGACGCGATCCGCGCGATCGAAGCCGGCGTGGCGTCTCCTGCCGATATCGACACGGCAATCAAGGTCGGGCTGGGCTACAAAATGGGGCCTATGGAGCTGCTCGATCTGATCGGGCTCGATACGCAGATCCGGTTGTGTGAGGCCTTCTACCCGGTCACGCTTGACCCGCGGGCGGCTACGCCGCCGTTGCTGCGCCGCATGGTTGCCGCTGGCTATCTTGGCCGCAAGAGCGGGCGCGGATTCTACATCTATGACCGCAACGCGATCTTCGGAGGATAAGATGGCCTATCAGGTAATCCAGCACGGTTCGAGCGCTGCTTTCACTGCAGAAGATGGCCTTCTCGCCAATGCACAGGACGACGGCGATATCGTGTTGCATCTTGGCGGTGGATTTGTCGCCGACCCCGCAAAAACCGCCGTCCTTGTGGAACTCCGGACAGAATGCCTGGGCGTCCATACGGGCGAAGACAGGGGCAGGGAGGGCTCCAACGCGATCGGCTTTGCGCGTTTCGTGAACGCCGAGGGGCCCTCGCAGCTGATCGAGCTGGTTCGTCAGCCGCGCACGGATGCCGCCGCGCTTGACGCCGCCAGGTCACTCTTCGAGGGGGCCGGGTTTCAGGTTGTCATCAGCTCTGATCAGGCCGGGCGGATCGTCGACCGGCTGGTACGCCCCAAGTACAACGCCGCCTTGAGGTTCCTGGATGAGGGTCTTGCCGACGCCGAGGCGATGGATCTGACCTGCCGTCTGGGGCTTGGATACTCCAGAGGTCCGATCGAAGCGGTGACCGAGGCGGGCCTTGCCCGCCACCATGATATCAGCCAGTACCTCTTTGGCGTTACCGGTCAGGCCGGATATGCCCCGGCGCGGGCCGCGGCCGTCGCCCGGGCACGCGAGGATCTGACATGACCCCTGGCGCTCTGGCAGGGCTCAAGGTTGTCGATTTCTCGACCCTCTTGCCCGGGCCCATGGCGTCGCTTTTCCTGGTCGAAGCCGGGGCGGATGTGATCAAGATCGAACGCCCGGGCCACGGCGACGAGATGCGCAACTACCAACCCAAATGGGGTAGCGACAGCGTGAATTTCGCACTGCTGAACCGGGGCAAACAGAGCGTTGCGCTGGATCTTAAGGACCCCGCCGCGCGCGATCGGCTGACCCCGCTTCTGGCAGAGGCAGATGTGATCATCGAGCAGTTCAGGCCCGGTGTCATGGACCGTCTGGGTTTGGGTTATGCCGATGTCTGCGTGCCGAACCCGGATATTATCTACTGCTCTGTCACCGGGTACGGTCAAACTGGCCCAAAGTCCGACCGGGCAGGTCATGACATGAACTACATCGGGGACACCGGCCTTCTTGCGCTCGGCAGCGGGCCTGCCGGGACGCCGGTTCTTCCCCCGGCGCTGATCGCTGACATCGCGGGTGGGACCTATCCTGCGGTCGTCAACATCCTGCTGGCCCTTCTGGCGCGGAATGCGGGGAAGGGCGGGGTGCATATCGACGTCTCGATGGCCGACAACCTCTTTCCCTTCATGTACTGGGCCATGGGCAACGGGCTGGCCGCGGGGCAGTGGCCGGGAAACGGCGATGCGCTGGTGACCGGCGGCAGCCCCCGATACAGGCTTTATCCGACGTCCGATGGCAGGCTTCTGGCCGCAGCGCCCATAGAGCCCAAATTCTGGGCGTGCTTCACCGAAGCCATTGGGCTTGAGGCCGCGTTGCGCGACGACGCGATTGACCCCGCGGCCACCACGGCAGGCGTCGCCGCGTTGATTGCCGCGCAAACGGCCAACTATTGGGACGACGTCTTTGCCAGGGCCGACTGTTGCTGCACGATTGTGCGGACCGTCGAAGAGGCCATCAAGGACCCGCATTTCCGCGCCCGGGGGCTGTTCGATCACCGCGTGAGCAACCCGGAGGGCGCATCACTTGTCGCCTTGCCGGTGCCGGTCGCCCCGCCGTTGCGCAACATGCGGCACGACGCGGCCTCGCCGCGCCTGGGGGTGGACACCGACACGCTTTTATCATCTGCGTCGGCCGGGGGAGCCTGACATGAAAGCCGTCATCGTAAGTGAATTTGGCCCGCTCTCGCAGGCGACCTACGCCGAAACCGCCGATCCAGTTCCAGGCGCCGGAGAGATCGTGGTGGACATCCATGCCGCCGAGGCAAACTTTCCCGATATCCTCGTCATGGAAGGCGCTTATCAGATAAAACCGCCCCTGCCGTTTTCGCCCGGGAAGGCCGGGGCCGGTGTCGTCTCGGCAGTGGGCGACGGCGTGGCCGGGCTCTCTGTCGGCGACCGTGTGGGCGTACAGGTGGAGTATGGCACCTATGCGGAAAGGCTGAACCTGCCCGCTACTACCTGTTACAAGATGCCCGCCGGGATGCCCTTCGATGTCGCCGCGGCTCTGGGGCTTGTGTACCAGACGTCGCACTACGCGCTTGTGGAACGGTGCCGGTTCCAGCCTGGCGAGGCTGTGCTGGTGCTCGGCGCATCGGGCGGGATCGGATCGGCGGCGTGCCAGCTGGCCCGGGCAATGGGGGCCAGCACCGTCATCGGTGCGGTTCTGGGTGAAGAGAACGTGGCCACCGCCAGGTCAGTGGGGTGCGACCATGTGGTGGAGTTGAGCGGCGCAGACCTGCGAGAGCGCTTGCGCGCACAGGTGCGGGCCGTCACGGACGGGCGCGGTGCCGATGTGGTTATCGACCCGGTGGGCGGCGATGCCTTTGCAGCGGCACTGCGCGCCATGGCGTGGTGCGGACGCCTGGTGGTGATCGGGTTTGCCTCGGGCGTCATTCCGGAGGTCAAGGTCAACTACCTGCTTGTCAAGAACATCGAGGTGTCGGGCCTGCAATGGTCGGACTACCGAGAGCGCGACCCCGATGGCGTGCGTCGCGTCCAGGCCGACATCTATGATCTCTGGACCCGGGGTAAACTTGCGCCGCATATCTCTGAAAAACTGCCGTTGGCGCAGTTCGGGACCGCGCTGGAACAGCTGCGGGCAGGTCAGGTGCAGGGCAAGCTGATTCTGGAGCCGGAGCAGTGACCGGACTGCCCATAGAGGGTCTTGTCGGCGTTGTCGGCGCAGGTGCGATGGGCGCGGGGATCGCTCAGGTGGCGGCCGCCGCAGGGCACCGCGTGATGCTCTGCGATGCCGCGGAAGGCGCCGCCAAACGGGGCTGTGACGGGCTGATGCGCGGGCTTGAGCGGCTTGTCGGTCGCGGCAAGATGCCGGCTGAACGGGCAGATGCGATCATGGCAAACATCGCCATTGCCGGCGACGTCACCGAGCTGTCCGATGCCGGTTTGGTCGTCGAGGCCATCATCGAACGGCTCGACGCCAAGCAAAGCGTTTTTCAGAAGCTTGAGACTGTCGTTGGGCCGGCGTGTATCCTGGCGACAAACACGTCTTCGATCTCGGTGACCGAGATTGCCTCGGCACTCAAGCATCCGGGCCGCCTGGCCGGTATGCATTTCTTTAATCCCGCCCCGGTGATGAAGCTGGTGGAAGTGGTTCGGGGTCTTGCGACCGCGCCCGAGGTTGCAGCCTGTCTGAGGGATACGGCCCGGGACTGGGGCAAGGTCGCTGTGGACGTGGCCTCGACCCCGGGTTTTATCGTGAACCGTGTGGCCCGGCCCTATTATGCCGAAGCGCTTCGGTTTCTGGAGGAACAGCGCACCGATCCGGCCACGCTTGACGCCGTGATGCGTGAGGGCGGTGGCTTTCGCATGGGGCCGCTGGAACTGATGGATCTGATCGGCCATGACGTGAACGCCGCGGTGACGCGCTCTGTCTACGAGGCGACCTTTCAGGACCCGCGCTACCGCCCGTCCCACCTGCAGCAGGAACTCGTGGCCGCCGGGTGGTTGGGCCGGAAAACGGGAAAGGGTATCTACGACCATAGCGAAGGCGCCGCGCGCCCGGCACCGCAGCAGACCCCGGCTGATGGCGGGCCGGCCCTGGCGGTTTACGGCTTTGACGGGCAGGCCGAACACGATGGCACCCTGGTCATGCTGTCCGGTGGCACCAGCGCAGAGACCACGGCGCGCATTTCGGGTCAGCCCGTGCTGCTGCACGACCTCCTCCCTCCGCGCATCGACAGCAGGCGGATCGCCTTTTCGGTGTCATCCGGCGCCTCGCCAAAGGCAATTGCCGCCTTCGTGAATACGGCGGCCGCGCATGGCATGCAGGCGAGCCGGATTGCGGACGGGCCGGGCCTGCCACTCAGCCGTACCCTTGCGATGCTGGCCAATGAAGCCTTCGACATGGTGCTGCACGGTATCGCCTCAGAGGCGGACATCGATCTGGCCATGACCAATGGTGTGAACCACCCGCGCGGCCCGATGGCCTGGGCAGAGGATATCGGGCTTGGCTATATTCTGGGCGTGCTTGATGCCGTGCTGCGCGAAACCGGCGACCCGCGCTACAGGGCAAGTTTTGGCCTGCGCCGGGCCGCTTTGCCGGAAGCCGGGGCGTGAGCGTCCGATGAACGCGGTGCTGGCCATCTGGAACGACTGCAAGCCCGGTCGCGAGGCTGTTTATGAGGCGTGGTATCGCGAAGAGCACCTGATCGAACGCATGAGCGTGCGCGGCTTTGAGGTGGGCCGTCGATACGTCGCAATAGATGCGCCACAGACCTACCTGACGACCTACGAGGTTGCACAGGTGCAGGTGTTGCGCTCGTCGCAGTATCTTGAACGGCTCCAGAATCCGACGCCGCGCACGCGTGACATCATGCAGAACGGGTTTGAGAACATGTCGCGCACCGTCTGCCACCGGACCCGGCACGATGGCGTGGTTCGAGGCGTGTTTGCAGTGACGGCGGTGTGGACGGCGCCGGTCGACCAGGACCCGCTGTTCGCCACCATTCGCGCGTGCCCGGAGGTCCTTCATTCAGAGCGCTGGATCTGCGCCGAAAGCTCGACGGAGACGGCGGCGACCGAGGAACGGTTGCGCGGCCGTGACGCCAAGATCGCGGCCTGCCTGCTGGTGGAATTCGCGACCGAGCCGGGCGCTCGGGCGGGTTTGGCGCAACTGAGGCAGGCCGCACCCGACGCGACCGTCGGTCTTTATCGCAAGATGTGTGAACTCAGGCAGGGGGATCTCCTATGAAACTGCTGCTGATCCAGGGCGCCAACATGGAGTATCTGGGCTTCCGCCAGCCCGAGATCTACGGCACGACGACGGCCGCTGAACTTGATCGCATTCTGCGCGAGGATGCCGCAGCGATGGGTGTGGAAATCGAGATTCTCTACACAAACGCCGAGGGCGAGGCGATCAGCGCGATCTACCGCGCGGTGCGCGAGGGCATCGACGGGCTGCTCATGAACCCGGCAGGGTTCCTTTACGCCGGCTATGCCTTGCGCGACTGCCTCAGGGCCGTCCCGCTGCCCTATGTCGAAATTCACATGAGCAACATTGACGCCCGCGGGATGGAGTCGGTCACGGCCCCCGAGGCCGTGGGCATGATCACGGGTCTGGGCGTGCAGTCCTACCGCTGGGCGCTGGCCGCGATGAAGCGGTATCTCGAGGAGGCGCGCGATGGCTCCTGATCGTTTTGCATCATCGGCGGCCTGTCCCCGAAACTCTCGTCTCACACTGACTGCACCACGGAGAATGGCGTAATGGAAAAGAAGCGTAAGACCGCGCTCGTGGCCGGGGCGACCGGCGTCGTGGGGCGCAACCTCTTGCGGCAGCTGCTGCAGGATGCCGACTGGGACGTCATCGCGGTGTCGCGGCGCAAGCCCGACATCGAGGGGCGGTACCGCCACATCGCCGCGGACCTGCTGGACCCCGCCGATGCCCGGGCGCAGCTGGGCGGTCTTGCCGAGGTCACGCACATCTTCTTTGCCGCCTATATCGAAAGGCCCAGCTGGTCAGAGATGGTCGCGCCGAACATGGCGCTTCTGGTGAACCTGATGGACGCGATAGAGCCGGTGGCCACAGGTCTTGAGCATGTGAACATCATGCACGGCACCAAGTGGTACGGAAACCATCTGGGTCCGTTCAAGACACCGGCGAAAGAAACCGATCCGGGCCACATGCCGCCGAATTTCTACTACGATCAGCAGGCCTTCATCACCGAGCGTCAGAAGGGCAAGCGCTGGACCTGGTCCACCGCCCGCCCGCACGGCATCTGCGGGTTTGCCATCGGCAACCCGATGAACCTGGTCATGGTGCTTGCGGTCTATGCGACGATCTCAAGGGCGCTCGGTCTGCCGCTGCGCCATCCGGGGTCCGAAGCGAACGCGAGGGCGCTCTATAACGTTACCGATAGCGGATTGCTCGCGCGGAGCTGTCTGTGGATGGCGACCGAGCCCAGGGCCGCCAACGAGCCCTTCAACGTCACCAACGGGGACGCATTCCGCTGGCAGGACATGTGGCCTGCCATTGCCGACTACTTCGGGATGAACACCGCGCAGGCGCAAAGGATCGACCTTGTGCACATGATGGCCGACAAGGGCCAATTGTGGCAGAGCCTGGTTCAGAAACACGGCTTGCAGCAGATCCCCTATGAGACACTCGTGGGCTGGAACTACGGTAATTTCGTCTTCGCGCCCGAGTTTGACATCATGTCGTCGACCACGAAGATTAAGCAATATGGTTTTGCCGAGGTGCAAGACAGTCAGGAGATGTTCCTCCGTCATTTCGATGAGCTGCGCGCGAACAAGGTCATTCCATGACCGAGGCTTTCATCTGCGACTATGTCCGCACACCAATCGGCCGCTATGGCGGGGCGCTGTCCTCCGTCCGTGCAGATGACCTTGGCGCCGTGCCGCTCAGGGCGCTTGCAGAGCGGTCGCCTTCCGTCGACTGGGCTGCGCTGGACGAGGTGGTCTTCGGATGCGCGAACCAGGCCGGAGAGGACAACCGAAACGTTGCGCGTATGAGTCTGCTTCTGGCCGGCCTGCCCCACACGGTGCCCGGCACGACGATCAATCGACTCTGTGGTTCCGGCATGGATGCCGTCGTCTCGGCGGCCCGCGCGATCCGCGCGGGCGAGGCAGAACTGGTCGTGGCTGGCGGGGTTGAAAGCATGAGCCGCGCGCCGTTTGTCCTGCCCAAGGCCACGAGTGCCTTTACCCGCGCCAACGAGGTACATGACACGACCATCGGTTGGCGCTTTGTCAATCCGCTGATGAAGGCGCAGTACGGCGTCGAGTCCATGCCGGAGACGGCGGAGAACGTCGCGGAGGACTACGGGGTGACCCGCGCGGATCAGGATGCCTTTGCGCTGCGCTCACAGCAACGGGCAGCCGCAGCGGCGGCGCGGTCGCGGTTCCGTCAGGAGATCATCCCGGTCGTGGTCCCGCAGCGCCGGGGCGCGCCGATTGTGGTGTCGGAAGACGAACATCCGCGCGCGACCACGTCAGAAAAGCTCGCCACGCTGCCAACGCCGTTCCGGGAGGGCGGGTCGGTCACCGCGGGCAATGCAAGCGGGGTTAATGACGGAGCGGCGGCGCTGGTCATCGCGTCCGAAAACGCCGCGCTGCGTCATGGGCTGACACCTGTCGCCCGTATTCTGGGTGGGGCAACCGCAGGGGTGCCGCCACGGATCATGGGGGTCGGGCCCGCGCCCGCAACGCAAAAGCTGTGCGCCCGGCTGGGCCTGTCGCCCGCGCAATTCGATGTGATAGAGCTGAACGAGGCTTTTGCCAGTCAGGCGCTTGCCGTTCTGCGCGAGCTGGGCCTGCCTGAGGACGCACCCCATGTGAACCCCAACGGTGGCGCAATCGCGCTTGGCCATCCGTTGGGTATGTCAGGCGCGCGGATCACAGGCACCGCGGCGTTGGAACTGAGCGACAGACAGGGCCGCCGTGCACTGGCCACGATGTGCATCGGTGTCGGGCAGGGGATCGCGGTGGCGTTGGAGCGTGTCTGACGCACGGGGTCAGAACATGGCCGCGAGCGCCGCCGCCGCGGCGCGCAGTGCGGGGATCGCCGCGTCGGGATCGAAGGTCTCTTCCGGTCCGAAAAGCGAGATCGAGGCAATGCAGGTGCCGCCCGGGTTCAGGACCGGCACGGCGCAGCCCCGGATACCCAAAAGCGTTTCACCGCCGCCGCCCGCAGCATAACCGGCTTGCCGCACCTCCCGGAGCCTGTTCTCGGGGGCCGTTTCCGTCCCGCTTTCCTGAAGCGACGCGCGAAACGAGGGCGGTCCGAAGGCGGTCCAGACCATGCCGGAGGGGCTCTCCCGGATCGAGAGTTCGGTGCCCACGTTGAGATCGGCGCGCAGCACGCCGCGCGCCTCGACCCGCTGGGCGATATAGATGCGCGGTCCTTCGGCCAGAACGAGAGAACTGGTCTGTCTTGTGGCCGTCGTCAACGTGTTGAGAATCGGCACGACCCGTTCACCCAAGCCTGCCTGCTCCAGTGCTCCGCTGGCGATCCTGAGCGCACGGACGGTCAGGCGATAAGTGCCGTGTTCGGTGTGTTCCATCCAACCTGCCGTGACCAGCGTAAGCAGACGCTGATAGGTCGTGGCGCGCGACTCTCCGATCAGGCGCGCGACGTCCGCCAGCCGCAGCGGCGCGGGTTGCTCAGACAGGACCTCCATCAGATGCAGGCAATTCAGCGCGGTGGTGAGGGGTTTGACGCTCATCGGCAGCTCGGTCCGGTTGTATCTCATGGAAATACAGCGCGATCCGGCCGAAAAAGTCCACAGCAATCATGGCGCGCGCGCACCCGTGGCATGCCTCGTGCGACAGGGCCGCGTCCAGGGCACGGCGGCCCGGCATCCGGCGTTGGCGGGCGGCCAGAAGCGCGTCGAGCTGGTCTGAGCCGGAAAGAGGCCCGAGCGTGACGGATCTCTCTTTCCCGCCGGTTCTCGGTGGTTCCGAAGTTTGGCGCACCAGATGACCATCCGCCCGCGCAAGAAGGTATGGACAAGCCGTGCGGCAGACCCTACACACCGCGCTCAGGCCAAGCACGGCCCACCACAAACGGCGAGTTGGCGGAGTGGTGACGCAGCGGATTGCAAATCCGTGTACACCGGTTCGATTCCGGTACTCGCCTCCAAATCAACCAATTATATATTTGTTATTAGAATGTTTTCTATTTTAGAGTCATTCCTGAACTCTAGATGCCCACCCAAAAAGAGGGGGGAACTCAAGGCTACGCACCGCATTTTGGTCGTTTGCCGGAACACTGTTGAGTGACAAATTCCTCAAATACTATGCATCAGCCAGACTTGGACTTTGGATTTGATTGCCAGAAGCGCAATTAAACGCCCCATCACTCAACGCTTCGGCAGTCTCACACAGGCCGATGTGTACCGGTTGCTCCGGGTCGGATGTGAATAATCGGGAATTGCCGCCGAAAACATGTATTTTGCACAACACAAAGCAGTTTGAACCACAGGAGGCATGTTGAAGTACATTGCAATTCTGGCGCGCCGCCTGAAGCCCGGCAAGACCTACGACGATTTTCTGTCGGCATGGTACCCTGACAAGGGGTTCAACTGGGCGGGCACTGGTCCGCTGGTGGCACGCAACGTTGATGATGAGCGTGAAATTCTGACTTTTGGCCAGTTTGAACTTGTGGGCGATGAAGATCTGGAGGCTTTGCTGGCCCGTGTCGCAAAGCAGGAAGCTCTGCGTCATGACCGTATAGATGAGGTCATTGAAGAAACCACGGTTCGCGGGATTTACCGCGTGACCGACGCGTTTGATTTTACCGACGACGAAACAGTGGCGGCTGGCAGACCCGAAATCGTTACTCGCAACAGGATTGACGGCAAGCGAGGCACCTAGCGCAGGGTGGGCATCTGGCGCAGTTCATCCAGATCCCTGCCATTACCCTTCAAACCCGTCCAGGAATTCCTCGACACTCATCCCAAATGCGTTCTCGAGCGCCTTCTCCCACCCGAGTTCGGGTATCTTATCCCAATACTCAAAGAATGCTTCAAAGCCCGCAAGATCGGCAAGCTGCAATCCAGCAAGCCGCCCACGCTTCCCACACGTACTTGCGCTTCGTCAGACGTTCCACCGTTTCCGTCGCGGTCAGTCCCGACCGGATCAGGTTTTCGTCTATCTCGCAGAGCTGGCGGCGGGGGTCAGCCGCGTGCAGGCCAGTCAATCTCTATTTCCAGAAATGGAGTGTCTTGATCGAAGCGCCAGACACGCCTGATCACCCTGAATCGTTCATCGTCAGGCGCGCAGATTATGTCTCCGACAAGCAGGTTGTTACAGTTTTCGGAACTGATAAGGTCCAATAGCAGGTCGGTGTCATTCAGTTTTGATCGAGCCGCTTCAGTTAACAGAAAACGTGTTTTTGAGGGGAGATACCCTGTCATGCTTATCCGACTATGCAAAGTCTTTATGTTGCTCTCATTGTCGTTTTTCGCATTCCTCGTCACATTCAGCAATATCACGGATTACGACTCGAACTACCAGTTCGTGCGTCACGTTCTGTCCATGGACACCACTTTTCCGAACAACGCGGCCATGTACAGGGCAATTACGACTGAGTGGGTTTGGAATGCCGCTTATTGGCTGATCATTTTCGGCGAGGGTCTGACGTGTATTTTTTTGCTGATCGGAGGACTTTCGCTTCTTGGCGCAATTCGGTTGCCAGCGAACGAATTCAACGCACGCAAGACCATGGCAGTGCTTGGCTGTACTGCGGGCTTCGCGGTCTGGTTTCTCGGCTTCATGGCGATAGGCGGCGAGTGGTTTCTGATGTGGCAATCCGAAACCTGGAACGGTCAGGAGGCAGCTTTTCGTTTCTACGTCTCGATATTGGGCGTGCTCGTATTTGTTATGCTTCCTGAACCGGAGTGAGCACGACAGATTTAGGCGGGACTTTTCCATTCTGAAGCGCTTTTGTCGGAACGTTTCGGTTGTCGTCTGGCTCACTCCGGCCCTACCGCAGACACAGCCCCTACCAGACAGGGGAACATGCGGGCCGGGGTCGGCGTTTCGATCTGGTTCGATCAGTGCAGAACGCGAAGGCCCGGCTCGCGGCTCTCGTCACCCGGGCACCTGAAAACGCCCACAGCACCAGAGACGGCTGGCCATGCCGCGTCCGTCAAATCGGGCCATCGCCCGGTGTCGGGGCAAAAACGGCGCATCTCCGGTTGGTCCGGGCGTGGTCCAATGTGTCGCTCAATGGCTATAAATCTGGGCCTGTGCCGCACGCAGCGCTTCCAACGATCCGGCCACTGTGCTTAAATCGCGCAAAACCGGTCCCTGTCACGAGCAGGCAGGGGCGTTTCATCGCAAGGACGCTGATATGGTCTCATTCATACGGTCCCGGCTTTTGGCGGGTTCCATGACGTTCATGTGCGTCTTCGCCCCATCCGCGGCTACATCGGAAACACTGGCGGAAACACTGGTCAGCGCCTATGAGCACAGCGGGCTTCTTGAGCAGAACCGGGCATTGCTGCGGGCGGCTGACGAGGACGTCGCGCAGATCGTGGCCAGTCTGCGTCCGATCCTGAACTGGTCGGCCGACATCACGCGCGATTTCGGCACGGTCAACTCCAGTCTTGTATCGACGACGTCGGGATCCACGCTGTTCGGCATTGGTCTAACGCTTGACTTGCTGATTTTCGATTTTGGCACAACGCGCTTTCAGCTCGATGCCGCCAAGGAAACGGTTTTGGCGACGCGCCAGACGTTGCGCAGCATCGAGCAGCAGATTCTGCTGCGTGCCGTGGCTGCGTTTTTCAACGTGAACCGCAGTATCGAATTCGTCGATCTGCGCCAAAACAACCTGCGCGTGCTTCAGGAAGAACTGCGCGCCGCGCGTGACAGGTTTGAAGTGGGCGAGGTGACGCGAACCGATGTTGCGCAGGCCGAGGCGCGCGTGGCCTCCGCCCGCAGCGGACTGGCGGTCGCGCAGGGCGATCTGGCGCAGGCCCGCGAAGAGTTTCGCGCCGCCGTTGGACGCCCGCCCGGAAATCTGGTCACGTCCAACCGCCTGCCCAATCTGTCGGCTGATGTGGATGCGGCCAAATCGGTTGCCAACCGGAATCATCCCGACATCAAGCAGGCCCAGCGTGAAGTGACCGCTGCGGAACTGACCGTTCTGGCAGCCGATGCCGCGATGAAGCCGACAGTCAATTTCACCAGTCGTTTTGGCCTGACCGAAGAGTTTGGTGCCAGTGACGATACGCGCAGCGGCACTTTCGGTCTGTCGGTCACCGGCCCGATCTATCAGGGCGGCCTTTTGAGCTCGGCCAAGCGCCAGGCAATGGCGCGGCGGGATGCGGCCCGCGGCAACCTGCACGAGGTGATCCACCAGATCGCACTGGATGTCGGCAATTCCTATGCGATCCTGCGTGCGTCGCAGGCGGTGCAAGTGTCCAGCCGCGAAGAAGTGCGCGCAGCCGAGGTCGCATTCAACGGCGTGCGGGAAGAGGCCACTCTGGGCGCCAGGACAACGCTTGACGTGCTTGACGCAGAGCAGGACCTGCTCGACGCCCGCGCCAACCAGATCTCTGCCGATATTGATGTTTTCATTGCAGCGTATCAGGTTCTGGCCTCCATCGGTCAGCTGACGGCCAAAGATCTGAACCTGCCCGTGCAGCTTTATGATCCGGCGGCCTATTACAATCTCGTCAAGGATGCCCCGGTCCCCATCAGCCCGCAGGGCAAACAGCTGGATCGGGTTCTCGAGGCCATTGGAAAATCATCGCAGCAGCGGAAACATTGATCGGTTTGGCCTCATTGGTTGTGCGCGCTGCCGGGCTTCGCTACACTTTCATGACAGTGCAGGTGGTGAATAGTCATGTCTGACCGTGTCTCGAAAGCAGAGATAGAGGATGTGTTGTCCTCGATCCGGCGGCTGGTGTCGACAGACCATCGCCGCGATGCCGCGGAGGCCGTGACAGCAGATCCCGGGGCCGTCCGGGACGATGCCGTGATGTTCGGGCATCGCGCTCCAAAGATTGACGTGACTGCGCCTAAGGCGGATGTACCGGATCACGAGGACCCGCCGCACAGCAGCGCGGATATGGAGGCATCGGCAGACGCGCCGGAGCGTGACGATGCGCCGGAGGTGGACGATAGACTGGTCCTAACGCCGACGTACAAAATCGAAAAGCCGGTGATCGACGATGCCGCGCGCGACATGTCGGTCAGCGCAGAGCCGGACATGACAGACCGGACGTCCGTATCGGACGTCTCTGAGCCCAGTCTCGGCCTTGCCCGCTGGCAGGTCGGTGCACAGGACGCCGACGAAGAGGCACCGCAGGCGGATGGCGCGGCATTGCGGCCCGACACGCCCGTCGAAGAGGACAGCCTCGGCAGTCTGCGGCCCGATGTGCCGGGCTCTGCGCTGGAGGCGGCGCTGAGCACGTTGGAGCGTGGTCCTCGTGCTGATCCCGGGCCAGGGGATGACAGCGCACCCGAGCATGAAGCCAGGGAACTGGAGGCGCGGATCGCAGAAGTGGAAGCAGCGGTGGCCGCGCGCGACGACCAATGGGAGCCGGATGGCTCTGAACCGGATGCGTTCGAGTTTGCATCGTCTTCGCGCGTGCCGTTGCCCTGGCGCGAGACCGCGACCAAGCAAGATGAGACCCTGCCGGATGCGGCGGCAGACGACGTGGTGAAAGACGACGACGCAGAGTCCGATGCGGGATCCGATCACGGGCCGGTTCCCGCGCAACAGGACGAAGACACCAGACCCGAGCCCGGCCGGATGGCCGTGTTCGAACCCCGCGCGCCGATGGCGCAGGGTCACGCGCCTGCGTCTACCCCCTCCGGTCAGGAGCCCTGGCTGGGCGAAGACGCCGTTATCGACGAAGAGGCCCTGCGCGATCTGGTCAGCGAGATTGTGCGTCAGGAACTGCAGGGCAATCTGGGCGAGCGCATCACACGCAACGTGCGCAAGCTGGTGCGTCGCGAAATCCATCGCGCGATGATGGGTCAGGATCTCGACTGACGCGGCTTGCCCCGCCCCCGGACATCGCCTGCGGGCCTGCGGGTGGTTCGCGAAACGCGTCAGGGATGCGGTGTCTCCGACAGCTCAAGTATCAGATCAAGGTTCATGTGCTGCTCCAGATGTTGCGCCAGCGCATCGAGCGTCCGGTCAACGCTGACGGCATGTGCGATCCGTGATTGCCCACCAAGGTCGCTCAGGTAGGCCGCGCGAAACCTGTCAGACCCAAACAGGCCATGCAGATAGCAACCCTGCACCAGCCCGTTTTCTGACGCTGCGCCTTCGCGGCGGTCGCCAATCCGAAGCCATGCGCGGTCGCAATCCGGCCCGCATGTCTGGCCCAGATGAATTTCGTACCCTTCGACAGGATCACCCGTCGGCGCGTAGATGGCCCTCGTCAATGCCAGCCGTTTTTCGGGGCGCATGACGGTGGTGACATCCAGGTGGCCCAATCCGTCAATGCGCCCCGGTGGACCTTCGATGCCCTCGGGATCTGCGATTTCGCGGCCCAGCATCTGATAGCCACCGCATACGCCCAGCACACGGCCGCCGCGTCTCAGGTGTGCCTCCAGATCAATGTCCCAACCCTGTGCGCGGAAATGCGCCAGATCGGCAATGGTGGATTTGGAGCCGGGGATCAGCACGAGATCCGCGTCGCCGGGCAGGGGATGACCGGGGTTCACGATTTCGACGCTCAGATCAGGCTCGCCGGACAGCGGATCGAGATCGTCGAAATTGGCGATGCGCCGCAGCCGTGGTACGGCAATCTTGAGCTTTGCGCCTTCGGAGGAACGGATATCCATGATGTCCTCTGCAGGCAGGCGCCAGGCGTCTTCAAACCACGGCACGACCCCCAGAGACGGCCAGTTGGTCCGACGCTCAATCTCTGCAAGACCGTCATCAAACAATCGCGGGTCGCCCCGGAACTTGTTGATCACAAAGGCCCGGATCCGTGCGGCGTCGGCCTCTGGCAGGATCGCTTGCGTCCCGACAACCTGCGCAATGACACCGCCCCGGTCGATGTCTCCGACCAGAACGACCGGCACGCCGGCGGCTTCGGCAAATCCCATATTGGCAATGTCGCCCGCACGCAGGTTGATTTCGGCGGGGCTGCCGGCGCCTTCGACCAGAACCAGATCACAGCTGTCCGCGAGACGGGTGAAACTTTCCAGAACAGGCGGCAAAAGCCGTGCTTTCACCCGCGCGTAGTCACGCGCCCGCAATGTGTCAAAGCGCCGGCCCTGAACGATCACCTGCGCGCCGGTGTCGGATTCCGGTTTGAGCAGCACGGGGTTCATGTCGATCTCGGGCGCGCGACCCGAAGCCAGCGCCTGTAAGGCCTGAGCGCGTCCGATTTCGCCGCCATCCGTTGTAACCGCAGCGTTGTTGGACATGTTTTGCGGTTTGAAGGGGGCCACGGAAACGCCACGGCGCACAAATGCGCGGGCCAGACCGGCCACCATGATCGACTTGCCGACATTCGAGCCAGCCCCCTGGATCATGATGGATTTTGCCATATCTCGCCTCTTCCGTCTGTCCAACGGCGTAGGTCCGCGATCCGCGCCATGCAATGACAAATGCGTTCCGGAGCGGACACTTCTATAACCGGATCTGAACGCACGGGGAACACGATCCGCCATGAACACGCCCGCACATGTCATTTTCGCCGCTGCGGCCTTTGCACGTCCCGGCGACCGAACGCGCACCGCAGCCGCGGTGCTGGGCGCGCTGGCGCCGGATCTGTCGCTTTATGTCATGACCGGCTGGGCGTTGTTCATCGCCGGGTATGATCCGGCGTATGTATTTGATACATTGTACTTTTCATCGGCGTGGCAGGCAGTGTTCGCCATCGACAATTCGGTGTTTGTCTGGGGGGCGATACTGGTCTGGGCATGGCGGCGCGATGCGTCCAACGTGATGGTCTTCGCCGCTTCAGCGCTGATGCATCTGGCGCTGGACTTTCCGCTGCATCATGATGACGGGCGGCCGCATTTCTGGCCGGTGACCGGCTGGGTTTTCGAAAGTCCGCTGAGTTACTGGGATGTCGCCCATCATGCGACGATCATCGGTCCATTGGAAATCGTAGTGTCCCTGATCTGCTGTGGCGTGCTGGCACGCCGTTTCACCAGTGTCAGGTCGCGTCTGGCAATTGCTGCGCTGGCCCTGACGCAAGCCTCGCCGGCCTATTTCTGGGCCTTTGTCTTTTCAGGAGGGCCTCCGCAATAAAAAACCCCGCCTCGGGGGGCGGGGTCGGCATGCTGCAGGCGTGGCAGTGGTCAGGCGGCTTCCGCCTGGGCCGCCGCTGCGTTGCGGCGTTCACTTTCCTCGCGGGACAAAGCGACTGATGTGCGGACACCCTTGCCAACAAAGTCCATCAAGCCTGACACAACCCGCTCGTTTGGATCGATTCCGGCGCAGGACAGCACCTCGCGACCATCGCGAGAGCGCGCCCAGCGGGCGATCTGTTCAGGACCATTGCCGTACTTCTTGTCGTCAGCTATGGCGTCATCAAGTGCAGCCAGCACCACGGCTGCGAAGAGTTTGCGGGCACGATTGCCTTGTTCGGCATTGAACGCCGTGCCGTCAACGAAGTCCTTCATGCTTTGTCCTTGTTTTTATTTGCTCGTTGGGTTCAGGCGTAACCGCGTTTATGACGCCTTTCCGGTGATTCGGATAGCGCAAAGATGCATAGCACGCCTGCATTTTTTGCATGGCTCAGCAGGGTCAATCGCAACATTTGGACAACTTGCCCCTGACAGCATGGCTATATATAGGAGTGGCCATCGCGTCTTCAATCTTTCGTTAGGTTTTCGCCACAATGCCCAAGATCAACGGAAACGAAATTCGGCCCGGCAATGTACTGGAACACAATGACGGTCTGTGGAGCGCCGTCAAAGTCGATCATGTGAAGCCCGGCAAAGGGGGCGCGTTCGCTCAGGTCGAACTGCGCAATCTGCGCAACGGGTCAAAGCTGAACGAACGGTTCAGAAGCGCGGACAAGGTGGAACGTGTCCGGCTTGAGCAGAAGGATCAGCAGTTTCTCTATGAAAGCGACGGCATGCTGGTGTTTATGGATTCCGAAACCTACGAGCAGATCGAACTGCCCGCCGATCTGCTTGGCGACAGACGGCCGTTTCTGCAGGACGGCATGACCATCACCGTGGAGTTCTACGACAGCGAGGCGCTCAACGCCACGCTGCCGCAAAAGGTGACGTGCCGCATTTCGGAAACCGAGCCGGTTGTAAAGGGGCAGACGGCGGCCAACAGTTTCAAGCCTGCCGTGCTCGACAACGGGGTCAAGGTGATGGTGCCGCCCTTTGTCGGACCGGACGAAGAAATTATCGTGAACACAGAGACCCTGGAGTACTCAGAACGGGCCTGATTGCCGTCAGGTCCCGATGTCGGGCACGTAGCGGATCACGGACTGGCCTGCCTGCAGGTCGGGCTGAAGCCGGTCCAGTCTGAGATACGCGATCGCACGATCGCCATGCCGGGTGTGCAACATGCCGACCTGTTTTCCGTCCGCCATGATCTCGGTTCCCGGCATTGCCTCGCCCTCGACCTCGACGGTCACAAAGCCTTTGCGCAGGTTGGCTTTGTGTTTCATGCGGGCGGTCACCTCCTGACCCACGTAACAGCCTTTCCTGAAATCAACGCCGTTCAGCCGCTCGAACCCGGCTTCCAGAATGTAGCTGTCCGGTCCCAGTTCCGTTCCCGGTTCCGGGATGCAATGCGCGACGCGGATCGCGTCGAACGTGCTGCCGTCATCGCCGTCTTCGGTTCCGTAAAGGCGCCAGCCCAGATCGGGATGCCTGGGGTCTGCAAACGCGCCCTCGGGGACCGGGCCGGTGCCGCGCCGCACAGCGAGATCCGTCACGGCGATCTGCACATCCGACCGCAACTTGTAGAGCGCAAGACGCTGCATCAAGGTATCCGCCAGCTCCGCATCCACATCGACCAGAAGAGTATCCTCCTCCGGAACAAGGAAAAAATCGGCGATGAACTTGCCCTGCGGGGTCAACAGCGCCGTGTAGACCAGACCATGATCCAGCCCGTTCACATCGTTAGTCACCAGCCCCTGCAAAAAGGTCCGGGCATCCGCTCCCGTCATCCGGTAGATGGTGCGCATCGTGATCCTCGCGCCTGTCCGAGATCTGCAATATAGAGACTGCGGTGCCGGAGAAGAAGAGGAAAGGATGCGCGCAAAACTCTCTGTCGTGATCCCGACATTGAATGCAGAGGATGGGTTGCGCCGCAGCCTGCCACCTCTGGCCGAGGGGTTGCAGGCGGGTCTGCTGCGCGAACTGACGGTCTCTGACGGGGGGTCTTCGGACGGCACGCTGCAGATCGCCGAGGCGGCCGGCGCGCATGTCGTTAGCGGCCCGCCGTCGCGTGGCGGTCAGTTGCGGCGGGGCGCGGCGGCCACCGGCGGCGCATGGATTTTGTTTCTGCATGCCGATTGCACCTTGCCCGCCGGTTGGACCGATACGGTTCTCAAACAGATCGACCGCGGCGGGCCTGCCGCGTTCCGGTTGCGGTTTGACGCCGAGGGCCTGCTTCCCGGCCTTGTGGCGGGATGGGCCAATCTGCGCAGCCGCGTCTTCGGCCTGCCCTATGGCGATCAGGGCCTGCTTATCAGTCGCGACGATTACGAGGCGGTCGGGGGATATCCGGACATTCCGCTGATGGAGGATGTCGCGCTTGCCCGCGCGCTGCGTGGTCGGATTGCCCTGCTGCCCTCGCGCGTCTGCACCGCATCGGAGAAATTCGCCCGCGACGGATGGCTCCGGCGTGGCGGCTGCAATCTTTTCCGGGTGCTGCGCTATTTCCTGGGGGCGGATCCGGTCACGCTGGCGCGTCGGTACTAAACCCTTTTGCCTTTACCCCGAGACTTCAGCCGAAGGCTAAAGGCACACAGCATAAGGACGATGCACAGCGTTTCGCGACATTCTGTTAGCCAGGTTTATCGCGAAACGCTTTGGGTTATGACTGCATTGCGGCGGCGCTCGGGGCGTCGCCTCAGATGACAAGACGTCAGGTGTTTGGACGCCTCAGAACCACGGCTTGTGGTGCGCGGCGTAATCGGCCTGCATCGCAACGAATTCGTATTCCGTACGCATCCAGTCCTCAAACCCGATGGGGTCTCGCGCGGTGCGGGCCTCGTAGACATCAAGGATATGGTCCAGCACGCCGGTCTTAGAAAAGCGGAAATGCAGATACTTGGGGGACAGCATCTTGCGCGCCTCCGCCATCGGACGGCCCTCGATCACAAGGAGATAGAGCGCCGCGGCGAACCCCGCGCGATCAGCCCCCGATTTGCAGTGCATGACGAAGGGTTTCTTGATGTCCCGGAACGCCTGAATCATCGCCAGCACTTCTTCGGCGGGCGGGGCGTGGCGGGCCTGAAGATTGATGCTGATCAGATCAAGCCCGAGCGCTTTGCAGCTTTCCTCTTCAACCAGGTAATGCGCCGCCCCGAAACTGCCACGCAGGTTGAGCACCGCGCGGATTCCCATTTTTTTCATCCTTTCGAACCGCGCATGCGTGGGGTGGTTCGACCGGTAAACGCCCGGAGCGATCTCGTAGAAATTTGTCCACAGGATGCGCAGCACCGCGTGGTCGAACCAGAGGTTGTAGATGTTGACGCGGCGGCGGGATTCCGGGGTCGACAGGTCGGCGTTGTAATACGCGCGCACCCGGCGTTCCCAGTCGGCGATACGTTTGAACAGGCTCATTCGAAAAGCGTCATGGCCCGGGACGGCCCCTTTGTGATGCGTCGCGACATGTAGGCGGCGCGTCGGTGGATGGCAAGCCGGTCCGTGAGCATGAGAACAATTGACGTCGCCGCAGACCGGGCTTAGGTCGCCCGACAGAGTTGGAGGTTGAGCAGATGAGTGTAACAGGCGGGCGTGACTACCGGGCCATTCCGGGCCCTTCGATCATGCCGGACAGGGTTCTGCGTGCCATGCACCGCGCTGCGCCCAATATCTATGCCGGAGAACTGCCCGGGATGATGCCCGGTCTGGTCCGTGACCTGTGCGCTGTCGCCCGCACGCAGGGCAAGGTCGCGATCTACATCGGCAATGGTCATGCCGCGTGGGAAGCGGTGCTGGCCAATCTCTGCACTCCCGGCGACACGGTGCTTGTTCCGGCCACGGGCCGTTTCGGGCTGGGATGGGCCGAGATGGCGCGCGATCTGGGGCTTGAGGCGCTGGTCATGGATTTTGGCCGCTCTGCGCCGCTTGACCCGACCCGTCTGGAAGAGCGGTTGCGCGCAGATAAATCGCATAAGATCAAGGCTGTGCTTGTGACCCATGTGGACACGTCGTCATCGGTTCTCAATGATGTGCCGGCTGTGCGCGCGGCGCTGAACGCGGTCGACCATCCGGCCCTTTTGGTGTCCGACAACATCGCTTCACTGGCCTGCGACCGCTTCGAGATGGACGACTGGGGCGTCGATGCAATCGTTGCGGCATCGCAGAAGGGACTTATGGTGCCGCCGGGCATGAGCTTTGTGTTTGTGGGGCCGCGGGCCGAAGCTGCGCGGCGGCGCGTGGCGCGGGTCAGCCGCTACTGGGACTGGACGCCGCGTATCACGCCAGACGTGTTTTATCAGTACTTCTGCGGCACCGCCCCCACGCATCATTTGTACGGGCTGCGCGCAGCGCTGGACATGCTGATGGAAGAAGGGCTGGAGAATGTCTGGACCCGACATGCGCGTCTGGCGCGGGTGATCTGGGCCGCGTGCGAGACCTGGGCGGACGGGGGCGCGCTGCGTCTCAACATCGACGATCCGACACACCGCAGCACGGCCATTACGGCGCTGTCCCTGCCACCGCCCGAAGGCACGCGCCTGCGAGACTGGATGGAGCGTGAGGCCGGCGTGACACTGGGCATTGGTCTGGGCATGGAGACTGCTGAGGATCCCGAGGCCAGCGGTGCATTTCGGATCGGTCATATGGGCCACATGAACCTGCACGGTGTCATGGGGGTTCTGGCCGCCATGGAGGTTGGATTTCAGGCGCTTGGCATTGCCCACGGTCGCGGGGCGATCCCTGCGGCGGCAGACGCCTGGCAACGGTCCCTCAATGCACACTGAGCGTTTCAGCACCACGATGTGCCGTGTGCACTGCCTGACGCGGCGCGCCGTGCGTCCCTCGGCTAAAGCCTTTTGCCTTTAACCTGAGACATCAGCTGAAGGCGAAATGCACGCCGCATATGAAAGATGCACTGCATTTCGCTACAATTTGTGAGTCAGGGTTTTGGCGCAAAACGCTTTATACCGCGCGCCGAGAAGCCAGCCGCGTGATCAGAATGTTCAGCCCATAGGCCAGCGCAAGCACGACTGGAAGGCCGAACGCCGCCCAGATCGCAACAAAGACCCACAGCAGGTTCACCAACCCCATGACAAGAGCGGCGTTGGTGTAGTTGGGGGCAGGCTGACGTTCGCGCTGTTGCATGGGGTCAAACTTAGCGCCGGTTTTCAAAAGAATCTGTTAAAAATTTCGTTGATGCACCGTCCGGGCCGAGTGCAACGCCTCGGGCAGCGCCTTTTTCAGCACGGACATGTCCCGGTCCGGACCGCAACTGATGCGGATGCATCTGTCCTGTGGCGCAACGAACGGCATGCGCACGAAGACACCGCGATCACCCAGGGCAGTCAGAATGGCGCGGGCGAAATCTCCGTCGCTGCCGCACGCCACGGTGACGAAATTTGTGGCCGAGGGCAGGGGGGTGAGGCCCAGCTCACGGGCCATCTCCGCGATGGCGGAACGCGAGGCCTCGGTGCAGCGGCGCACCTCCGCCAGCCAATCCTGATCGCGCAGCGCTTGCAGCGCCCCCAGCTGCGCCAGCCGGTTCATGCCAAAGTGGTTGCGGATCCTGTCAAAACTCTGGATCAGGTCTTGCGCACCCATCGCATAGCCCACACGCGCACCGGCCATGCCGTAAGCCTTTGAAAACGTGCGCATCCGTATGATTTTGGGATCTTCAATATCTAGCACGGGCGCCGTGGTCTCCGGCGCCAGGTCGATATAGGCCTCGTCCAGCACCAACAGGCAGTGTTCCGGCATGGCATCCAGCGCGGCAGCAATCACGGCGCCATCGTGCCAACTGCCCATCGGATTGTCGGGATTGGCGAGATAGACAAGTTTCGCGTCCACCTCTGCCGCGCGCGCCATCAGCGCAGCGGGATCTTCGTGGTCGCCCGCATAGGGCACCTTGTGCAACGCACCGCCAAACCCCGTGACGTGATAGTTGAATGTCGGATAGGCCCCGTCCGAGGTCACAACCGCATCACCGGGGCCAATCAGCAACCGAACGAGATAACCCAGAAGCCCGTCAATCCCTTCACCCACAACGATATTTTCCATACCGATGCCATGATGCGCGGCCAGCGCCTGACGCAGATCATGGCTTGTGGGGTCACCATACATCCAGAGATCATGCGCGCTGGCCCGCATCACCTCGATCGTGCCGGGCGACGGGCCGAACAGGCTTTCATTCGCACCCAGCCGCGCCGCGAATGGCGCGCCGCGCCGGCGCTCCTGCTCTTCGGGGCCGACGAAGGGGACAGAGGCGGGCAGGCCGTGGACGAGCGGGGTGTAACGGGGTCCGGACATGGAGCGAGATAATGAAAATTTCCCGCGATGTGCAACCGGGCGTTCACGATTGGCCCGACATGGGGTCAGCGCCCGGTTTTGCGGGGAGTGGGCGTGTCGGTGTCACGTCACTATAGTGTCGGGACGGCGCGGGCCGGTGCACCGAGAGGCCCGCCCGCAACCGCCTCAGCCGCCTCAACCGCGCGCGGGCACGCGTGTGGGCGGTCTCGCTCAGACCAGTTCTGACAGCCGGGTCAGCGCGTCGCGCAATTTGGATTCCTCAGCCTCGCGCAGGGCGAGGTTTTCGCGGGTTTCCTCCACCACCTCGTCCGGTGCGCTTTCGACAAACTTGGGGTTTTTCAGCCGGCCGCGCAGGCCCCCCAACTCTTTTTCGAGCTTGCCCAAAGTCTTTTCCAGCCGTGCTTTTTCCTCGGCCACATCAATAAGATCCGCCACCGGGATGCCGAATTCGCCGCCCTCGACGCCCAGCGTCACACAGCCCCTGGGATGCGCCTCCACCTCGGACAGAGACTCGATCCGGGCCAGTCGCCTGATCATCGTCTCGTTTCGCGCCCAGGCCCGTCGCGCCGGATCGGACAGGCCGGTGACCACCAGCGGCGTGTAAAGCGCCACGGGCACATGCACTTGCGCCCGGGCAGAGCGCACTGCCTCGATCAACCCGATGACCCAGTTCATCTCGGAATCCGCCGCTGCGTCGACCAGATCTGCGCCGTAATCCGGCCAGTCGGCATGCACCAGCATCTTGTCGCGGTCGGCCAGCGCCCCCCAGAGTTCTTCGGTCACAAACGGCATAATCGGATGCAGCAGGATCAAGCACTGGTCGATCACCCAGGCCATGACCTTCTGCGTTTCCTCCCGGGTGGCTGCATCGCCGTCCAGCAGCAGCGGTTTGGAGAATTCCACATACCAGTCGCAGACCTTGCCCCAGACAAAGGCATAAAGCGCATTGGCCGCGTCATTGAAGCGGTAGTTCTCAAAAGCATCGTCGACGGCTGCGCGGACCTTGGCGGTCTCGCCGATGATCCAGCGGTTGACGGTGCTGGTGGCCGCAGGGACCGCGGCGTCGCCGCCGGCCGCACCGTTCATGTCGGCAAAGCGGGCAGCGTTCCACAGCTTGGTGCCGAAATTTCTATATCCTGCAATGCGTTGTGGGCTGAGCTTCAAGTCGCGTCCCATGGCAGCCATGGAGGTCAGCGTGAAGCGCACGGCATCGGCGCCGAACTCGTCAATGAGCTCCAGCGGGTCCAGCACGTTGCCCAGAGACTTCGACATCTTCTTGCCCTTCTCGTCGCGCACAAGCGCGTGGACATAGACATCGTCAAAGGGTTTCTTCCCTACCACCGCATATTGCATCATCATCATCCGCGCGACCCAGAAGAAGATGATGTCAAAGCCGGTCACCAGCACGCTGGTCGGAAAGTATTTTCTCAGCTCCTCGGTCTCCTCGGGCCAGCCCAGCGTGCCGATGGGCCAGAGCCCGGAAGAGAACCAGGTGTCCAGCACGTCCGGGTCGCGCCAGGCCGGGTAGATCAACTGCGTCGGGTCCTGGTTGACCGTGTATGTGGCAAGACTGGCCGCAAGTTTCTCCAGCGCGTCTTCCCGGTTCTCGGCCTCCACGACGGTCATCGCCTGCAAGGGCACGGGCAGATCAGCCAGGTCGCCGCGGATCTTGCGCGCAACGGTGTCGAAGTCCGGCGCGCATTCCATAAGAGGGCTGAAGTGGCTTTCGAGCAGCAGGTCCATCATCTCGGTCAGGTCGATGGCCCCGTCGCCCTCATCATCGTGAAACTCCGGGGCACTAAGATCAAAGCCATACCAGACCGGGATCTGATGCCCCCACCAGAGCTGGCGGGAGATGCACCAGGGTTCGATGTGTTCCAGCCAGTTGAAGTACACCTTGCGGTCCTGCTCGGGCAGGATGCGCGTCTCGTTCGATTTCACGGCCTCGATCGCCGGGCCAACGATCTTGTCGGTGTCCACGAACCACTGATCCGTCAGCATCGGCTCGATCACCACCTTCGAGCGATCGCCAAAAGGCTGCATGATCGGCTTGTTTTCCACAAGCGGCACGGGGTCGCCTTGATCATTTTCAACCATGACCGCGAGATGTTCACCGGTGATCTGCGCCACTACCCTGCTGCGCGCCTCGAACCGGTCAAGCCCGCGCAGATCGTCGGGTACAAGATTGACCGTATCGGCCTCCGCCTCTGTCAGGGTGCGTGCGCCCTGGGCCACCTGCATCGCGATCCGGGCCATCTCGGCATATGGCGCGCCGTCATCGCGCATATGCCCCCTGGTGTCCATCAGTCGGTACATGGGGATGTCCCCGCGCCTGGCCACGTCATAGTCGTTGAAGTCATGCGCGCCAGTGATCTTCACCGCGCCGGATCCGAAATCAGGGTCGGGATACGTGTCGGTGATGATCGGGATGAGGCGGCGATGTTCCTTGGGTCCCACCGGGATTTCGCATAATTTTCCGACAATTGGAGCATAACGCTCATCTGACGGATGAACCGCCACGGCGCCGTCGCCCAGCATGGTTTCGGGTCGCGTTGTGGCAATGGAAATGTAGTCCCGCGTCTCGCGCAGGATCACCTGTCCCGCTTCATCTTTCTCCAAATACTCATAGGTCTCACCCCCGGCCAGCGGGTACTTGAAATGCCACATATGACCCGGCGTCTCGATGTTCTCGACTTCCAGATCCGAGATCGCCGTCTCGAAATGCGGATCCCAGTTGACCAGCCGCTTGCCGCGATAGATCAGCCCCTTGTCGTACATGTCGACAAAGACCTTGATCACCGCATCGTGGAAATTGCCGTCTTCTCCGTCGGGCGCGCCCGGCGCGCCGGACATGGTGAACGCCTCGCGCGACCAGTCGCAGGACGCGCCCAGCCGCTTGAGCTGCCCGATGATGTTGCCGCGGGATTTCCGTTTCTGGTCCCAGACCAGCGCGACGAAATCCTCGCGACTCATGTCGGTGCGGCGACGGTTTGTGCGTGCCAGGTCGCGTTCCACCACCATCTGTGTGGCGATGCCCGCATGATCGGTGCCCGGTTGCCAGAGCGTGTCAAAGCCGCGCATCCGGTGCCAGCGGATCAGGATATCCTGCAAGGTGTTGTTGAAGGCGTGCCCCATATGCAGCGCGCCCGTCACGTTTGGCGGCGGGATGACGATGCTGAAGGTCTCGGGTCGCGAGGCGTTGGCGCCCGCCGCAAAGGCGCCGGCGGTCTCCCACGCCCGGGTGATCCGTGTCTCGGCCGTGGCGGCGTCAAAGCTCTTTTCGATGGCCATGTTCCCGTGATCCCTGCCCGAAATGGTTTTGCCTGACAACGCGGTCTGCACGCCAGGGCGTCTGTGGTCATTCGCAAAACGCTTTAGCCAATCCGTCCGGTCGAGGAAAGGGTGAAGGAAGGACGCAGCGCAGCTTGCGCCCGCGCGGCGGGCGGGGCATGTCATGCGCTATGATGCATCCCGATCCACCCCCAGACGCAAAGCAGCTTTTTCTGCGTATGGGCGGCTGGTTTGTCATCGGGCTTGGCCTGCTGGTGCTCGTTGTGACCCTGCTCAGCCAGAGCCGGGCCTCGCTGGCGCGGCAGTTCGAACTTGAAAGCCGGACCGCCGAGGCCCGCGTCACCAATCGCTATATCCGGCAGCAGGATGGCGGGACCGATCAGGTGAGCTTCATCGTGGCGATCAGGTTCTCCACCGCCGAGGGCAAACAGGTGCGGCTGGAACGCGGCGTGCCCGAAGAGACCTATCGCGCGCTGCGCCCGGGCGCCACGCTGGATGTGCGGTATCTGCCCGATGATCCAGACACCGTGGAAGTGACCGACGGCGCCTATCGCAGTGGTGCGGTGATGCTGCAGCGGCTTGCGCTGGGCGGCGGTGTCGTGTGGCTCGTGATGCTCTGGCGGGTGGGGTCCTGGGCTGTGGGCGCTGTCCGGGCGCGGGAGCACGGCGCGCGGGAGGCAGTCGAAGTGGTGCGCGTCCAGCGCACCACCTGGCGGCTCAATCGCCAGCGTCTGTTCCGGCTGGTCTGGCGCGACGCACAGGGCACCGAGGGGCACAGTCTGCTCAACTGGCGCCGGCGCGTGGCCCCCTACCGCCCCGGCACCACGACGCATGTCTATCGCGGCAGTCGCGACATGTGGTGGGTGGGCGATGTCGGCGAGCGGGCGGAAGACCCGCCCGGTCCGGCCTAGACGCGGCCGGCGGCAACCCGGGGGTCGACCAGCGGTTTGCGGTCGCCGGAACGGATGACCTCGGGATCATAGGGTGTGCGTGCAAAGACCTCTTCGACCATCGGCGCGAAGAACTCCAGCGGCAGGTCGTCGTATTCGGGGTCAAAGCTTGCCTGGTCCCAGCGTTCGCAGAACTCGGCGCAATCATCGAAATAAGGATGATCCTTGTGGCGCTCACGCTTGTTCTGATCGAACCCGTCGAGGTGGTGACCGTAATAGACCATCTGAAAATCGCCGTGCGTCTCGATGCACCAGCGGCACTGCTCGCGCACAAAGGGCTTGAGGATCGTGGCGGCGTATTCGTCGTGATTGTAGGGCGCGTAGATGTCGCCGATGTCATGCAGCAGCGCTGAAACAACCCAGTCGATATCCGCCCCGTCCCGCCAGGCGCGGGTGGCCGATTGCACCGAATGGCCCAGCCGCGTGATCTGGTAGCCCGACAGGCTTTCATCCAGATCCACCAGCGCCTTCAGAAGGCGCCGGGCGGTATGTTTGGTGTGATCAATCTCGTGCGCGGTCAGGAATTCGTATTCTTCCTTTGTGCCGTCTTTCATCTGGGTGAAGCTGACCTTGTCCATCGGTTGGCGTCCTTACGAGTAAAATCCCTGGGTATCGGTTTTTGCACCATCCATCAGTGCATCGGCCTGCGCGATCCTGATCTCTTCATAAAGCGCCAATGCCTCGGGCGCAAAGAGCGATTCGGGCGGCGTGAAGTTGATGAAGTTGCCGGTCCGGTCCGCACCGCGCGCAAGAATGGCGTAGTCCTTGGCCGCGACTTCCTGCGCGATGTGCGGTGTGCAGTAGCGAATGGCAACGGCAATACGCCGGTCGTCGGAAAGATTGGGGCCGGAACCATGGATCATCAGCCCGTGGTGCAGGGACATCTGACCGGGCTGCAACTCGGCGAAAACGCGATCCTCCGGCGCGACATCAACCTGAATTTCCTGTCCGCGCGACAGCAGGTTGTCCTCTGAATAGGTATCTTCGTGCGGCAGGATCGGGTTCTTGTGGCTGGTCTTGACGAAGTTCATGCAACCCGACGCCTCGGTCGCGGGCGACAGGGCGATCCAGGCCGTCAGCAGGTGGTCGACCGCGCCAAACCCCCAATACGTCAGGTCCTGATGCATCGAGACGATGGATTTCGATTGCGGCTCCTTGATGAAGAACTCCACGCTCCAGATCAGGATATCGGGTCCCAGAATGCCCTCGATCACATCCAGCACGCACGGGTCGGCAGCGATGCGATGCGCCATGGGAATCACGCAGTGCGCATTGATCCGCTTGTAGGTGGCCAGCGGCAGCGGCAGGCCGCGCGCCTTCCAGTCCTTGTACCCGGTCTCGAGCGTTTCCAGTTCGGTGCGGTAGGATTGCGCCGCGGCGCTGTCCAGCACGGGGATCGGAAACAGATAGCCGTCTTCCCAGTATCGGGTGCGCTGGTCTGCGCTGAGCCGGCCTTGGGTCAGGGGCTGAGTGTCAAGCATGTCAGGTCTCCGGTGGCTTACTCTGCGGGATGATTTGTCTGCGCGGCGGCCCAGATCTGACGGCGACGCTCCTTCATGGCGGCGTCACCCTCCGGCGTGCCGTCATGGAAAGTGTTGAACCACGTGTCCCACGGTGTTTCCCAGGTGCCGTAATTGCAATCGAAAAATCGGTGGTGAAGCTGGTGAAAAAAGTCGCCCAGCCCAAATTTCGCGGTTTTGCCCAGCTTGAGGTTTTCAAACCCCGCATGCGAGGCGGGCGCGCCGATCAGGTGGTGGAAGATCAGGAACAATACGTGGATCGGGTGGGCTGGCAGAAGGAAAAAGATCATGGTGTCGAACATCAGCAGGAAGCTTTCGACGGGATGCATGGCAAGGCCGGACCAGGGGCCGGTATTGACGTTCTTGTGGTGCCAGCTGTGCACCCACGAATAGAGCTTGCCGACATGCAGCGCGCGGTGCAGCCAGTAAAAGTGAAAGCCCGCCCAGATCGGGATCAGCACGATCAGCACCACGAACCAGACCGGGTGCGAGTGCAACGTGATCATCGTCGCCCAGCCGTTGGCATAGGCATGCCACATCAGGGCCTCCCAGAAGGTGGCGAAGGCCAGCGCCGGACCCAGGGTCCAGAACATGTTGTCCCACACCTGATTCCTGAAGGTGAAGATCTTGGCGCCCCTTGCCATCGGTTTCAGGTCGTAGCGATACGCGTCCTGTTGCGTGCGAAACTTCCAGAGCGCCAGATGCAGACCGCCCGCAACACCCAGCAGGATGACAAGATCGCGCAACCAGATCTCGAATATCCAGCCGAAGGCCAGCGTCTGCGCCTCTTCGAGGGAGGGTGTCCACCACGCCCAGACGACGATGGCGGCAAACAGATATATCGCGCGTTGCGCCACCGGGTTCCAGCTGCGGAGCAGATAGACCAGCGAGGCCGCAGGCCGCATGGGCCAGTCCCAGTAGGGCGCCAGCTTGATCGGCAGGGCCGGGGTATAGTTCCAGACACTGCGGCGTTTGCGGTCTCGGGCGGCAGGCATCTGCGGACTCCTGGATCTGAGTGCGGACAAACCTATCGCAGGCCTTCAGGCGGTCAGAGCGATGATGCTGGACGCTCAGGCTAAGTTTTGCTTAGCCTGCGGGCATGGCTGCACCGGTTCCATCCCTCAACTGGCTGCGCGTCTTCGAAGCGGCGGCGCGGACCGAAAGCTTTGCACGCGCCGCGGAAGAGCTGAACATGTCCGCTGCCGCGGTCAGTCAGCAGGTGCGCGCGCTCGAGGAGCGGCTGGGTGCTGCGCTGTTCGAACGGCAGGCCCACTCGGTGCGGCTGACCGACAAGGGGCGCGCCTACCTGCCCGGTGTGCAGCAGGCGCTGTTGACCCTGCGCAGCACGACCGAGGGACTCTTTGGTCCTGCGCGCGCGCAGCCGCTTTATGTGCAGGCGGTGCTGTTGTTTGCTCATGGTGTTCTGGCACCGGGCTATCGCGACTTTACCGCCGCGCATCCCGGCGTGACGCTGACGCTGACCACGGGCAATCTGCCCTATGACTTCACGGCCGGAGGCTTCAGCGAGATGCAGATCGTGCACGGAACGCCAAGCGTGTTTGGCGCGGACAGCGATCCACTTTTGGGCGAACGTCTCTACCCGGTGGCCAGTCCCGAGACCGCCGCTACCGTAAGGGAGCCCGCCGATCTGATGGCGCATAGTCTGATCGAGGTGAACACCCATCGCGCGGGCTGGCCACTGGTGTTTGAGGCGCTCGGGGTCAGCGGCGGCAGGCAGGAGGGCACGCCGCACATGATCTTCACCGACAGCACGCTGATGGCCTTTGGTCTGGCGCGATCGGGGGCGGGCATCGCGCTCGCACGCGCGCCGGTCAGCGATCTGGCCATGCAAGAGGCCGGACTGGTGCCCTGTTTGCCCGGCGTGTCTGTGGCAGGGCGGGAGGCGTATCATCTGGTCTACGCAGACCGGACGACCCTTCGCCCCTCGGCCCGGGCATTTCGCAGCTGGCTTCTGACGCGTTGCGCGGCACTGTGGACGTCGCCTAGGGACGCAGGACCTTGATCAGCGCGCCTACGTCGTGTTCGCCAAGGCCCCGCCTGACGGCCCTGTCGAACAACTGGCGCATGAACTCGGACACGTCCGGACTGTAGCCCGTGTCCTGTGCAAACTCCGTCATCGCCTGCGGCAAAGCTGCCCAGACCTCGATGCTGGCCTCGGCTGTATCCAGGTTGCCAGACTCTATCTTCTTCAGGCTTTCGGCAAGGGCCCTGCTTTCCTGTTGCGCATCCTGATCCATGGTCTTTGCAAAGCGCTCCAGAGGTATGTGCGCGGCCTCGCAAATCGCCGCGGCGTTGAGCGTTCCGATTATTCTGCCAAGGCTCGCGGAACAGATCGCCAGATTGAGGGCCGCGGCCCGGGACGGATCGGCGCCGAGATACTCGATCTCGGGCGCAAGCCTGTCCAGAACAGGGCTGGCGGTACGCAATGCTGTTTCGTCTCCGGCCACAATGATGCGCGCATCGTCACCGCCGATGTCGGACGGGTAGGCGATAAGCTCGCCATCCAGATAGGCGATGTGGCTCTGCTGCGCCCAGTCGTGCATTGCCCTGGCGGCACGCGGCGTGGCGGTGGTCAGCTGAACCAGCACCCGCCCCGTCAGCGCGGCGATGCAGTCTTCGTGCATCAAAATCGCGTTGGCTGCCTCGTAATCATAGACACAGACCACGGTAACGGGACTGGCGGCGACGGCCTCTGCGGCAGTGGCGGCACATAGCACGCCCAGGGGTCTCAACGGATCGGCCTTTGCGGCGGTCCGGTTCCAAACAACGACATCGAGGTCGGCCAGCGCGGCTGTTCTTGCCAAAGCCAGGCCCATGTTCCCCAATCCGACAAAGCTCACATCCGCCATTGGCGTCTCCGGTTTTTTGATCACCCTACACGTTTGAGACCGCTTTTGGCAGCGTTGTCATGGCATCACCGAAAAGCCGGCAGCCCGGCCCCGAGCCTGGCGAAATCCCCGATCGGCCTTCGGTTGGTCCTGCACAGCCCCGCGGTTCGGGCGGGCGGTGTCCGGGGTGGGCCCGGCACCGGACGGGGCTGCCGGAATTCTGGCTGATCGCGCGATCTTGTCCTCTTGTCCCGCGCGGCGTATACGCCCGGTCTGAACACAGGGAGCCGGTCATGCATGGCAGTGCAAATCTCAATGTCATGATCAAGGCCGCACGGCAGGCCGGGCGGTCGCTGGTCAAGGATTTCCGGGAGGTCGAGAACCTGCAGGTCAGCATGAAGGGGGCGGGCGATTTCGTCAGCCGCGCCGACATTGCCGCCGAGGAGATCGTCAGGACCACCCTGCGCGCGGCGCGTCCCAGCTATGGCTGGCTGGGTGAGGAAAGCGGCGGAGCGCCCGGCGAGGACCCGACCCGCCGCTGGATCGTCGATCCGCTGGACGGCACGACAAATTTTCTGCACGGTCTGCCGCACTGGGCCGTCTCGATCGCTCTGGAACACAAGGGCAGGATCGTGGCGGGGGTGGTCTATGACCCGGCCAAGGATGAAATGTTCTTTGCCGAAAAGGGCGAGGGCGCCTGGCTGAACGACACCCGTTTGCGGGTGTCCGGTCGGTCGCGGATGATCGAGGCGATCTTCGCCACCGGCGTGCCTTTTGGCGGCGGCGGTGATCTGCCCGCAACGCTGCAGGATCTGGCGCGGCTCATGCCGGTCTGCGCGGGCGTGCGGCGGTGGGGGTCCGCCGCGCTTGATCTGGCCTATGTGGCCGCAGGCCGGTTCGATGGATATTGGGAACGCAGCCTGAGCGCCTGGGACATCGCGGCCGGCCTCATTCTCGTGCAGGAGGCAGGCGGCCTTGCCGGACCGGTGCGCGCAGAGGATGAGATGCTTCAGACAGGCGATGTGATCGCCGCCAATGAAGCGATCTTTGACAGGTTCGCGGGCGTGATTCGCAATACGTGAGGCCCTGTCGGGTCCGTGATGCGCACGGCGCTGTCCGGTCTATGAGTAATTTCAGAGAGATGAAGACCGGGCTCTGAGTTCATCTTTCCTCAAATACTCCCGCCGGAGGCGCATTGTGCACAGTGGCCGCAGATCACCTTCGACTGACCTTCGGAACCGAGGTGCGGACATAACGATACCGGGTTTCCGGATGCGGCGGATGGCCGTGGGTTCGGTTCCAGAAACGCGGCCCGCCGAGTTTGAGAAACAGGGGCAGCGTCAACAGAATGCCGGCAACGAAGCCACCGGCATGCGCCCAGTAGGCAACACCGCCCGTGCCGGGATCCGCCGCCGCTCCGCCAACGATCTGTATCCCGAACCAGATACACAGCACCGCCCAGGCGGGCAGGGTGAAAATGCGAATGAAAATCACCAAAAACAGCAAAATGTCGATCCGCGCCTTGGGAAACAGCAGCAGATATCCCCCCATAACACCGGCAATCGCGCCGGAGGCGCCCACGGTGGGGACCTGGCTGTAGGGGGCGGAGAGCAGATGCGCGCCCGCGGCCGCCACACCGGCGGCAAGGTAGAGCAGAAGAAAGCCCAGATGTCCCATCTCGTCTTCCATATTGTCGCCGAAAATCCACAGAAACAGCATGTTGCCCGCCAGGTGCAACCACCCCGCGTGCAGGAACATCGACGTCACAAGCGTCTGGTATTCCGCTGCCTGGTAGATCTGAACCGGCACCATCGCCCAAGTGTCGTAGAACACGTAAAGGGCGCGGGGATCATCCATGATTGGCCAGTAGGACAGGAAAATCACCACGTTCAGCGCGATCAGGGCGTAGGTGACGTAGGGCGTGCGGCCGGATGGATTGTGATCTCTGATCGGAAACATGGTGCAGAGGTGGCGTCAAATCGCCGCCCGGTCAAGATGTCCGGAGGGTCAGAACAGCGTCAGAGCAAGCGCGCTGACCCCGAAAAACAGCGGATGCACGACCAGAAGAAGGGCGAAGAGCAGGAGGCCCGCCAGAAGACGCAGCACAAGCTCGTTTCTTCCGAACGCGGTGCGGGCGCTCGACTGGCTGCGGCGGGCGCTGTTGAGCGTGCGCCAGTCCGGTCCCATCTCGCGTTGTTTGCGGCGGTCGATCGCGCCTTGCCCGATCACCGAGAAGCCGCAGAACAGTCCGAACAGGATCACATGCGCCAGCGCGCCGTTGACCAGCAGGTGTGCACCTGCCCAGAGCGTCATGGCCACAAGCACCGGATGCCGCATCCAGCGCACAAGGCCGGGATGCACAGGATCGAACGGTTGCGACCCGCCGCCAAAGGAAAACGGGTTGGGGCGTCCGAGGCTGAGCCCCAGGATCATGCACGCCGTCAGCATCGCCGCATGGGTGACATGCACTTCCCACGCCGCCCAGGGCCAGATTTCGATATAGGGCGCGCGTCCTGCGGCGCCGATGAGCCAGGCCAGAACCGCCAGAGACAGCACGGAGTAGATGATGGAGAAGCCGCGCGTGCCGGTGACGCGCTCGATCCGTTCGCGGATATGGGGGCGGACAGGCAGCATATGGCTGGCAAAAAACACGGCGAACGCAACGATGAATTCGATCCAGCCCATGCGGCTGTTCTACGTCAAGGGCCGCAAAGTGCAACCGGTCTGATCCGCAGTCCCGCTGCCGGCCAGGCGCAATGAGCCCGAAGTGAAAAGGGCGGGCACAAGGCCCTGACCGGCCCGCGCGGCGTCCTGGGCGCCGTGGCCCGGGCGCACGCCGGGCATGCCGGTCCTGTGCTGAGCGTGTGCGTGGGCGCAGGGCACAAGCACAAAGGCATCGGAAAGATCGCGCAGGTCCTGTCGTGTCGGCCGGGCAGGCACCACAGCCGCGCCGCGCGCACCAGATGGCGGTGCAGAGCCTTCATGTCAGGGGCGAACCTGAAACGCTCCTTGGCTCGTGTGCAGGCCCCGGGCGCGTCCGCGTGATGATCTACCCGACTGCCGGGCTGTCCTGCGGCAAGCGCCATGTGGTGTCGTCGCCAAGCCAGGGAAACCGGGTCTGGCTGCTTTCGCGGTATGTCAGATAGAGACGGCGGGAAAACTCTGGCGAGTCGGGCACCGGGCGCAGCCTGTTTGTTGCCAGCAGGGGCGCGGCAAGCCTGTGCGGCAGGTAGGCTGTGCCGCCCTCTGCCATCAGATGATCGAGCGCCCAGGCGGCACAGGCGTAGGTGACGCCGGCCTTGCGGTCAGCGACGCGGGTTTCCACCGTGTGCCGGCGCGACTCTGCGCCAAGGTCAACATGCACATGGACCGGGTCCTTCGGCGGCCCGGACGGTGGCGCGGCCGTGACCTGCACCAGCCGCTCGCGAGCGAGTTCCCGTGAGACCAGCCGGTCGCCGGTGACGGGCTCTGATGTCAGCGCGGCGTCTGTCAGCCCGTTCGCCAGCCATGTCCGGATCTCCTCGGGCGCGCCGGGCCAGGCTTCATGCGCGAGATCGGGATGCGCACTGCGGATGGCGCCAAAAAGGGCCCGCCCCGTGCTGTCCCACAGATCAACCGCGCAGGCAAAGCTGAACAGACCCGAATACCCCGTTGGCAGGCCCACCGCGCTTTTCGACTGTTCCCATCCGCGCACGATGGTTTCCGCATAGGGCCTGAAGATAAAGCCGGCCCGCGTCAGCTCTGCGCCGCGCCGCGAACGCACCAGAAGCGTCTGCCCGAGCGCATTGTCCAGCGCGTCCAGACGGGCGGTGACGGTCGATTGTGTCACATTCAGCCTGTCCGCGGCCTTGTTGAGATTGCCGCAGTCCACAACTGTCAGAAAGGTTTGCAGTGCGGTGATGTTCATCGGTCAGGATAAATCGAATTTATCGAACTAATAAGACAATTAAATTCGCTTTCAAGAACTAACAAACTCTCGTAGCGTTTTTTATCAGACATGTGCCAGACGAGGACCCTGTGATGGAATTCAGCATTCAGCTGTCGGCCGATTACCCCGACAAGTCCTACGGAGGCGATCGCGTCTATCGCGATATGCTTGACCAGGCCGTTCTGTCCGACCGTCTGGGGTTTGACTGCGTGTCGGTGACCGAGCATCACCTGATGAATATCCTGATGATGCCCGCGCCGCTGACCTTTGCCGTCAAGATCGCGGCCCATACCGAGCAGATCAAGATCATGACCTCGATCGTTGTGTTGCCGCTGCATGACATGCGAACCTATGCGGGTGAGGTCGTGGTGGCTGACATCTTCACCGAGGGGCGTCTGTTGCTGGGTGTGGGGCGCGGGGCCTTTCCGTTCGAGATGGAGCGGCTTGGCGTGCCGATGGACGAAACGCGCGAGCGGTTCGATGAATCACTGGACGTGTTGCAGGCGCTTCTGAGCGAGGAAGAGGTGTCCTGGGACGGCAAGTATTACAGGTTCGATCCGATCACCATCATGCCGCGCCCGGTTCGGCCCGGCGGCCCCCGGATGATGATGGCGGTGATGAATCCCGACGGGATCTACCATTGCACAAAGCGGGGCTTTCACATTCAGACCACCCCGCTGGCGGGCAACCGTCAGCTGTTGCATGATCAGGTGGGCGCTTTCACCCGCGCAAAGGACGAAATGGGGGAAGAGGGCGCAGCGCTGACCCTGTCGCTGTCGCGGGTGGGTTTCATCGCCACGTCAGAGACGGACCGGGCGGCCAAGCTGGACGTGGCCGAGCACTACTACAGCCGGTTCGACAACGTCTACACAGGCCCCGGCCTGCTGGATCACGGGATGATCCGGCCCTTGCCGCGCACGCAAAGCAAACAGGACCTGGCAGAGAATCTTCTGATCTGCACACCGCAGGAGATGATCGACAGGCTGGCGCCCTACTCAGAGCTGGGCATCGACCGGGTGATCCTGAGCGTCAATTTCGGTCTGGCGCAGTCGGAAACGCTGGAGTGCATCCAGTGTTTCGCGGAAGAGGTCATGCCGCATTTCACAGGTCGTTCCGCAACCGGGCGGGTTGCGGCGGAATGACCAGGGCGATGGCATGCGACTGTTCGGTGGACGGCAGCGGTCCGCCGCTTTTCCTGGTGCACGGGATCGGCGCGGCGCGGGACACCTGGCGGTTTCTCATGCCAAAGCTCGTGC
>JBCCHI010000020.1:0-40618 GCA_039028815.1 Pseudomonadota bacterium
AAAAACTGCCAACTTGCCCCTTGCACCAGCCTGCTTATTTTTCTATTCCACGCGGGTGGCGCACTTGGCCCGTTCGTCTATCGGTTAGGACGCCAGGTTTTCAACCTGGAAAGAGGGGTTCGATTCCCCTACGGGCTGCCAGAATCATTGCTTTCAATGGGTTTTAAGTGCGCCTAAACCCTCAAACAGATCGCTGTATCCGTCAGTAAGCTGGCAATCAACCGTCCATACCCTTGTGGGCAGAGTGGGGAGTCGGGCGGGGCGTGTGCGGTGCTCGTCCCCGCCCCGATCCGAACCTGGCGGCAGAGGAACATACCTGTCGGAATCGAAGGCGTGTGTTTCAACGCGCGCGCAAGGCGGTTATCCGGACTGTTCCGGCAGCGCCTCCAGAGCCCGGTGATGCGGGGGGCACAACTTACGTGAGTGTGCGCAAACCCCTACGCCTCGCTCTTGGCGCTGGCCGACACGCCGCTGCGCTTTTTACCGGCACCAAACTTCATCTTAATGTTATCCCAAAGCTTGGCCATCCCGAGTGGTTCATAGATCATGAACACGATGATCAGCACACCGAACACAATCAGTTCAATCGACGAGATGATGGTGGCATCGATCATCCCGTGAAAAATCTCGTTGCCCAATGTGTTCAGAACGACCGGGAAAAGAAGAATGAACGCAGCGCCGATGAAGGCGCCGTTGATCGTCCCCAGTCCCCCCAGGATCACCATGAACAGAATCCGGAAGGACAGCTTGATGTCAAAGGCCACCGGCTCCATCGACTTGAGATAGGTGAATGCAAACAACGCACCAGCGACGCCGCAGAAAAACGCGCTGATGGCAAAGGCCTGAAGCTTGGTGCGCAAAAGAGAGATGCCCATCGACTCGGCGGCGATATCCATATCGCGCACAGCCATCCAGTTTCGGCCGGTGCTGCCGCGTGCCATGTTGATGGCGAGCAGCGTCATAACCGTGACCACCACCAGCACCACAAGATACATCTCCATCGGTGACGTGAACGCCTTGCCGAAGATTACGATGTCCTGGGCGGTGATGATGCCGGACGTGTCATAGTTCTTGAACCAGCCGAACTTGTCGATCATCCAGATGATAAAGAACTGAGACGCCAGGGTTGCGACCATCAGGTATATGCCGCGAACGCGCAGGCTGGGCAGCCCGAACAGAATGCCGAATGCAGCGGCAATGAGGCCGGACAACATAAGGTTGATCGGAAACGGGATGAACGGCAGTCGCAGTTCAAGGTTGAACAGCGCAAAGGCCCCCGCAGCCATAAACCCGGCCGCCCCAAGCGCCAGTTGTCCCGCATACCCCATCACGATCTGCTGGCCGATGGCCGCCAGCGACAGACAGAGCCAGGGGATCAGAATGGATGCGTACCAATAGTCCGACTGAACGATGAACGGGACAACCGCAAAGCCAAGGCCCATCAGAACGATGAAGTTCACGATGTCGTTGCGCGAGTAGCTCAGGAATACAGGTTTCGCTTTCATGGCCAGTCCTCACACCCGTCTTATGATTTTTTCGCCAAAGAGGCCCTCAGGCCGCCACAGCAGGAAGAAGATTGCCAGAACGAACGGGGCCCATCCCTCGATTCCGCCCCCGAAATACGGCCCGATATAGACCTCGAGCACCTTTTCGGTGACACCGATTATAAGCCCTCCGACGATCGCTCCGGGGATCGACGAGAACCCGCCAATGATCAGGACCGGCAACGCCTTCAGCGCCAGATCGACAAGCGCGAACTGCACGCCGGCTCGGGCGCCCCACATCATCCCCGCAACCAGTGCAACCACACCTGCGGCCGACCAGACCATGAGCATGATGCTGCTCAACGGAATCCCGATAGAGCTTGCCGCGCCGGGGTCGTCGGCGACCGCGCGCAGACCAAGCCCCATCTTTGTGTACTTGAACAGCAGCGCAAGACCGATGATCATAACCGCCGCCACAAGGCCTGCCGTCAGGTCGAGCGCGGAAATGAACAGACCTGTCGTATCTACAATCCATTGAATCGGGAAGTCTCCGATCCCCAGATCAAGCCGCCGCACCTCGACCCCCCAGGCCGCCTGTGCCAGTCCTTCAAGCACAAAGCCAAGCCCGATTGTTGCCATGAGCAGCGTGTCTTCGCTCTGATTCATCAATGGCTCAAGCACCAGGCGCTGCGTCGCATATCCCACAAGGACCATCAGCAGGATCGTGACAAAGAAGGCCAGGGTGAATGGCAGGCCAAGTTCCATGAAGCCCACGAAGGACAACACCGCAAAGAAAACCATTGCGCCCTGCGCAAAGTTGAACGTGGAAGACGCCTTGTAGATCAGCACAAATCCCAGGGCGACGAGCGAATACATCGTGCCCGCCAGAAGACCGGCGACCACGACTTCGATAAAGAACAGAAATTCAGTCATGGGCCACCCCCAGATAGGCGTCGATGACATCCTGGTTTGCCCTGACCTCATCAGGCGGCCCGTCGGCAATGATCTTGCCATAGTCCAGCACAACAACGTTGTCTGAAATATCCATCACGACCCCCATATCGTGTTCGATCAGCACGATCGTCGTGCCGATCTCGTCGTTCACCTTCAAGATAAAACGGCACATTTCCCGCTTTTCCTCGACATTCATGCCCGCCATGGGCTCATCAAGAAGAAGCACCTGCGCCTCTGTCGCCAGAGCGCGGCCCAGTTCAACCTTCTTCTGCAAACCATATGGCAGCCGGCCTACTGGCGTATCGCGGATGTCCCGGATCTCGAGAAAGTCCACGATTTCTTCGCAGCGCTCCCGGTTTTCCTTTTCCTCCTGTCGCGCCTTCGGAAGTTGAAGCGCCACCGACAGAAAGTCAGCGTTCATGTGAAGACGTCGCCCGACGAGGATATTGTCGAGCACCGACATCCGCTTGAAAAGCGCGAGGTTCTGGAACGTTCTCGATATGCCTTTGCGGGCGACAAAGTTCGGGCTGATTTTCTGCAAAACCTCACCCATGAAGGCTATTGTGCCCTCCTGCGGCTTGTATATGCCGTTGATACAGTTCAACAGCGAGCTTTTGCCGGCACCATTGGGTCCGATGATGGCTTTGATTTCATGCTGCAACACATTGAATGACGTGTCGGTTACGGCCTTTACACCGCCAAAACTGAGCGAGACATGGCTCACCTCAAGTATTGGTGCGCCGATTGGAAAGCTTCGGGCTTGTGTCATCTGGATGGCTTTTTCTGTCAGAGTTCGATTTGTTGTTCAGGCATGGTGAATGCCTGCGTGCGACGCGCTTTCTTCTCGCAGCACATCGCGGAAGTTCTTTCGGCCTTCCTTGGATATGCCGAGGTAGAGTTCCTTGACCTTGTCATCATTGAGCAAACTGTCCGCACTGCCGTGCAGCATGACGTGACCTGTCTCGATGATGTAACCGTAGTCGGCATTGCGAAGCGCCACGTTCGTGTTCTGCTCGGCCAGCAGAATGCTCACGCCTTCCTTCTGGTTGAGCTCCTGAACGATGTTGAAAATCTCGGCCACCAGCTGAGGCGCAAGACCCATCGACGGCTCGTCCAGCAGCAGCATCTTGGGCTTTGCCATCATCGCCCGGGCCACCGCGACCATCTGCTGCTCCCCCCCGGAGGTAAAGCCAGCCTGGCTTTTGCGTCGATCTTTCAAGCGATTGAAGTAGCTGTATATCTTATCCAGTTCGCCCCGGATTTCCGCCTTTGACAGTTTCCGCGAGTAGGCCCCTGCGATAATGTTCTCTTCTACCGTCAAATGACCAAAACACCGCCGGCCTTCGAGCACCTGCACCATGCCCAGCCCAACCATTTCAGAGGGGTTCTGATTCTTGATCTTCGTTCCGTCATACGTGATCGAGCCGTTCGTGACTTTGCCACGCTCGGCGGCCAGCATCGTGGAAACGGATTTGAGCGTGGTGCTCTTTCCGGCGCCATTGCCGCCCAGCAGGGCTACGATTTTGCCTCGGGGCACCGTCAACGACACGTCGTGAAGGGCTGAAATCACACTGTCATACACCACTTCGATCGTGTCGATTTCAAGAATATTGTCTGAAGTCGCGTTCATTGGGAGTCTGCCATCGAATTCCTGAAGGTCACCAGGGTTGCCGGACACAGGCCCCCCGTTAGGCGGGGATCAGAGACTGAATATGATGTCTCTGACCCCCGTTTGATCAAAGGCCGGTGAGCCTATGAGCACTCTTTCGGTGTGATGTTGTTCTCACTGGCAAACTTGGCCGCCGAATTCTCGACCAGAGACCGGATATACGCCGGATCAAGAGGTTCTTCCCAGCCAGTGACCTGGACGAATTTCTCACCGTCCCACTGCATCATCGCGAACTTGCCGGCGCCCTCGTGGTTTTCACACGAGATGGCAAACGGGGCGACCATGCCGCCAATTCCAAGTTCTTCGAGGCGCTCTTCGGTCATGTTCAGGGCTTCGTAACCGTCGCGGAACTCTGCTCCGGTGACAGCCTGACCGACTTTGTCATGCATTTCCTGCGCGTTCTTCAGCGCTTCGATCCACATGACAGCCGCGCCAAGACCACGGTTCCAGTAGACAGAACCGATCCGGCTTTCGTCGGCAAGGTTGCCCTTCCCTCCACCATAGACCTGTTCCTTGATGGCCTCGACCAGCGGGAACTCCTGTCCCGGCAGCGCATTGGCCATCGCATAGGTGCCCGTGGCCGAGTCGCCGGCCGGGAACATGTCTTCCTCAGCCGCGCCAAACGTCACGTAGACAAGACGATCCCTGGGAAATCCGACGCGCGCAGCATTGGTCATGCCGGTCGAGTTCATGCCAGAGCCCGCGCCCCAGAACGTCACCCAGTCGGGCTGTTCCTTGCGCACCTGCAACCACTGCGACTGCTGTTCCAGACCTGGGGGCGGGATTGAAATTTCCACCAGTTCGACACCCCAGTCCTCGGCAATCTGGCGCATGGCGGGCAGAGGTTCGCGTCCATATGCAGAGTCAATGTGCATGTGGACGATCTTCTTGCCTTTCATGTTTTCAATGCCGCCCTCCTGATCGGCCATGAACTTCATCTTCACGGCGATCTGAGACCAGTAGTGGCTGGCCGCGTTGAAGACCCAGGGCCAGACCCTGCCGTCGGCAGCGTCTGTACGGCCATAGCCGTATTGCGCGAGAACCACCTCATCTTCGGCCATACGGTTGATCACCGCATAGGCCCCCGGTGTGCCCAACGTGTCGAACACAACGATGCGCTGACCATCTTTTTCAAGAAGTCGCTGGTAGCACTCAACGGTTTTGACCGCGTTGTATTCGGTTTCGCATTCCTGCCATGTCAGCATGACGCCGTTCACGCCGCCATTCATGTTGACATAGTTCATATAGTCGATCTGCGCGCCGTAGTACCCTGTTCCCATAGCGGAATAGGGCCCGACCCGGCTGCTGGCGACCGGAAAATATTGCGTCTCCTCGGCGACCACCATGTCTGGCGCCGCCAGAGTCGACACGGCTGCCACGGCACCAACGGCACCTGACAGCCAGTAACTCAATCGTCTCTGTTTCATGTGCTTCTTTCCTCCCTTGCGCGTTATCAAGCTTGCTCGACTTTTTAATGAACGCTTCTTTTGGCGTTCCGTTCCTTTGTCCATCGAAGGCAGACCGGGCGGTGACGCGCCTGAACGCCGGTACACAGCCGCCGTGCGGCGATGCCGATGGTGTAAAATTTACGAAAACATGCCAATCCGAGCGCGATGGCCCGATCAGCCAAAACAAAGAACCAATAACAACTGGTCAGGCCCTCCTCCGGTCCAGTTGCGCCGTCCCTTTGTCGACCAGGAATTACGCATGGTTTGACATCTGGACAGTCCGCTTTGAATTCGATCTAGAACCCGCAGACAGATCGGTCAATAATTTTATTATATATTTCAATAGCCTACGGCAATCTTGCTGCACGGCAGAAAGGTCATAAAGTCCGTGAATGACAGTGAGGGCCAATGGCATGTGGACAAAATGTCCAGTTATGCGACCGATTCAGCGGACTCGGAAGACGAATTGTCCGCCGCCGGAAACCACACAGAAAATGCAGCGCCTTTCCCGAGAACACTGCTAACGGATATCAGCCCTCCGACACGGGTCACCAGCGTCTGACTGATTGAAAGGCCAAGTCCCGAGCCGGATCCAAGCTTTGTTGTCATGAAGGGGTCGAACACGTTGTCGATTTTGTCGGGAGGAATGCCGGGGCCGGTATCTTCGACAAGGATTTCCGTGCCCGGCACGCCCTCGCGTGTTGCAGGACACGTCTTGATCGTCAGTTTTCCGCCCGTTCCCATGGCTTGAGTCGCATTTATAACCAGGTTCACGACCACCTGCTGCAGTTCCGTCTCGATGACCCGGAACGACGGGCTTGGCACATGCGTCACCTGCGTGACGATCGCATGTTTTCGCAGATCCGGTGCAACCAGAATAAGCGAATCCTCTACGGTCTTCGCCGCATCCACAAGCGTCATGAGATCCGACATTTCGTCCGGACGAGTAAAGTTCAGAAGCTTCCCGACGATGATGTTGATGCGGTGAGTCTGCGCATCAATCAGATCGAACTCTGTTTTCAGTTCGGATTGCTTGTCAGGATCCAGACCCATGCGAATTATTTCCAGGTTGCCTTGAATGACCGCAACAGGGTTGTTGATTTCGTGCGCGACACCCGCTGTGATTTCGCCGACAGAGGCCAGCTTTTCGGACATGACAAGCTTGGCAAACGTGGCCTCCAGCTTTCTGTTGGCCTCTTTGAGTTCCTCGGTGCGTTTCTCGACCAGCTCGTTCAGGTTGTCGGCATAGTCCCTCAGCGAAGCATCACGTTCTTCAACCTGGTCAAGCAGACGGTCCAGATGTCGTGCCACCGCACCGATCTCGCTTTTTTCCGAAACCGGTCCGATCCTTGCATTCAGCGCGCCCGCTTCCGCGCGCGCCATTGTCGATGTCATCTTCTCCAAAGGTGCGAATATACCCCGCGCAAGCCACAGAAACAGCGGTACCGACAGGGCAAAAACGGCGACGAATGCCAGAATCAGGGTCAGAACCGTTGTATTCCTCTGAGCCGTGAACGGTGCTTCGAGAAAGCCCGTGTAAAGCATCCCGATCCGGTTCCCGGCGATGTCCGTAAGCGGGACGTATCCGGAGATGTACCAGTCATTGACCACAAAAGCGCGATCCAGCCAGGTCTGTCCGGTTTCCATAACCTGACGCCACACCACCTCGGACACCCGTGTGCCAAGCGCGCGCGATCCTTCGAACATCCGAACATTCGTTGAAATCCGGACATCATCCAGAAACAGGGTTGTCGTCCCCGTGCGCGAGACCTGACCGGTTTCGTCACGGTAGATCAGGGCGTTCATGGTATCTATGACATCCAGATTCCGGTTCAGAAGCCGCCCGCCGATCAGTACCGCGTCGCTGTCGGACCAGCGGTACGCGGCCAGAATGAACATCCCCCGGCTCTCGACATCCCGAGCGATTGGCCGGGCGGCCTCGGTCGGGACAAGGGGGATCGCCGCGCGGTCGGCCAGTGGCGCGGATATCCTTTCAAGCGCGTCCGCATCCAGAAGCACCAGATTGGCACTCGGCGCATCAGGTGTCGCGGCCAACGCCACCTGCCTGGCGGCGTCGGGCAGGCCCGTGTCCGACAGGGTGTCCCAAACCAGAAAATCAAGTTCAAGCGCCACTCTCTCATTTTCCAGAAAGGTGTTCAGCGCCTGCTGACCCTGCGTCCGGGCCTGTGCAAAGCCGACGGATTGCGCCAAAGCCGCCACGCGAGCCGCCTGGGTTGCTTCAATACGTCCGAAATACTGCTCGGCCACGCGCAGGTCGCTCGCGACTTTTGCAATCAGCAATTCATCGTATTTGTTGATCCATCTGATCATCGTTATGCCAAGCAAAACCGGCAAAAGCACCACGAGGGGCAGAAGTGCAATAATGAGAAGTCGCCAGCGAACCGAACGCATCGCCTAAAGCCCCCAGCTCTGGCACTTGCGGTCGATGGTCTTGCGCGCGATGCCCAGCCGACGCGCCGCTTCCGCGCGGTTTCCCTCGCAGGCGTCAAGAACGGCTATGATGTGACGCTGTTCGATGGTCGCAAGGGTCTCGACCTCGAACTGCGCCGACCTCTCTCCGAGCGCGGCCTCGTAATCGCCGTGGATCAGGGCACGCTCGACCGTATTGCGCAATTCCATCACATTTCCCGGCCAGTTGTGAGACAGAAAACGACGGCGCGCCAAGGGAGAAAACGACGGCATTTTCGTTCCCATGCGTTGCGCCAGGGTTTTGGAAAAGAACGCGGACAATTCCAGGATATCGTCGGTCCTCTCCCTCAGGGGGGGCAGGACAATCTCGAACACCGTGAGCAGGTAGAGCAGATCCGCGCGAAACGCGCGCTCGGCGGCAATGTCCTTTAGCGGACGAACGGTTGAACTGACGATCCGCACATCCAGTTCGACGCTGCGACTCGCGCCCAGCGGGCTGAATCGCCCGGTGCTCAGAAGTTCCGCAAGTATGTTCTGACAGCCTGGCGAAAGCATCTCTACATCTTCCAGAAAAAGAGTGCCCCCTGTCGCACTGAGCAACATGCCCTCTTCGCCCGCATAGGATCCGCCGGATGTCTTGTCCAACTGACCGAACAGCCGCTGCTGAAAGGTCTGCTCGGTCATGCCGTAGCATTTCAACCAGACGAACGGTTTGTCGGATCGCGGCGAGGCGGCGTGCAACATGCGGGCTGCCACCTGCTTGCCCGATCCGACCTCGCCGCGGACAACCACATGCGCATGCGACACGGCCGCCTGCCGAATGGCATGGCGCACTGTCTGGATCTCGGTCGAGGTGCCAAGCAGCGCGTCACGATGGTTCAGCAAGTCTTTGCCAAGCTCCAGTTCATGACGCAGAACAGAGTTCTGACGTCTGAGACGCGAACGTTCGAGACTATGTGCAATTGCATTGAGTACCTGGTTCGAGCGAAACGGCTTGAGCAGAAAATCGCTGGCCCCGGCACGGATGGCCTGAATCGCCGTATCCAGATCGGCATGAGCGGTGATCAGAATTGCATCACTGAACAGGCCGATCTGACGTTGCTCGGCCAACCAGTCCAATCCGGTTTTGTTAGGCATGATGTTGTCGAGCACGATGACGTCGTACGACTTGTTATCAAGAAGGTTGGAGGCGTTCGGTGTGTTCTCTGCAACATCGACCCTGGCGCAAACTCCGGTCAGAACCTTTGACAGGAAATTTCTCATTCCCGGTTCGTCATCAATGACAAGAACCGAGGCGCGCGCCAGGTCGTCACCGAAACCTCTGGTGATTTCCTTGGATTCAGGCGCGTCCTTCATGTGGCGCATGTTTTTGGCGTTTTGCTGCAATCTCGTCGTCCCTGCACGTTGCAAAGATAGTAGTGCGCATAAGGCCGGTTTGGAAATCCCTCAGAATCGAGGCGCATCGCAGCATCAGATCGTGACGTGCGGTGGCGCTGTCTGGCCGCGTCGCGACAACGTGTCAAAGCAACCGGGCCTCACCCGGACGTGTCAGCCATATGCCGCAGCCAGGGGCGCGCTGCACTTCGCGAACGGCCGCACGCGCGGTCATTGTGCAGCCCCGTGAAGTGTTGCCATCGCCGCGCGTGAAAAACCGCGTGTGGCCAGGGCCATCAAGTGGTCTGAAACTGGGCCGCGCGCTGGAATGGATGGTCCATGTACAAGTGGCCCGTCACCCGGTACGGATGGACCGATCCCGTGCGGTCAACCGGGATCGCCAGAGGACTTTAGCAGCCGCTTCAGCTTCGATTTCGCGACCCGTCCGCGATACTTCCACGATTTCCGGTGCACCTCATAATAGTCCGCGATCACCGGATGATAGTCCAGTACCGTCTGAAGATCGGCACCCGCCCCGTCGCTCAGGCATTTGCGAAAACATGTCTCAAGCCACACATAGAATACATCCGGATACGGACGGTCGGGAAAGAAACGCTCTTTGAGATCAATTGCGGTCTTTACTTGCCGAAACGTGTTGCCGGCCAGATTGCTCGGATGCGTTCTGTGTGCGAACGAAACGCCATCGGAAAAATGGAACCTCAACGCCGGGTTCTGCCGGATATGGCGCAGCAGCTTGACACGCAGGATTATGTCATCGCCGTTCAGGTCTTCGTCAAATCCTCCGATGGTGTTGATTGCATCGCGCCGGAAAAGCTGGCCCTGAATGAAAAATCCTATCATCGCGCGTTCGTTTTCGATCAAGGCATCCACAGAACCCGAGGCTGTCACCTCATCCGGGCGGCGTTCGATACCCAGAGGCGCACCCGTTTCGTCGATGACCTGGTACCCGGTATCGGCCGCGAAAACGATATTGGCGTCCGTCGCCAGGAGTTTGACCTTACGCTCGACGGTGTCTGGCATCAGGCGGTCATCCAGCGACAGGAACGTAAGATAATCGCCCGAGGCTCTTGCGATCGCCCGGTTTACGTTTCGTGCAACATTGCCCTCGTTGCTCTGGGCAATGAAATCTGAGGGAAACGGGCTGCTTTCAAGAGCCTGTCTGACACGGTCAACTGTGCCATCGGACGATCCGTCATCCAGTATGACCAGTTCCAGCTCACGATAGGTTTGCGCAAAGACCGATTGCAGGCTTTCTTCTGCGAATTTCGCGTGGTTGTAGCTCAGGCAGATGACAGAACAGAGTTGCGACATGCCGGTTGTCCAGTCGTTCGGCCTTTTTCAGGAACAAAAAATCTACTCCCATATGCCCGCCTCAAGCGCAACCGCTAACGCTTTCCGGTCTGCAACGGTGCTCTCTGCCGACCGGTCATATCGGTGACCGGCCAAGGCACGGACCTCAACAATCAACGATACGGTCAAGCGTCATGCGCCTCGGCGATGGCATGCAGGGACGGCGCAAGGCGCGCGGGGGCGGTATGACGCAAAAGGAATGTCTCTGATCGTTGACCAGAGGTGACAGCCCAGAACGGGATGCCTGCCATAGCCGCGCTGCGACCATCGACCTCGCTGTCACCGCAATGCGCGACAGCACCCGTGGCCCGCAGGCAGTCTGCCTTCGTTTTTGCGCTGTCCGGCCCCACGGGCACGACAGAAACCTGCGTGAAACACGGGTCGAGTGCAAGGCGCGCAAGGGTGTCGTGCACACCCTTTGCGTTCTGGCGCGCGGTGATCAAGTGCAGGTCGGCAACACTCGAAAGCGCGCGCAGCGCCGCCGGGGCACCGGGCAGAGCTGCGTCAAGTCCAAGATAGCGTGACCTCTCGATCAGGTGCATCCAGTTCTGGTCAAAATGCTCTGGAATTGCCAGATCAAGTTTCCTGAGGGCATCTCGGGTCGAGCAGCCCTCGCGCTTGAAGCACCAGAGCGCGTCAGCGTGCGGTGTTGCGTCAGGCACGAGTTGCAACGTGACAGCCTGTTGCCGCGGGCGGCAATCCAGCACCGTGCCGTCGAGATCGACACCGATTACGGGCTTGCTGGACATGTGACGTGTTCACGGTAGGACCGGACGACAAAGACGTCCCCATTTGGCAGGGGTTTGAAGAATTTCGTCGTGTCGAGGCCCAGAAAATGAGCGGCATGGGCGGCGGGAAAGTTGAGCCCGACAGCCACTGACATGGCCGTGCCACCGCCGATCCGGGGATTCACGTCAATCACTTGCCAACCGCCGCGAGCGGAGCCGCGCACCTGATGACAGAAGCTGCCGGTCAAACCGAGCGCATCCGAAACCTGAGCGGTCAGGTCTGCAAGACTCTTGTCGAAGAAAATGCGCGCCTTGGTGGAAACGCCGGCCTTTACCTCGACCCGCTCCCGGCAGGCAATGGCCTGAACCGTGCCGGGTGACGGACAGAAGGCGTCGATCGTGATCTCGTCGCCTTCGACAAAGGGTTGTGCAATCATCAGTTCAGGGTCGCCAGAGGCCTTGCACAAAGCCAAACCGGCGGCATCCCGGACGGCCGTCGCACCGTGGCTGCCGACACCGGTACGGGGTTTGACATGCAGCGCCCTGCCCTGCCATTCCGCAAGGTCGAGACGGGTTGTGGCCGGTCCGGGCACGTGCGCGGACGCAAAAACCTCTGCCATGCGCAGCTTGTCACGAACGATTGCGATCGCGTCACCGTGCGGTGCCAAAACATCAACACCGCAACCTGAAAAAATGGTGCGCCCCTTCGAGGCGGCGGAAATCTCAGCGTCGTGGATTGGGTAGTAGGCCGTGATGCCCCGGTCTGAGAGATCACCAGAGAGAGACTTTGCAAAGTCGCCGGACGTCGCGGGCAAAACGCGTAGAAACGCGAAATCGGTGACGGCCGCCACCAGATGAGATGGATTGATGTCACACGCAAGGCAGCGGGCCACCGCATCCCAATCGGTCAACGCACGCAGCGCTCCCAGCCCAGTCGCTGATCCCGCCGAGCCGACGGCGATGGCAATCTCTGCGCTTGACACGACGGCCGCCATCCCCCCATTAGGCTCTTCAACTTTGGCCAGTAGGGGACAAATTTTTGGATTTTGCAAACGAAGAACTAAAGCGCATCTCCGACATTGCAAAGGACAGCTGGTACGAAAAACCAACTGCACTGGCGACCATCCGCTACAGCTTTGACATTTTTCGCCGGTTCATGAACGACGATGACAGGATCCTCGAAATGGGCCCGGCAGAAGGCACAATGACGAGGCAGCTAGTCGAGGCCGGTTGTGATCTTGAATGCCTGGAAGGATCGCCTGAATTTGCAGAAATCCTTCGCCAGAAGTTCCCCGGCCTCAAGGTGCATGTCGCGCTGTTCGAAGAGTGGGAATGCGAACCGACCTATGATGTCATCCTGCTCGGCCATGTTCTGGAACATGTTGACAATCCTCAGCACATCCTCGCACGGGCGAAACTCTGGCTGAAGCCCGGGGGCAGGATTGTGTGTTCGGTCCCCAATTGCCGGTCTTTGCACCGTCAGGCCGCCGTCATCATGGGGCTTCTGGAGACCGAGCAGGACATGTCGGAAAAGGACATCCACCACGGCCACCGGCGCGTTTATGGCCCCGAAACGTTAAGGGCGGATTTTGTCAGGGCCGGCCTGCGCGTGGATTACTTCGGCGGTTACTGGCTGAAGCCCATTTCCGACGGCCAGATCGAGGCGCAATGGACAACCGAAATGCTTGACGCCTTTATGAAGCTTGGCGAGCGTTATCCCGATATTGCAGCCGAACTTGTGATCGTGGCGTCTGACAAATAGGCTGCGCCCAGACGACAGGCGGGGGCGGGCGTGCCACTGAAAGACTGCAAGAGGATCGAGCTTCCCAAGATCGAGGATTCGCGGGGCAATCTGACCTATATCGAGGGTCAGACCCACATTCCGTTTGAGATAAAGCGCGTCTACTATCTCTATGATGTGCCGGGGGGGTCAGACCGCGGGGCACACGCTCACAGAAACCTCCATCAGTTCATGATCTCCATGTCGGGCAGTTTCGACGTGGTGTTGAGCGACGGTGTGGCAGAGCAGCGGTTTCACCTGAACCGTTCCTACTTCGGAATTTACATCTGTCCGATGATGTGGCGCTACCTGGACAACTTCTCGTCCGGGGCCGTCTGCATGGTGCTGGCGTCGGCGCCCTACAGCGAAACCGACTACATCCGTGACCACGACACCTTTCTGAAAGAGCTGGGGAACCGCGCGTGATGGTTCCGTTTCTGGACCTCAAGGCGGCCTACGAAGAACTGGCGCCGGTGGCCGAACCTTTGATGCTGCAAAGCCTGCGCTCAGGCCGGTACATCCTCGGTGCCGAGGTCGAAACGTTCGAGCACAGCTTTGCTGCGTATTGCGAGGCCGAACACGCGGTCGGGGTTGCCAACGGACTCGACGCGCTGAAACTGGCCTTGATCGCAGTTGGCGTGGAACCCGGTGACAAGGTTCTGGTTCCGTCGCACACGTTCGTGGCGACCTGGCTGGCGGTCACTCAATGCGGCGCCGTGCCGATACCCGTGGAACCGGATGAGGCCACGTACAACATCACACCAGAGGGCGTCAGGGCGGCCTTCGAGCCGGATGCAAAGGCATTGATCGCAGTGCATCTCTATGGGCAACCCGCCGATGTTGCCGGTCTCGCAGACGTGGCGCGCGAACTTGGGATCGCCTTTGTCGAAGACGCGGCGCAAGCCCATGGTGCGCGCTGGAGTGGCGCGCGGGTGGGTGGTCAGAGCGATGCCGCCTGCTGGAGTTTTTATCCCGGCAAGAACATGGGCGCCCTGGGAGATGCCGGAGCGGTAACAACGTCAGACCCCGGCGTGGCAGAGCGCGTCAGGCTGCTGCGCAACTACGGCTCGCGTGAAAAGTACCGGCATGAAATCCCCGGTATGAACAGCCGTCTGGATCCCGTGCAGGCGGTTTACCTTTCGGTCAAGATGGACGTTCTGGACGATTGGAACCGGCGGCGGCGGGCGGTTGCCGATCACTACCGGCACGCGTTCAGCGGGCTGGATCTCGTGCTGCCGGCGGTTCGGCAGGAAGCAGACCCGTCCTGGCATCTGTTTGTCGTGCGCAGCACCGACCGGGACGGCCTGGCAGCGCGATTGGCAGACAAAGGTGTGCAGACGCTGATTCATTATCCGATCGCACCGCACTTGCAGGGCGCATACGCGGATATGAAGCTGACGCGAGACGACCTGCCGCTGGCCAGTCGACTGGCGGACGAGGTGCTCAGCCTGCCTATCGGGCCGCATCTGAGCGAGGCCCAGATAGAAAAAGTGATTGCGGCGGTCAAGGCGTCAGCGTGATTGCGCCTGACCGGCACAATGGCGGATGAGCCCTCGACCGGACGTCATTTGCCACCAGGTCGCCCGTCACCTTCAGGCCGGAACGCACCGCAGGGCAAGGGCGCGCCCTTGTCATCGCAAACGACACCCCATGCGCGTTTCAAGCCCCTTATCCGCGACGCGGCTCGGTCGGTCATCCGCATCCGGTGCCCGACGCATGATCCCGCGCGGCGCTCGTGATCGGCGGATTCAAACAGATCAGACACTGCGCGGGTCCGCAGCGTCACTCAGTCGCCCTGCGCGGTTTCCGTAGCCGCTGCCTCAGGTGTTTCGGGTTTTGCGGTACCATGCACCTTTTCGCGAAACCATTGCGCAACAAAGTAAAGCGACGGGATCACGAAAATTCCGACGGCCGCTGCCGCGATCATCCCGGCAAATACAGGCGTGCCGACGCCACGCCGCGCAAGTTCGGATGCGCCTTCGGCCGTGACCAGCGGGTAAAGACCGGCAATAAATGCCAATGAGGTCATCATGACCGCTCTGAATCGCGCGATCGCCCCATTGATCGCTGCATCGACGATGGACATGCCGTTCGCGCGCCGTTCCATTGCAAATTCGACAATCAGGATCGCGTTTTTTGCCGCGAGTGCGATCAGCACGACAAGACCGATCTGCGCATAGAGGTTGTTGTCCAGCCCGGCAAACCGAAGTCCCAACATAGCGCCCGCAATTGCGAAACTGACAGACAGAAGAACGGCGAACGGAATTGTCCAGCTTTCATAAAGCGCGACGAGAAACAGATAGGCAAAGAGAACGGCCAGAACGAGAACGATCTGGGTTGTGCCCGCGGCTTCGATTTCCTGCGCCGCCGTGCCGGTCCATTCGTAGCCATATCCGTTGGGCAGATCTGTTGCGGCAAGTTCTTCAATGGCTTCGATCGCCTCGCCGGAAGAGTGTCCTTCCGCCGGGCTGCCCGCGATCGTCACGCTGCGATAGTTGTTATACCGGACAAGCGATTGCGGACCCAGACGCAGTTCCGGTGTCATAACGGCGCGCACCGGCACCATCTCGCCCTGATTGTTCCGGACATGCAGTCGGTTGATGTCATCCGTGCGATTGCGAAACGCCTCGTCGGCTTCGACATTGACCTGCCAGGTGCGGCCGAACAAGTTGATGTCGTTGACGTAATAGCCACCGAGATTGGCCTGGAGCACCAGAAACAGGCTATCCAGACTGACACCCAGGGTCTGCAGTTTCTCCCTGTCGATATTCAGATAGAGCTGCGGCGTTGTTGCGTTGAACGTGGTATAGACACCACTCAGCCGATTGTCCGCATTGGCCCCGCTGACAAATCCGAACGCCGTGGCCCCAAGGTCAACCGGGTCGCCGCCCTGCAGGTCAAGCATCTGAAACTCAAAGCCGGCGCCGGTACCAAGACCTATGATCGGCGGCAGATTGAAGGGAATCCCGATGGCTTGCGGAATCGCGTAAAGCTGCGCCCGGGCGTGTTGAATTGCGCTGTCCACCGAAAGTGACGGGTCTGTCCGATCTTCAAACGGCGCCATCATCGCCACGGCAAAGCCGCTGTTGGGCTTGCTCAATCCGTCCACGAAACTGAAACCCGACACTGTCGAGACGTTTTCGACACCGGGGGTCTGGGCGATAATCTCGCCCACCTTGTCCATGACCGCCTGCGTCCGGTTCAGCGATGCGCCTTCAGGCAGTGCCACTTCCGTGAAAAACACGCCCTGATCTTCGGTCGGCAGGAAACCCGAGGGTGTCGTACTCATCAGCCAGCCGCTGGAAACGAGTGCAAAGCCCAAGAGTCCGACGCCCAGAACGGCACGGCGGGTGATGATAGTGACGACAGCGCCGTAACCATCGCGCAACCTGTCGATCTGGCGGGACACCCAGGCCAGAGGCCCTTTCTTTTCTCCGTGGTCCCGCTTCAGCAACAGAGCGCAAAGCGCAGGGCTTAGGGTCAGCGCGTTGATCGCGGAGATCAGCATCGAGAACGAGACCGCCACGGCAAATTGCTGGAACATTGTTCCGGTTATGCCGGGTATGAATGCCGTCGGCACAAAGACCGACAGCAAAACAAGCGTGATCGCAACAATCGGCGCAGTGATCTCTTTCATGGCTTCGCCGGTGGCTTCGGCGACCGACAGTTCGGGGCGTTCGGCCATGACTTTTTCGACATTCTCGATCACCACGATCGCGTCATCGACCACAATGCCGATGGCCAGAACCAAAGCCAGCATCGACACCGTGTTGAGCGACAGACCAAATGCCATCATGAAGCTCAACGCGCCGATCAGTGAAACCGGAACCGCGATCACCGGGATCAGCGTCATACGCAGATTGCCCAGAAACAGGAAAACGACCAGCACCACCAGCACGAAAGCCTCGAACAGGGTTTTGAGCACCTCTTCGATACTGGCCTCCACGAACGTGACGGTGCTGTAGGGAATCTGCCACGCCACACCCTCCGGGAAGGACCGCTGCAACTGATCAAGCTGATGTTCGATGGCATTGGAGGTTTCCAGCGCATTCGCACCGGGCGCAAGATAGACACCGATCATCGCCACAGGTTTTCCGTTGAACCTGGCATCACTGTCAGAGGACTTCGACCCAAGCTCGACACGCGCCACATCGCGCACCCGAACAAGCCCGCCATCCGCTGACGCGCGCACGACGATGTTCTCGAACTCCTCGACCGAGGTCAGACGCCCCTGGGTCGACAACGTAAGCTGAAAGCCGGGATCCTCAGTCAGTGGCTGCGCGCCGATACGCCCCACGGCTGCCTGTGTGTTTTGCGACTGAATGGCCCCGATGACATCGTCCGGGGTCATCTCGAGTTGCGTCATCCGGTCAACATCCATCCAGATGCGCATGGAATAATCCTGTGCGCCAAACAGGGACGCATCGCCCACGCCGATCGTGCGCTTGACACCATCGAGCACGTTGATCGTGGCAAAGTTGGACAAAAACAGCTTGTCATGGCTGGGATCGCTGGACGTGATCGTTATGATCATCAGCAGCGCCGAAGACTTCTTCTTGGTGCTGATCCCGGACCGGGTGACTTCTGACGGCAGCGCACTTTCCGCGAGACTGACCCGGTTTTGCACATTGACGGTGTTCAGATCCGGATCCGTGCCGGGCGCAAAGGTCACGTTCAGACTGTAGGAGCCATCAGCGCCGCTGGTGGATTTCATGTAAATCATGTCGCTCACGCCGATGACCTGCTGTTCGATCGGCTGGGCAACCGTGGCTTCGACCACGTCGGCGCTGGCTCCGGGATAAAAGGCGGAAACCGACACCTGCGGCGGCACCACATCGGGCAGCTGCTCTACCGCCATGCGAGTCATTGCGATTGCGCCCGCCAGCGTCAGAACGATCGAGATCACCAGTGCCAGACGCGGCCGCGAAATGAAAACCTGACTGATCATTGAGACGTTGCCTGATCTTCAGAGGGCGTCACCTGCACACGTTCGCCGGGGCGCACCTTTTGGATGCCATCGACAATGATCTGGTCTCCTTCCTTGAGGCCGCTCGCCACCACGACATCCGTACCATCAACCCGATCCACCTTGATCTCTGTTTTCTGTGCGGTGTCGTCCGGGTCCACAGTGTAGACAAAATAACCGGCCTGTTCGCGCTGCAGTGCCTGCACCGGGAAGGTCAGAGAGGTCTCCGGATTATCCTCGACGATCTCGATCGTCACAAGTTGCCCGTCCCGCAATACGCCGTCCGGGTTGGGAAAGGACGCGCGGATCAGTATCGTGTCCGTTCCGGGCTGAACGATCGTGTCGACCACCTCCACCTTGCCCGGTTCTTCGTAGGGATCGCCGTTTGCAAGCGTGATCGTGGCATTTGGCGGCAGGGTGGCACCGGTGTCATCCAGGTGCCGTTTGCGCACGTCAAGCAGCACCGCCTCGGGAACAGGGAACGTCACGTAGATCGGGTCGATGCTTGACAGCGAGACAAGCGGCGCACTGCTTGCCCCGACGAAGGCGCCAATGTCGATTTCGGTCAGACCGACCCGTCCATCGAACGGGGCCGTAATCTTTGTGTAGGAAAGATCCAGCTTTGCGTCCTTCAGCGCGCCCTCAAGCTGAAGAATTTGACCAGCGATCTTGCCCGCCTGTGCTTCTGCCTGCTGAACCGTGACCTCCGCTGCGACGTTGGTGGACAGCAGCTTGCGCTGTCGGTCCAGTTCTATGGCCGCCAGCTTTGCTTCGGCTTCGGCAGAGTCAATCTGGCCCTCGATCTGCTGGATCGCCGCCTGATAGGCATCCGGCTCGATTTCGAACAGAACATCGCCCTGCGCCACGTTCTGGCCCTCGGTGAATCCGATGCTCTGAATGAAACCGGCCACGCGCGCCCGAATATCCACATGTTGCTCCGCTTCAATCCGGCCGGTGAACACATCCCCGAAACTGAGATGTTTCGCGGTGACCGGAGCAGTCGTCACCGCAGGGGGTGGGGCGTCCTGCTGAGCGCGCGCCGTACTGACCGCAACGCCGAGAACCAGAACAAAAACCAAAACAAACGGAGGAGTTCTGAGCATTGCGCCACCCTTGGAATCTTTGCTTTCGGATTAAACACTAGAGGGTTTCTCAAAAAACCTGAATCTCAGATTTTCGCAAATCGCGGCGGAGTTATTTCGCCGGTGTCGGCGTGATCCACCCGACCAGCTTTTCCGTCAGACTCAGGCTGACGAACGCCAGAACCGCCCAAACAATCAGTTCGAACTGCGCAAACGGGGTTCCTCTCAACCAGAATTGCAGCAGACCGCCGCGCGGTCGCAGACCCCATTGACCCAGAACGCTTTGCCTCGACCACAGCTCGAACGGCCAGAACCTCGAAATGTAGAACAGCCCGAGCGCGACGATGAGCACCAATACAATCCGAAACGCACGCCTCATTGCAAGATCTCGATCGTGTCCGGGTCCACGAGGAAAACCGCGAGACCGCCGCGCAGCTCGACCTTGCCTTCGACCGACACGAAAACGGCCGTCTGATCAAGAAGCGCGTCAGGGACGGGTCCGCCATCATGTGATCCGATCATCAGAAACTCGTGCCCCTCTACCGGCTGCGTGGTGACGAAAACCGGAGGTACGCCGCCGTCGATACACAACTCGGCACAGGCCTTGTGAGCAATCCCGCGCCCCGGACGCATGGCGCCCGCAAGGCATTTACCATCACAGATTTCGCCCGCCAGACGCCAGCGGCCCAGATCCTGCGCTATCGGGACCGGTGGCTGTGGCGCCCCGTCGACTGCCGTCAGATTGCGTCGTGGGTTGCCGACCTGAAGCATGCGGATCGTGCCGCGTTGGAGGACAACGCCCGTGACCTCAACCTTGCGGCCCAGAAGCGGCGCGGCCGGATCCTGCACACCAAACTTACCCGCTCCGGACAGCATCAGAGTGTCGCCAGCCGCGATCTGATCATTGCCCTGCGTGACATGCAGGATCGGATAAGGCGCAGGCTCGATCACGCCCTGCACCGTCTGGCGGCCCATGGCACGTCCGTCACCCGGATTGTCCTGTGTCAGACCAACCGCCAGCGCGGTCACGACAAATGAGGCAAATGCAATCAGGGCATACAGGCCGAGCCAGCCTCGCAATCCGGTCGGAATGGCCAGATATCCCACGAAAAATGGCTGCTGGCGACGGCTCATGCCAGGGTTTCCGGCGCATCAACGGGCGCGACAGGCGTGCCGGGTGGATTGGCCTTTGGGTCAACCTCCAGACGACCGTCGCGCAGACGCAGATTGTAGGTTGGCACCTTTTCCGTGAACGGCGCGGGCGATCTGCCCGTGCGCACATCGTACTGAAACCCGTGCCAGGGACAGGTCACAAGGCAATCGACGATGCGCCCTTCGCCGAGTGGGCCATTCTGATGCGCGCAGGCATTGGAAATTGCGGAAAACTGCCCTTCATGGCGAAAAACCGCGACACGGGCGCCATCCTGCAAACGAGCAACCCTGGCGAAACCTTCCTCGATGTCATCCGCCGCGCAGACATCCTCCCAGCCGTCCGGAGCGGTCGCTTCGGACGCGGGATCGCCCGAACGTCGCTCGAACCGCGCTGCCAGCAGATGCGCCACGGCCACGGACACTGCGCACAAAACCACCAGTCCGCCAAAGGTTGCGTTTTTCTGATCCTGCAACACCCCAAGACCGATATGTGCGACAACGGCAGTGTAGGCCGGGTAGATCAGGTAGTGCAGCCTTTTCCAGACCGGGGGCGTCAGGAACTTCAGCCAGAAATCATGACTGGTCGCCGCGAGAATCAGCAAACAGAGCAACGCGAAGATGCCGAAGGCCTCAAAGGGAAACCCCAGGAACTGGCCGTAACTCGTGTTGGTCGACAACAGCGCGACATATCGATCGGTCGGAGAAAAGGAAAAGTACCACGCCATGACAAATCCCGCGTGGCTGAAGGCAACAAAGAACGTCAGAACCCCCAGGTGGCGACGATTGTACAGCAGCGGCAGAAACCGTGTGTCCAGCCGGGCCAACGGCCCGATCAGCAAAATGAGTGTCATCAGAAAGAATGCGCATGCACCGAATGCACGCATGTTGTTGATCTGCGGGTTGATTGCAGGGTCGTAGGACAGAAGCCCGGGGATCAGGTGCACGAACACCCAAAGAAACCCCATGATGAGCGCCAGAACCACCGCGTCATAGACATACTTGAACCGGTTCCATTGAACCGGAATGTACTTGACGCTCATGTCGGCTGTTCCCCGGGCAAGGAAAGACGCTCTGGCGCTATATCCGAAGGCCAGCTCTGACGCAGGGCAACCGAAAGCACGAGCGTCAGGGCCAGAACACATGCAAGTACGGCGGCAACGATGGCGTGACCGCGGCGCGGCGGATCATGACGACGTTGCCAGTTGTCTGTTCCGGTCGCCAGCACATACCAGCGCCAGAGAACCAGAGGCCAAAGCACCATGATCCCCGGGACCAGCAAAGGCCTGAAACCGACTGCGCCCCGCGCGTCTTCGTCGATCCGCCCCATCCCGACTGTCAGAAAGACCGCAGCCACGGCCACACCGATCAGCCCCCAGACGGTCACTGTATTGATGATCAGATCAGCCCCCGTCACCCTACATTGCCCTCGTTTTGCTGTGCGCCCTGACGTTGTCTGGATATCAGACGGTCAGGCGCCATTACGGCTTTGTCCATGCAACACGCAGAATATGCACCCGGCAAGCCCCGCCAAGTCCTGCACGCGGATATGTGACCAGTTGTAAGACCGCCCCGGTCACGTCACAACGATCAGATCGCGCGGCGCACGGGTCAAAACATCGCATCCGCTGTCCGTCACTACCACGCTGTCGCTGATGGCCATGCCGAATGAGTCAAAGAAGAGCGTGGGAATGACGTGAAAGGTCATGTTTGCCCGAAGCACCAGCGGGTCCTCAGGCCGGATCGCGTAGATGTGCCCTTCTGCCCAGTTTGGCGGAAACCCGATACCAATTCCGTATGCCGTTCTGCTCCTGAAGGATGCGCCGAACCCGCGGGCCTCCATTCTGGCGCGACAGATGCGGTCGACCTCGCCGGCCGTCACGCCGGGCCGGATCGTGGAGACCGCCGTTTCCAGCACGTCGATCAGAGCCTCGGCAGCCGCCTTGTGGCGATCCTCCGGTGGACCCACAATGGCCGTACGCGCCATGATCGCGTGATACCGGTCGATACAGCCCGCGCCTTCAAGCAGCACCACATCCCCCCTTTCGATGGTCTTTCGCCGCCACAGCGCAAAACACAACGCGGACCGCGTCCCGCTGACGACCATCGGAGGGTGACCAATGTATTCGCTTCCGGCCGCGATGGAGCCCTGATAGAGCGCCGCAGCCACGGCGTTGTCGGTCGTGCCGGGCGCGATTGCAGCGATCGCGGCTTCCATTCCGGCCTCAACACAGCGCGCGGCTTGCCTGATCCGGTCCAGCTCTTCCGCCGATTTGATCAGCCGGTGCGCCTCGATGCATCCATCCCAGGGCAGAAGCACCGGACCTGCAGCCTCGCTCAGCCGGGCGTGGTCATGGACATTCAGGTAGCGGCTTTTCGATTCGTAGCCAACCGGCCCGTGCGGCGCGGAGCGTCTGAGAACCCTGGCAAGAACGTCGATGTGATCCTCGGTATCAGACACCGCAATGGCATCGGAGATCGTCGGCAAGGCGCGGGCGACATCGCGGTTGACGATCCGTGTCACGATCAATGGTTGCCCCGATGCCGGGACAAACATCGCCTGAAACGTAAAGTAGCCGATTGTCTGGTAACCGGTCAGCCAGAACATGTTCTCAGGATCAAAGATCAATGCCCCCGCCAATCCGGTCCGGGCCAGATCGGCCTGCACTGGCGCGAGACGCGCCGCGAAGGTCGTTTCCGGAAAGCACAGCTCGTCCGGCCAGTATGTCCTGGGCGTATCCGGGTAGCGGTCAGTCATCATCAGACGCTTTGTCTCAGGTCCTGCTCACAGCAAGGTCTTGGCCCCTACGCGTGGCAGGGATAACTTCCGGCCAGAGGCACACGGGGCACTCGAATGACAGAATTGCATACAACACGACCCGAATTGCAAGGACGGTTCGGGGTGGCAGGATCGACCCACTGGCTTGCAGCACAAACCGCGCTGGCCATGTTGGAACAGGGCGGCAACGCCTTTGATGCGGCCGTGGCTGCCGGTTTTGTTCTGCAAGTGGCCGAGCCGCATCTTAACGGACCGCTCGGCGAGGTTCCGATCCTGTTTCATCATGCGGGGTCCGGACAATCGCGTCTTGTCTGCGGTCAGGGCCCCGCGCCGCGTGCCGCCACTCTGGACGCGTTCGCCGCGCTTGACCTTGACAGAATTCCGGGCACCGGAGTGCTGGCTGCGGCCATTCCGGGTGCCTTCGATGCCTGGATGCTGCTGTTGCGCGACTACGGAAGCCTGCAACTGGCGGCGGTTCTGGAACCTGCAATGTTCTATGCACGGACCGGCGTGCCGGTTCTGCCGCGTTTGTCGCGTGCGATCGGGGCCATGACCGACTGGTTTCGCACAGAGTGGCCCGCGAATGCCGAGCTCTATCTGCCGGATGGCACACCTCCGGCCCCAGGCAGCTGGATGCGAAACCCGGCGCTGGCCGACACGTGGGCGCGCACGTTGCACCAGGCAGAGCGCGCAGGCCCGGACCGTGGCGCGCAGATCGACGCGGCGCGTCAAGTCTGGAAAACCGGGGCCGTTGCAACCTGCATTGCGGAGTTCTGTCAGCGGGAACGCGTCCGCGACGTCACCGGTCGAAAACATCAAGGGCTCCTGCACGCCGGCGATCTTGCCGGCTGGTCCGCCTCCTATGAAGACCCCGTCTGTGTGGATACGTTCGGTCACCGAATCCACAAATGCGGACCCTGGAGCCAGGGCCCTGTCCTGCTGCAGGGGTTGCAGATCATCGCGCACCTTGATCGCGACACATTGCAAGACCCTGCCGGTTTCATACACGCGCTCACCGAAACAATGAAACTGTGCTACGCGGACAGGGATACATTCTACGGTGATCCGAACTTTGTCGCAGTGCCTCTTGAGCAGCTTCTGAGCGATGACTACGCCCGCGCCAGGGCGGCCCGGATATCGCCAAGCGCTGCAACAGGATGGCATCCGGGCGACATCGAAGGCCACGGTCACCCTGTCGATTACGAGGCCGCCTGCCGGGTAAATCTTGACGCGGACGCTCTGGCGGCCATGGGAATCGGTGAACCCACCGTGGCAACGCACGCAACACCCGCCCACGGTGACACCTGTCACATCAATGTGGCCGACCGCTGGGGCAATCTTGTGGCGGCAACGCCGTCCGGCGGATGGCTTGCGTCGTCACCCGTGATCCCCGAACTCGGGGCGCCGCTCGGGACGCGGTTGCAGATGATGCGGCTGACGCCTGATGCGCCCGATTGTCTCATGCCGGGCAAACGGCCGCGCACGACACTGACCCCGACACTGCTCAGCCACCGCGACGGCTCTGGCTACATGGCGTGCGGCACACCGGGGGGTGACAAGCAGGACCAGTGGCAACTGGCGTTTCTCGTCCGACACCTCGCGCTTGGCCTCACTCCGCAGATGGCAATCGAGGCGCCAAGTTTCTACTCGATGCACTGGCCGGATTCCTTTTACCCCCGCAAGGCCTACCCCGCCCGCTTGCATGTGGAAGGGCGGGTGCCAGTCGATGCGCGGGACAGGCTGCGGGCTCAGGGTCATGATCTCGTGACCGATCCCGACTGGTCGGACAATTATCTCTCTGCGAGCTACCGGACGCGCGATGGCACCCTGGGGGCGGCATCCAGTCCGCGCGGCCAGCAGGCATACGCGGTCGGACGGTGAGGCGCTACGGCACGGCACAGCTCTGATACAGATATCGCCAGAGCGCGGGGGGGTGACGGGCGATCTTGACGTTCGCATCATCAAGCACATCCGCGTTTCCGCGGGTCCACGATCAGAACAGCGTGACTTCGGGCTTGACCTTCGGCGCCTTGGGGGTCTGGGCGAATGGGGCCGCCTCTTCCACGACAACGAGTTTCACACGCCCGGTTGACGCCTGAAACTTGACGCGTCTGGCAAGCCCACCTCCGACGTTTTTCTCGATTGCGGGGATGCTCTCGTTTTTCAGAAACTCGTTGGCAAATTCCACATTCGACCGGCCGATGTTGGCCTTGTTCTTGATCACGGATGCGCCACCGTAAAGTCGCGCGACAAGACGCTTGCGCGATGCTCCGATTTTCAACAGTTCGTTGATCAGAAGCTCCATTGAATGAATGCCGTACCTGAGATCTTTCGAATTTTGCGACCCCTCGCCCGGCAACAGAAAGTGGTTCATGCCTCCGACACTCGCTTTGGGATCATGCAGGCAAACGGCCACGCATGACCCCAGCACTGTCGTGAGGATGGCATCCGGGTCGGATGTGACGCGGCATTCTCCCTGAAGGACGGTTGTGTATCGCATTCGTCTTCCCCTCAGATCGCCTCTTTGCCCGGAACCCGGCTGCGACAGGCATCAAGTATCGTGTCGCACATGCGCGTGATCGGAACCCGTCGTTCGCCCGCGCCAATCTCCCACGCGACACGCGGCATGCCGTAGACCACGGAACTCCCCTCATCCTGAACAAACGTTCTGGCCCCCGTTCGCCGGAGATCCAGCAATCCTTCGGCCCCGTCCCGGCCCATGCCCGTCAGGACGCACGCCACCACCCTGTGCGCAACCGGCAGCGCGGACCGGAACAGAACATCGACGGACGGCATGTGTCCCGACACCGCCTGGCCGGGCACGATGAGGCTGAAAATGCGCCCTCTGGTACCGACTTTCAGGTGGGCCTTCTGGCCGGCACCCACGCAAACCATGCCTTGCGTGACCGTTTGCCGGTCTCTTGCGGCAACGACACTGGCGGCGCAGCGGTTGTTCAGAAGACTGACCAGACTTTCGCCAAAGGACGCGCCGGTGTGTTGTACGATAAAGGTCGGCGGACAGTTTTCGGGATAGCGGGAAAGGACCTCCGACAGTGCATCGACCCCGCCTGTTGATGACCCGATCAGGACAACGGCATCCCTGAAAGACTCCTCGGAAACCGGTGGGGGTGCGCGACGTCCGGTGCTGCGCGGCGAGTTGGCCAGCGTCTGCAAGGTCCGCATCAACACGCGCGGATTGTCGCGCGCATCGACAGAAAATATGCCGTAGTTCTGCGTCATCGGACCCGGCGGGGGCTGCCCGTTTGAACCGGCCCCGGTGATCACCAGCCAGCGTGTGTCAAGCGCCGCAAACAAGGCGGCCAGCATCTCGAACTCTGCAAGCGCCGTGAATTCTTCCGACACCAGCGCGATTGCGGGCTTGAGGTCCTCTGCTTCGGCATAGGCTTGCATCAGATTGGTCGCGGTGGCGACCACGCAAATTCCCGGCTCCTGGGAAACGGCAGTGTGAACAAATGATCGCACGGCCGGCAAACGCGCAACAAGCAGCACCTTAACTGATGTCATGAATTACATATGCTCCTTGTCGAATCTGGCCCGGGGCGCTTTGTCCAACCGGGCGCGGCCGCCAGACGACAACCGTGCTGCGGCGGGAACATCGGGTGGCTGCGCGCCCCCCGGGTCGGCAACCACCGAGGCGCAAAGTCAAAATGCGCCAAGCTTTCGAAGTATCCCGATCCGTTCCGATGCTTCTGCTTGTGCGATGCCAGCGAAAACGCACAGGCGAACCTGCCGAAATCGTCCTGCCTGGCAGTGAAACCATTCATCCGTCAATCCTGAGCTAAATCGCAACTGCAACTTTGAAAACTTTTCACGTCTCTGGCCTGGACCTCAGAACAAATCCGTTGCTTTGCCATCTTCAATGTGGCGCGTGCCACCTGCGAGACGTGTTTTCATATCAAAAAGATCCACCATGCTGACCGCCTTTTCCAGGTTGACTTCCTTATGTTGTCCGACCTCCACCAACTCCAGAAAGCGTTGAAGATTCTCGAGTGACTGCGCGGTCAGATCAATGAACTGCAAGGACTTGATGGCATCGCTTCTGATGTCTTTCGGAACACATTTCGAAAAACACTCCGACCAGTCATTCAGTTCCGCCATGTACGCCCTCAGAATTCCAAGTTCGGCTGTCACGCGGCGCAGAAGTCTCTCTACATCGTTCATTTTCTACAGGGGGCCCACAACACGCTCGATGCACGCCTGCATTGTTTCGGTCGTAAAGGGTTTCTTGATCAGATTGTTCAATCCAAGCTGTTGACCCGCCTGCACCATTTCTGCCGTCGCCTTGCCCGTGACCAGAATGAACCCGATCCTTTGCGTGCTTTGGTTTTGCCGAAGCGCCTTCAAGAGATCGAGGCCATCCATGTCCGGCATGTTGTAGTCGGACAGCACAAGGTGCACCGGATTGGCGGCAAGCTTGCTGAACGCACTACGGCCGGAGTTTTCCGTCGTGTAGTGCGAGACGCCCAGCTCATCGAGACATTGCGTAATGATCGCCCGACTGGTCGACATATCATCCACGACCATCAGTCTCAGTGACTCTTTCAAACTCATACTGGCACCTTCACAGTCTCGATTTCACCGGGCACATCGATGTCATCCCTCTTTTTTGTATGTTGTTATCCCGTCATTTTTTAGATGCCGGAGCGCTGGACCATGGACTCTCTCGGAGTGCCCGATAAACAAAACCCCACCGGTATGGAGTGATCGAGCAAAGCGTTCCCAGAGTCTTGCCTGCGTCTCATGGTCAAAGTAGATCGCGGCGTTGCGACAGAAAATGACATCAAACAGCCCGGAAACCGCATGCGGCTTGATGAGGTTTTCCGTGCCGAACTTCACAAGCTTACGAGTATCGCACTCAATCCGGAACGTGTTTTCGGCACCTGGCTTGGTGTAGCGGGCTACGTAGGGTTGAGGAATCTGCGCACGGTCCTGCGCGGCATAGGTGGCGGACTTTGCCTTTTCAATCACAACCGGATCGATGTCAGTCGCGACAATTTCTATTTTCGGCGGTGTGCTGTGCCCACACAGATCGCGGATCACCATCGCGATGGAATACGGTTCCGGTCCTGTCGAACATGCCGCTGACCAGATGCGCACAGTCTGACCTTTCTTTGCCTTGTCAATCAAAGGGGGCAACACCCGGTCCCTGAGCTGATCAAAATGGTGCTTTTCCCGGAAAAAACTCGTGACGTTTGTTGTCAGCGCAGACAAAAGCAGGCTTTCCTCTGCTCCGCCCTCGGCCCCTTCAAGAAAGGCGCGGTAGGACGTGAAGTCGGCCAGCCCAAGCGATCTCAGGCGTCTGGAAACGCGGGACTTCACGAGCGGCAGTTTTGCCTCGGACAGAGAAAGCCCGAACTTTTCCCTTGCAAAGGATGCAACATACTCAAAGTCGGCCTTGGAAAACTCACCGGGCTGAGCAAACCTGGCCGGCATTCGCGGGTCGATCTTCATGCCGCCTCACTTGCGGAAACCGTCACGACGAAATCCAGATTGATCACTCGGGCCATTTCTTCCTCGATCGAAATGACGCCGAAAATGCAGTCTTTCGTGGCTGCGGACTGCACATCGGGAGTGGGTTGAATCTCCTCGTTCTTGATTGTCAGGATCTCGCTCACGGCTTCGACCAGCAATCCGATGGACTTTCCACCCACGGCACAAACGATCACGACATTGCGCTCATTGGGTTCTGTCTTGCCCAGTCCGAAACGCGCGGCGAGGTCATAAATGGGTATGACTGCACCGCGCAGGTTCATGACACCCAGAACATCTGTCGGAGCATGCGGAAGTGCTGTCACAGCTGACCACCGTCTGATTTCAAGAATCTTACGGATCTCCAGGCAATGTTTCAGGCCCGCCACACTGAATGCGACCAGTTCCATATCCCTCTCATTCGTCAGGCTTTCATTCACAGGCATGAAGATACTCTCGCTGTAGGTTATGTGTGTGGGCGCTTGGGGCCATCTGAACTATGCTCTCGGGGTCAAGAATCATTGCGATCTTGCCGTCGCCTAGAATTGTCGCAGCAGAAATACCCGGAACGCGGCCGTAAGCCGCCTCGAGGCTTTTTACAACGACCTGACGCTGATCATGAATTGCGTCGACAGCAAGCGCGGTCTGACCAAAGGACGCCGTCTCGACAAGCAAGAAGACCTTTTCTCTGTCCTGCTCTGGCGTGTTGAAGTTCAGGCGTTGAGCAACGTCCACAATCGGCACGAAGTTGCCGCGAATGGACAGCAGGCGCCCGTCCGCATCGAGAGAATGAATGTCTTCGGGCGTGGCTCTTATCGTCTCGATGATCGACGCAATCGGAACCACCATGGTTTCATCGGTTACGGTGATCACCATCCCGTCCATGACGGCAAGCGTCAACGGCAGGACGATGCTGAACGTGGTGCCCGCCCCGGTTTTGGAGGCGATTGATGTACGGCCACCAAGTGACATGACGGCGTTCTTGACGACATCCATGCCAACGCCGCGGCCGGACAGGTTGGACACTTCCGTTGCAGTGGAAAATCCCGGCAGAAACAGGAGGTTGTCAATCTCCGATTCCGACAGATCCGCACCGGACGGGATAAGGCCCTTGCTGACCGCGATGTCGAAAATCTTTGGCCTGTTCAGACCTGCACCGTCATCACGTATCTCGATATAGACGCTGCCGGAACGATGGGCGGCAGAAATGTGTATGACACCTGTGTCCTCCTTACCGGATGCCCGCCGTTGTTCGGGGGACTCGATTCCGTGGTCCACTGCATTCCGGATCATGTGCGTCAACGGGTCAACCAGCCCTTCAATGACTGTCTTATCGACTTCGGTATTTTCACCCGATGTATCAAACCTGACCAGCTTGTCGGTTGCATGCGCCGCCTCTCTGGCAATACGGGCCATCCGCCGAAACAGCGGTTTCACGGGTTGCGCCCGAATGGCCATCACACCTTCCTGAATGTCGCGCGCAAGCAGCTTGTAGTCTTCAAGATCGCCTTCGATATCCCGGCGATGCTCCTGATCAAGTTGCGACACGCGCTGTGCCATCATCGACTGGTTGATGATCAACTCTCCGACAGTGTTGATCAGCCGGTCCACGCGATCAGGATCAACCCGCAAGCTTGGCGCCGGCGGTTTCGGTCTTTTGTCGCCACCAGACTGACCGGGGTCCGCAGTCTTGCCGGCCGGCGCAGCTGGCGCGCCGGCAGCAGACGGCACACGATCCTCTTCGATCGGGTTGTCCTGCTCAGTGACGTCCCCGGACGGGGCAGCAGGTGCCTCGCCGACAAGGATTGCGGAGTCAACCGTCGCATCGATTTCACTGCAGGAGAGGTCGCACAACCCTTTCACAAAATCGAAGACGTCCAGGAGTTCCGCCTCGGTCTGTTCCGTTTCAACCGAAAGAACCCATTTGAGATAGGGCGCAGACGCATCCATCTCCGTCAGGTCGGGCAGTTCGGACGGATCAATCACGGCTGTAACCGACCCGAAATCCGTCAGAGTCCGAAAGAGAAAGAGCGGATCATGACCGTTTTTATACAGGCCTTCATGAGCCTTGAATTCAATGCTGTATTGTCGTTTCGCACTCTGCGGCTCTAGCACTGACCCCGCGTCCTGTACACCAAACTCAAGAGCCATCGGTTCGAAAACCACCTCTTCTTCTTCGTCGGCACCACCAAGGTAGCTCTTCAGGTCGCCCAGGATCGCACCGTGGGCGGATGCGTCAAAGTCGTCCTCGTCGCGTGCGGCTTCCACAAGTTCGACAAGATGGTCCGCGCCACGAAAGAGAACCTTGATCAGGGGCGCGTCCAGCGCCAGCTTGTCGGACCGGATTTCGTCGAACACCGTCTCGTAGGTATGGGCAAAGCCGACAAGATCAGTCAGGCCGAAAGCCCCTGCTCCACCCTTGATTGAATGGACAGCGCGAAACACGGCATTCACGACGTCCGCGTCGCGTTCACCGGCGTCTATCCGGTTCAAGCCTTCGTCAAGCGCTTCGAGAAGATCCTGACACTCCTCGAAAAATGTGTCTCTGATGGAATTTGTCTGCGACATGTCAGAACCCGTGTCCGGTGACGCGGCGCAGGACACCGATCAACGAAGCATCGTCGAAAGGCTTTACAATCCAGCCGGTTGCACCCCCGTCGCGCGCACGGGCTTTCTGCTCGGCCGAGCTTTCTGTCGTCAAAACAAGGATTGGAACCGTGGCATTCACACCCTCGCCACGCAGAGTTTCAATCACTCCGAAACCGTCGAGATTGGGCATGTTTATGTCGGTGATAACGACATCCGGATCATGTTCGGCGAACTTTGCCACACCTTCCAGCCCGTCATCGGCCGTGACAACGTCAAAGCCGGCGTCCTGCAGTGTTGCCTGCAACAGCACGCGAATGGTCTTTGAATCGTCAATGGCCAAAACCTTGGTCTTCATGGAACCTCTCAAAATAGCTACTGTGCCGGCTGCCAGCCCAAAAGAGACAGGCAATTGTCAAACTGTGCGCTTCGGTTTTCGATTTCAAAGGCGGCACCAACGGACTGGCAGTGTTTTTCGGCCGCCATCAGAACCTGGAGATGACGGGCGGGCAGGATCGGCGTGTCCTTTGCATCCAGCCTGACCGCAGCCGTCCCTGCCCCCTTCAGCAAGGTCAGAAGTTCGTCGAGATCTATCAGCTTGCCGTCGCTGTCGAGGTTTATCGACACGGGTTGCTTGGGCATCGGTTCAAATCCTTGGTGGTCAGGATGGTGCGGTTGAGCCAACACCTCGTTCAGCGCATGGATATGCGATAAGGGTTTAAGAAATGGTTTCGCGCTGCAGGCCGGCGCCCCTTGAAACCGGATCAGCCGGGGATTGCGGCAACGTGACCCCCAACGCTGAGCGGCAACACAAAGCGACAGCCGCGCGCACACCCGGCCCGCATGTGTGCATCACCATGTCATTTCCACACTGGCAAAGACCTTGTTCCTCAGGTTCGACCGGCCTGTTCATAGCGTTTCGCGATAAATTTGAATCACCACCAAAGGCGAAACGCCCGGATGTTTCAGATGCCGATATGGCGCTCAATGACATCGGGTGTAAGCCGGCTCATGTCGCCGGTCCAGACGGTGGCCCCCCGTTCCAGGATCACGGCACGACTGGCGATTTTCGCAAGCTCGGCGACCGATTTGTCAACCGCAAGAATCGACATTTCGGTCTCGTGTCGCACCCGGTCGATCGCATCCCAGATTTCCAGCCGCACCAGCGGGGCCAGGCCTTCGGTCGCTTCGTCCAGCACCAGAAGACGCGGATTTGTCATCAATGCGCGCCCAATGGCCAGCATCTGCTGCTCACCACCGGACAACGAGGCGGCGCGCTGCGTTTGCCGCTCTCGCAGGCGGGGGAACAGCGTCGTCACACGGGTCATGTCCCAGGCCCCCGGCCGGGCTGCGGCCAGCAGGTTCTCTGCAACCGTCAGATCCCGAAAACAGCGCCGTCCCTCCGGCACAAGGCCAATGCCCAGCCGGGCCACGCGGTGACTGGGCAGAGCCAGCAGATCGCGACCGGCGAACTCCATGCGCCCTTGTGCCACCAGCATCCGGCAGATCGCCCGGATCGTCGATGTCTTCCCCATTCCGTTGCGTCCCATCAGAGCGACCGCTTCGCCCTGCGCAACCGTCAGATCCACACCGAACAGCGCCTGGCTCGGGCCGTAAAACGCGGTCAGATCCCGTACCGAGAGCAAGGTCACTGCGGCTCTCCCAGATAGGCCGCGCGCACCTCTGGATTGTGGCGGATTTCGTGCGCTCGCCCCTGGGCAATCACACGGCCATTGACCAGCACGGTGATCCGGTCTGCCAGCGCAAAAACAGCGTCCATGTCATGCTCGACCAGAAGAATTGGCGCCCGGGCTCTCAGAGTGTCCAGAAACCCGGTCATCTGCGCCGAGCCTTCAGGACCCAGACCCGCCATCGGTTCATCCAGAATGAACGCGCGCGGCGACAATGTAAGCGCAACGGCGACTTCGAGCTGCCGCCGCTGCCCGTGCGACAGGGTCGCACACAGCGAAGCCATTGCGTCTTGCAAACCCACCTGTCGCAGTGCGGCCTCGGCCCGGTCACGTAGGTCGGCGTCGCGATAGGCGCTTTGCCAGAAAGACCAGGCGGCGGCCCGCATGCCGATTGCACCCAGCAACACGTTTTGCAAAACCGTGTCTTCCATGGCCAGCTGCGACACCTGAAAGGTGCGTCCAAGGCCCGCCCGCGCCCGCGCGGCCGCGCTGCTTGGAGTCACGTCCTGCCCCATAAGGCGCACCCGGCCGCGATCGGGCCGTACCGTACCGCAAAGCTGTCCGATCAGCGTCGACTTTCCTGCGCCGTTGGGGCCGATCACCGCGTGGATCTCCCCCGCGCGGAGATCAAGCGTGACATCCTCGTTGGCCACAACCGCCCCAAACCGCTTGGTGAGCGCCTCGGCCTCCAGGACCGGCGCGGAATCTTTTGCCCCGCTAGTCATGATCCACCGCGCGCGCCCCCAGGACCCCCACCAGTCCGCCGCGCGCGAAAAGCACGATCAACAGCAGAATGACCCCCAGCCAGATCAGCCAGAAGTCTGTCAGACCACCCAGCCAATGCTCCAGCGCCACGAAAAGAGCCGCCCCGGCCACCGGCCCGCACAGACGTCCGACACCTCCCAGAATGACCAGGATCATGATCTCTCCCGAAAGCTGCCAGCTGAACATGGCCGGGCTGACAAACCGGTTGAGATCGGCAAACAACGCCCCGGCGAGCCCGGTGACCGCGCCCGACAGCACAAATGCCGCCAGCTTGAGCCGCATTGGATTGAGTCCCACCGTTTGAACCCGCTCGGGCACCTGACGCGCGGCATTGAGCGCAAGCCCGAACGGCGATCGGATGAGCCGGGCATTCAAAAGCAGCACACAACACAGAATCGCGAAACACAGCCCGAAAAACTGAAGGGGAACCAGTGTGTTGAGTCCGGGAAACCCGTTTCGCAGGTAGATCGATAACCCGTCTTCGCCCCCGTAGGCGGTCCAGGACACCGAAAAATAGTAAAACATCTGCCCGAATGCGAGCGTGATCATGATGAAGTAGACACCACTCGTGCGCAGACAGAGCAGCCCGATCACAAGGGCGGCGACCGACGACACCAGCACCGCCACCACCCAGATGACAGGCATGGACGTGGTTCCATCCAGCACCAGCGGGCCCAGACTCAACGGAGTGAGGGTTTGCGCATGAAAGGCAAGAATGCCCATCGCATAGCCGCCAAGCCCGAAAAACACAGCATGCCCCAGACTGACCATGCCGCCAAGGCCAAGCGCAATGTTCAGGCCCACTGCCGCCAGCGCAAGAATCGCCGCACGCGTGGCAAGCGTGATCGTGAACGGTTCGTCCAGCAGGTGCGCACATATCGGCACCACAGCAAAACCGATCAGCAAAACGGTATTGAAAAGACGTTCCGAGATCACGCGCGCGCCCCGAACAAGCCCGTCGGGCGCCAGATCAGGACAGCGCTCATGAGGATGTAGATCGCCATCGAGGCCAGCGACGCGCCAATGTGCTGTGCGGCCGAGGGCGCCATGAAAAGGCCGAGAAGCTCCGGCAGAAACACCCCGCCCAGCGTGTCGGTCAGGCCGACCAGAAGCGCGCCTACGAACGCGCCGCGAACGGATCCGATTCCGCCAATGACGATCACGACGAAGGCCAGTATCAGCACCGGTTCTCCCATGCCGACCTGAACCGACTGAATGGTGCCAACCAGGGCGCCTGCCAACCCCGCCAGCGCCGCACCGAGTGCAAAAACCAGCGTATAGAGCCTGGAGATATCGACACCGAGCGCTGCAATCATTTCGCGGTCGTTCTCACCTGCCCGGATCTGCATGCCCAGGCGGGTGCGTTCGATCAGCGCCCACAGACCGACCGCAACCGCCAGCCCCGCCCCGATCAGCGTCAACCGGTAGAGCGGGTATTCGATCCCGCCGGGCAGTGTCACCGGTCCGGCAAGAGCGTCCGGCACATCAAGATACAAGGGGAATGACCCGAACACCCATCTTGTGCCCTCCGAAAAGACCAGAATCAGCGCGAATGTCGCAAGAACCTGATCCAGATGATCGGCGGCATAGAGACGGCGGATCACCACAATCTCGACGAGCGCGCCCACAAGGGCAGCGGCACCAAGCGCCGCAGCCAGCGCCAGAACAAAGGACCCGGTCGCGCCCACCGCCCATGCCGCGGCGAATGCCCCGATCATGTAAAGCGAACCGTGGGCAAGGTTGATCAGACCCATCACGCCGAAAATGAGCGTCAGTCCCGCCGCCATAAGAAACAGCATCACACCGAACTGAAGCCCGTTCAAAACCTGTTCAATGATCAGAATGCCTGACATGCCCCGTTCGCGCCGCAACCCCTCTGGGCCGCCGTTTAAGCACGCGTTCTCCGGCAGGCCAAGAGCATTGCCTCTTCACGCAGGGTCCACACCGAATTAGTGTATGCCGGCACGGGCAGGGAAACGATCGGGGCACAAGCATGTTCAGCAAAGCGCTTGGGGCAAGCCGCCTTACCGTCATTCTTGCCGTTCTGGGCGCCCTGCTGGCGGCCGTCACCTTGTTCGTCTACGGCGCTCTGGAGACGGTTCAGCTTGTCGCACATACCATTTCCGAGGGCACGGTGTCGCGAAAGGGCGCAAAGGCGCTGGTGATCGAGTTTATCGAGATCGTCGATCTGTTCCTTCTGGGCACAGTGCTCTACATCGTGTCGCTCGGGCTCTACGAGCTGTTCATCAATTCCGATCTCGAGTTGCCGGACTGGCTGACAATCCAGACGCTTGATGACCTTAAGAACAAGGTCGTCAAAGTGGTGATTGTCGTGCTGGGCGTGGTCTTTCTGGGCCACGTGATATCCTGGGATGGCGAACGGGATCTGCTGCCGATCGGAGCGGCAATTGCGCTGGTTATCGCCGCGCTGACCTATTTCCTGAATTCGAAATCCGGTCCGAAATAGCGGCTCAGCTGCATTTCGAGTATCCGCAACTTGCGCAGGTCATGCAGCCTTCGATCTTTCGCATCTCGAAACTGCCGCAGGCAGGACAAGACGCCCCGCGCGGACCATCCAGGTTCACCACCTGTTTCTGCGGATCGGATTTGAGTCCGAGCCCCTCGCCTTCCAGAAATCCGATGGCAATCATGTGATTTTCCAGAACGCCTCCGATCGCGGCAAGAATCGAGGGAATGTACCGGCCATTCATCCATGCGCCCCCGCGCGGATCGAACACGGCTTTCAGTTCCTCGACAACAAAACTGACATCCCCGCCGCGCCGGAACACCGCCGAAATCATGCGCGTCAAGGCAACAGTCCATGCAAAGTGTTCCATGTTCTTCGAGTTTATGAACACTTCGAACGGCCTGCGTTTCCCGTTCAGCGTAATGTCGTTCACGGTCACGTATATGGCGTGATTGCTGTCGGGCCACTTGAGTTTGTAGGTCGCACCCTCAAGCTCTTCGGGGCGGTTCAGCGGCTCTGACATGTAGACCACTTCACCGCCTTCGGCCGGGATCACGCCGGTCGGCTGCGCGGACGCTTCGCCGGGGGCGGATTCGGTGGTCTCCGAGACGCTCAGAACAGAGCCGGTGACATCGTTGGGCCGGTACGTCGTACACCCTTTGCACCCCGTGTCCCACGCCTGCATGTACACGTCCTTGAACGCCTCGAAACCGATATCGGCAGGCACGTTGATGGTTTTGGAAATCGAGGAATCGATCCATTTCTGAGCGGCGGCCTGCATCTTGACATGATCGGCGGGCGCAAGCGTCTGGGCCGACACAAAATAGTCGGGCAACGGCCTGTCGCCGAACTTGCCGCGCCACATCTGCACGGCGTAGTCCACCACTTCTTCCTCGGTCCTGCTGCCATCGGGCTGCAACACTTTCCTGGTATAGGAATAGGCAAAGACCGGCTCGATTCCGGAACTGACATTGCCCGCATAGAGGCTGATCGTTCCGGTTGGCGCAATGCTCGTGAGCAGTGCGTTGCGGATACCATGGGCCGCCACGGCGTCGCGCACGTCCGCGTCCATTGCCTGCATGGTTCCGCTGGCCAGATACGGATCAGCCTCAAACAGGGGAAACGCCCCTTTCTCGCGCGCCAGATCCACCGACGCAAGATAGGCCGCACGCGCGATCCGCTTCAGCCAGGTTTCGGACCGCTCGGCGGCCGCGTCGGACCCGTAGCGAAGCCCGCACATCAAAAGCGCGTCGGCCAGACCGGTGACCCCAAGCCCGATGCGCCGTTTGGCCTGTGCCTCGTGCCGTTGCTGATCCAGCGGGAACCGCGAGACATCGACCACATTGTCCATCATGCGCACCGCCGTGGCCACCAGATGCTCCAGGGTGTCATCCGGGATGCCCGCGCCCTCTTCGAACGGGTCGGAAACCAGCCGGGCAAGGTTGACCGACCCCAGCAGGCAGGCGCCATAGGGCGGCAATGGCTGCTCGCCGCACGGGTTCGTGGCCGCGATCGTTTCCGCGTAATGCAGGTTGTTGGCGGCGTTGATCCGGTCAATGAAGATCACGCCGGGTTCGGCGAAATCATAGGTGGCCTGCATGATCCGGTTCCACAGGTCGCGTGCTTGCACGGTCCTGTAGATCTTGTCGCCAAAGGCCAGATCCCAGGGGCCGTCATCCTTGACCGCGTCCATGAAGGCATCGCTGACAAGAACAGAGAGGTTGAACATCCGCAGGCGCGCCGGGTCCGACTTGACCGCGATAAAATCCTCGATGTCCGGGTGATCGCAGCGCATCGTGGCCATCATCGCCCCGCGACGACTGCCCGCGCTCATGATCGTGCGGCACATGGCGTCCCAGACATCCATGAAGCTCAGCGGCCCGCTGGCATCCGCAGCCACACCCCTGACTTCGGCACCGCGTGGCCGGAGCGTGGAAAAGTCATAGCCGATGCCGCCGCCCTGCTGCATCGTCAGCGCCGCTTCGCGCAGCGCGTTGAAAATCCCGTCCATATTGTCCGGAATCGTGCCCATGACGAAACAGTTGAACAGAGTCACAGCCCGCCCGGTCCCGGCGCCGGCCGTGATCCGGCCCGCCGGAAGAAACTTGAAGTCTTCGAGCGCCTGGTAGAACTGTGCCTCCCAGTGGGCGGGATCGTTCTCGGTTTCAGCAAGCGCACTGGCAATGCGACGCCACGTGTCCTCGACCGTGCCGTCGACCGGCGTGCCATCCGCCTCTTTCAGACGGTATTTCATGTCCCAGATGGAGTCGGCAATCGGGGCGGAAAATCGGGTCATGATAGGTCTCGGCGTCCAGCGATCGGGGCAGAGTGCCACTTTACAGTGATTCACGCGCCATTTCTACCAAACCTTGAAGCCGCACGCGATTTCACTACCATATCCGGTGGGGCCTGAGGACGAATCTGTGGATAAATCCATCAATCTCATCAAGCTGAGCGTTGGCTCGGAATCAGTGGAGACACTGATCGAGTGGCAAGCCAGCAAACCTGCGCAGGGACCTGACGGGTTGCCGCGTCATGTCACGCGCATGTGGCCCAAACAGTCTGACGCGCTTCTCAACGGAGGGTCCATCTACTGGGTCGTCCAGGGTCTTGTCCAATGCCGCCAGCGGGTTTTGCGACTTGACGAGGTGATCGGCAAGGACGGCATCCGCCGATGCGCAATTGTGCTTGACCCCGAGGTCGTACGCACCGCCACGGCCCCAAAGCGGCCGTTTCAGGGCTGGCGATACCTCAGACCCGAAGACGCCCCGCCCGATCTGTCGCGGCGAGGCCAGACCGAAGATCCCCTGCCCGCCGCACTCAGCGCGGCGCTCGCAGATATCGGTGTGGTCTGACGATCACAGTGCCGAAACGCACGACATGCCCTGAAAACAGGCTGTTTTCTGCTTGTTACAGAACCTCTTCAAACTGTGACACACACAAACCCTTGCTTTTGCTCATCCAAATGCAATCTAAAGATGAAGGTGGCCTTTTGGACCGCCCGCCCTTAAGGACGTATTAGGAAAACAGTCGCAAGATCAGAGTCATGATCAGACACCTGACGCTAATTTTCGTGCTGGCCGCGTATGCTGCCGCACCGGCGCTGGCCGGATCGCCAGAGGACGCGCCGCAGGACCCGGCGGTCATTGCGCCGCTGCCTGTTGACACGTCACCCGACTGGACCGGCTTCTATGGCGGTCTGCAGTTGGGACTGGCCAGCGTGGACACCAGCATCTCGGGTGCGGACGAGGGTCTTATCGTCGGCGTGACGGGCGGTTACGATTACGACTTCGGATCTTTCGTGGTTGGCGGGGGGTTTGACTACGACTTTACCGACACCAGTGTGGCCGGGAACACCGCGGATCTGGAAAATGTCTTTCGTGTCAAGCTACGGGCCGGTTTTGAAATCGGAAATGGATTGCTCTACGGCACCGGCGGTTATGCACAAGCCGACACCGACAATCTGGGCAGCGATGACGGCTATTTTCTGGGCGCGGGATATGAAAACCTGATCACCCCGAACTTTTCGTACGGCGGCGAGCTGCTGTTCCACGAGTTTGACAATTACAACAGCACGGGCGTCGATGTGGACGCTACGACCGTCCAGTTGCGCGGCACGTTCCGCTTCTGAAAACCTGCACTTTCAGTCAAAGCTTCGAAACCGTGATCGCTGAACGAACGCGATGACAAGCAATGGCACCGCCAGCAGGGTGGTGACCGTGATCAGCAGAACACCAAGCTGAGAGTAGTCTGCATATGTCTCGATCGCACCGGTCGCGGGATCGCGCACTTCGCGGGTCACAAGAAAGAACTGGTTGAGGTACTTTGTGCCCAGCGTCGATGCGGACAGCGCCAGATTGGTGAACGACGCCATCACGGCAAAGAATGTCGCCTTCAGATCACGCGGCGCGTTCTTGGCGATCCAGGCCAGCATCGGGATCATCGCCACCTGTCCCAACGGACTTTCGAGCGCGGTATCGAAAATGGCGATAAACCGGGCATCCACGACACCGCCTGTCATCGCGGCGGTCCAGTTCTGGATGCCATAGTACAGACCGATGTTGGGCAGGCTCAGGACGGCGCCCAGAAGACACAGGATCACGATCACCCAGACAATCGAACGGTGTGCAACCACGGGCCTGATCAGCACGATCACCGACAGCGTCATCACGGCCGTAATCAGCGACAACACGGACTGGAACTGCTGATCGAAGCCAAGGACGTCGATCTCGAACCATTTTTGACCATCCCCGGGCCCGGGAACCGCTCGAAAGACAAAGATGATCACCGCCGTTCCGACCAGAGCACGCGCCTGCCCGGGGTCGAGCACGGCAATCAGCTGACGCATCAGCAAGATCACAATCGCCATTGAGCCGGCAAAGATGAGTTCCTGTCCGTACGGAAC
>JBCCHI010000021.1:0-40024 GCA_039028815.1 Pseudomonadota bacterium
GCAGAAGCAGAAGCAGAAGCAGAAGCAGAAGCAGAAGCAGAAGCAGAAGCAGAAGCAGAAGCAGAAGCAGAAGCAGAAGCAGAAGCAGAAGCAGAAGCAGAAGCAGAAGCAGCGTTCAAAAAATCAAAGAAATCAAAAGGTAAAAAGAAATCCAAGCGAAAAGAGAAAACAGAAGACCTAGCTGATTTCGCAGCAACCGCGACAGGTGTTGCTGACGCGATGGACGAAAGTCCGGAAGTTGTGACATCGGATGTGCGGGCCGAAGATACTGCATCTGAAAGTGGGGTGCCTGAGGAAGAAACCGTCGTCGACATGGTGGCAGACTCTTTCATTGCCGAGTCTGAAACGCATGACTTTGCGATGGCCGATCCGGTCGTTTACGACGAAGGCGACTTTCAGAGCAATGATACGTTCGCCGCGTTTGATGTGCCGGAGGTCGTCCAGGACGTCGAGACAGCGCCAGACAGTCATCCTGATGACAGTCTTGCCGCGCGGCTTCAGCGCATCCGCTCAGTCGTGGGACAATCCGACTTTGACGATGACGCGGAGTATGAAGAGGACGTTGCTTCGATAGACGAACATTCCGATGTCTCTGCAGAACTGAATGCTCTTCTGGCTGCGGAATCAGAGGATATCGCCGAATCCGCGATCGAGACAGGCGCCGCGACTGAACTGAGCGATATGTTCGATCCGCCGGAAGACACTGTCCCGGAGATGTCCGCCGACGAAAACAGTGCAGATGACCCGGATGCGTCCGACACGGAGGACGATACGATTTCGCAACTCTTGGCAGATGCGGTTGCTCGTGGTGGCGCGACGGCGCACGAAGTTGCCGAAATGCCTGAATTCGAAGAGCAAGAGGTCTCGCAGCACGACACACGGCATGACGACTCTACCGTCACCGAGGGGTCTGGCGAGTTTGCCGAGCGTACGGAACCCGACGCGCAGGACACCGCCGTCTGGACACCCTGGGATGACGCATCCGAAGACGAAGCCGGTGCGCATCTGTCTGAATCAACCGATGACGCAGCGGACGAACCGGAGCTGATTGACTCACAGCTGGACGGCGAAGATGCGGACGTGCCCGAAGAAGAGCTTCTTGCAGAGGCGTTCAAGCCGTTTGATACAGACATGCGCGCCGATGTCTCGAACGGTGAGACAGACGCGTTCGCGTTCGAGAATGCCGAGTCGGAAGCAGGTGACGAAACATTCGGCGAAACCGAGCCTTTCGTTCTGGATTCCGACAACCGGATCGAGGAATTGAGCGCTGATGAGGCATCTGAACCGGACGACATGCTGGACAATCCTGCGGTATCGGATGCAGACGCCCGGCTTGAAACCGGCCTCAGCCCGGAAGACGAAGCCGACCTGCAAAGAGAACTTGCCGCGGTCGCGACTGAAGAAGAACCGGAGCACGAAACCGCCCCTGCTCACGAAGATCAATCCGTCGAGGACATCGAGACATTCGAAACCGGGACGGAAATCGAAGACACGGCGGCATTCGCGACCGACGAACCGGTTGCCGATGATCAGGACGCCTCGGTGGAGGGTTCTCTGATCGACGTTGAAACCGAAGCCCAAGCCGAGAAGGACGCGGATGCAGATATCGCTGACGCAGATGAGTCTGTGGAAGAGGAACAATCCGCGCGCGCACCACGAGGTTTCCGGCGTGGTCTGGCGCGGCTTCTGGGAGGCGGTAAACGTCAGGCCGAGGAAGAAGAGCGCATCTTCGACGAAGCCGATAACCAGATGGGTGATCGTGACTCGAGCATGCGGCGCACTGCCATTCAGCACCTGAGGGCGGCAGTTGCAGCCACTCGTGCCGAGAAAAGCGCCGGCGTCGATATCGACCCGACAACGGACGAAGCGCCATACCGGTCCGACCTGGCGCGCGCAGTGCAACCTCGCCGACCCGAAGCGACCGCTGCGCCCAAGGCTCGCCCGCAGCGTCCTGTCGAGCAAAAGCCCGCGCCCCTGAAGCTGGTCGATGAACAGCGGATTGACGTGGATCGTTCACCGATCCTGCCGCGTCGCATCGCTGCATCCGACGCGCCGGATATGCCTTCATCAAGTTCTGATGCCAGCGGATTCAACGAGTTTGCGCAGGAGCGTGGCGCGACGGAACTCTCAGAGTTGCTTGAAGCTGCGGCAGCTTACATGTCCGACGTCGAGGGTCGCGAAGAGTTTTCCCGTCCAATGCTCATGAATAAGCTGAAGGAAGTGAAACACGACAGCTATTCGCGCGAGGATGGGTTGCGCTCTTTCGGTAAACTGCTTCGCACCGGCAAACTGCGTAAGATCAAAGGTGGCCGTTTCTCTGTAACGGACGAGACCGAGTATCGCGCGCAAGAACGCAATGCAGGCTAAAGCCTTTTGCCGTTACCCTGAGACATCAGCTGAAGGCGAACGGCACGCAGCATATTATCATTGCACTGCGTTTCGCGACATTCTGTGAGTGAGGTTTGTCGCGAAACGATTTAAGCCATTGTAAGATATGCATCTTCCAGCCTGAGAAAGCGCTGTTGCAGCGTGTTGGTCGCCCAAGCCTCTGCCTTACGCGCCGCCTTCGCCCAAAGCATTGAACATTGATGTTTCAAGCGCGTGCAGGAACGTGCGGGCGGATGAACTGGCAGACAGCAACAGAAAGCTGTCTTTGCCGGTGCTGACTATCAGAACCCCGAGATGTTCCATCATGGTACGCGCTGCGTCGTTTTCGGCGAACGCAGTAGGGTCAAGATCAATCGGGCAAATACGTTCAAGAACCGCGCGACAGTCCGGCCCCTCGAGTGCCAGCGCCACCCAGACATCAGTTTGGTCTGTTGTGTAGGCCTTGCCTTTCAGCTTTGAGGCCACATGCGACTCGGCATCAGGAGTTGGCCACTCAAAAATCAACAGCGCCTGATCCGGACCGGTGCGGACCAGTCTTGTGCCATCCTGTGCGACGGTCGACTGCCCCGGGTCGGGAAAGACAAGCTTGAATGCGGATTCAATGGCAGAGCATGCGGGCTTTTCCTGTCCCAGCGGCAATGCAACCGAGACAATTGCCAGGCTTTCCGGCGCCGACAGCCGCACTGATCCACGTGTGGTCTGCGTGCCTGCAAGAGGTGGTTCCGAGGTAAGGGTGAAGTCAGCCACGAAGTCTCTCCCCGTCCGGGTCCACGAAGTGTGCCGAGACAATCTCGACATCCATTTCGGTGCCATGAATGGGACTTACAGCCCTTACGATTTCACCCATCCGCTCGTGTCCGCGCTTCAAAAAGCCCAATCCGATCGAATGACCCAGATTCGGTGAGTAGGCAACAGATGTGATCCATCCCTGGTCGTTCGCCATTTTCTTCGAGGCGCCCTTGGCAATGAAATGCGAACCGGCAATCAGGCCACGTCCACGGTCAACGGGACGCAGGCCAACCAGACGCTCTACATCCTCTGCGATCAACGCATGTCGCTGTGACAGCACGTTTCCAATGCACTCTTTCTTCTGGCTGACCATCTTTCCCAGTCCGATACTGTGTGCGGTGGTCTGTCCGTTCAGTTCGTTGCCGGTGCAATGGCCCTTCTCGATTCGCATCACACCGAGCGCCTCTGTTCCATACGGAACCGCATTGAACTCCTGGCCTGCGGCCATAAGTGCGGCGACCATCGCGTTTCCATATCGCGACGGAACCGCGATCTCGTACGCAAGCTCGCCCGAAAAAGAAATGCGGAAGAGCCGTGCCGGAACGCCGCCGCATGCGGTGATCTCTCCGCAGGCCATGAATGGAAACGCGTCGTTGGAAATATCGTGTTCCTGATCGACAATCTTTCTCAGCAACGCACGAGAGTTCGGGCCAGCGACCGCGAACTGAGCCCAGCCATCCGTGACCGAAATCAGATGCACATCCATGTCTGGCCACAGGCATTGGCGTGCAAACTCGAGCCGCCGATAGACCAAGACCGCGTTCGCCGTCGTGGTTGTCATGACATAATGCGTGTCGCCCAGCCGTGCGGTCGTTCCATCGTCGTAGCACATGCCGTCTTCCCGCAGCATAAGCCCGTAGCGTACTTTTCCGACCGGCAGTGTGGAGAAGGTGTTGGAGTACACCTTGTCCAGAAAGGCACCTGCATCCCGACCCTGAATATCGATCTTGCCCAACGTCGTCACATCGCAGATGCCGACGGACTGCCGCGTCATCCGCGCTTCCCGATCCACGCTGTCACGCCAGCCTTTCTCGCCCGGCTGTGTGTACCACTCTGCGCGCAGCCAGTTTCCGACTTCGACAAAGCTGGCGCCGTGGGCCTCCGCCCAACGATGCGAGGGCGTCAGGCGATACGGGCGAAAATCCTTGCCGCGCGACCGTCCCGCCAGCGCTCCGATCGGGACCGGTGTGTAGGGCGGGCGAAAAATCGTTGTGCCGACTTCCGGAATGGTTTTGCCTGATTCTTCAGCCAGAACCGCGAGACCCGCAATGTTAGACGTTTTGCCCTGATCGGTCGCCATGCCAAGTGTCGTGTACCGTTTGAGCAATTCGACTGAACGATACCCTTCTGCATTCGCGATCTTCACGTCCTTGACCGTCACATCGTTTTGAAGGTCGAGCCATGCGCGTTTCTTGTCGTTGGCCAGATGCCAGAACGCGGCGCATTCGCGGGGTTCATCCTCTGCTTGCGGGGGGTCATACTCGGCGGCGACAACACCAAGTTCTTCAAGCTGCTTTCTGGCCGCATCCGCCCCTTCATTCAGTGCAGCGGCAAGCGTCATCTGGCCATTCGCGGCACCGGCCACAACCATACCGACGGGCAAGGCATCGCCCGGGACAAAGGCACAGATGTCGTCCCGCCAGACAGGCTTGCCCCGCTGGTGACAGGTGAGGTGGACGTTGGGGTTCCATCCGCCGGACACCGCCAGCGCACCGCAGGGAATCACCTGACCATTGGTCAGAATGGCCGACTTCATGCCCTTGCGCCCCACGGTATCCCGTACGGCCGCTCCCATATGAATGCGTGCGTCCGGCAAACTGAACAGCGGAGCACGATCTCGTGTGTCGATGATGGCCGCGACGTGTACGCCTTTCTCGGCAAGATCCTTTGCCGTGCGCCATCCGTCGTCGTTGTTGGTAAAGACCGCGACATCTTCTGCAGGTGTGACGCCAAATCGGTTGACGTAAGAGCGCACTGCGCCTGCGAGCATGAGGCCGGGCCGGTCATTATTGGCAAATGCGATGGGCCGTTCGGTCGATCCCGCGGCGAGAACGGCGCGTTTTGAATAGATCCGCCAGAGAATCTGGCGCGGCTTGCCGTCGCTGGACGCAAGATGATCAGTGCACCGTTCTAGCGCACCATAGATGCCGTGATCATACGCACCATACACTGCCGTACGGCTCATGAGTCGCACATTGTCCATGCCGGAGAGTTCGGAAACCGCCTGAGCTGCCCAATCGGAACCGGGCATTCCACCCAGGTCGAGTGTTTCGGAATTCAGCCGTCCTCCCATGCGAAAGTCTTCGTCCGCAAGGATAACCCGAGCCCCGCTTCGTGCCGCCACAAGCGCGGCGGTCAAACCGCTGGGGCCGGACCCGATCACCAGAAGATCGCAATGCAGGAAACCCTTGTCATACGTATCGGGATCGTCCTGCATCGAAAGACGGCCAAGCCCTGCCGCAGACCGGATTATCGGTTCATAGACCTTCTCCCAGAACGCCTTGGGCCACATGAACGTCTTGTAGTAGAAGCCCGCCGACAGGAAGGGCGCAAACCAGTCATTGACCGCCAGAAGATCGTGTTCAAGCGATCCGCGATGGTTCTGGCTGGTTGCCCAAAGACTATCAAACAACTCGACCATAGTGGCGCGTGTGTTTGGTTCGCGATGCGCCTTGTCACGCAATTCCACCAGCGCGTTGGGCTCTTCTGGACCCGCTGTGAAAATTCCCCGTGGCCGATGGTACTTGAACGAGCGCCCGACCAGTTTTTGCCCGTTCGCGATGAGGGCGGACGCCAGCGTGTCGCCGGGGTGCCCGGTCATCCACTTCCCATTGAACCGGAACTTCAGCTCCGTACCACGATCAATCTGACCGCCGGAAATCCGGTTGACCTGGCTCATCCGTCCTGCCCCCGTTCTAGCGCAACGTCACGTGCAAGTTCCACGCGCAGTATCTCGTGGGTGCTGACGTTACGCGTCACAACCAGCCATGATCTGTCACCTTGTTCGTGAAACCAGAGTTCACGATGTTCACCTGCAAGATTGTCGCGCACATATCCGTAGTCGTGAAAGCGCTCCATCGCGTCATCGGCGGTCCAGTCTGGACGATCAATCAGGCATGCATCGCCGAGATACACGAATTCTGCCGCGTCGCGCGGCCCAAGTAGCGGATGGTCGATCAGCATTCACTAAGCTCCGGGGTTCTGCCACGCTGGCACCGGCGCTGGCGCATGTCCGTCCTGTTCGGCTCTGACGCGAAGGCCGGTTGGGTGGTGATTTGACAGATGCGCGCACCGGGCCCGCCGTCTGCGCGGTGGTTCGCCCGGACATCGGCGCACTGCCGCACAACTCTCTGCGTGCGAGAGCCGGCTGATCCGATTATGAAAGACCCGGTTGCCGTCTGGGCCGGAACCGCACACGGTGTCCGCTGCAACAGGTTCGGCAGATCGCCTGAAACAGGAAGGGTGGTACATCCCGGGCGCCGGTTTTCCATCATCTTATGTGCAATCCTGAATGTCATGACCGAGCCTAATGCAGGTTGGGCTGGTTGCCTGCCCCACGTTCATCAATGATGTGCCCTGTCCGGAAACGGTCGAGCCGCAGCGCGCCCGCGACAGGATGAGTCTGATCGGTGGCCAAAAGATGCGCATAGCAATATCCCGATCCGGGCGTGGCCTTGAAGCCGCCATAACACCAGCCGCCGTTGAAATAGAGACCCTCGATATGGGTTTTGTCTATGAAGGGCGATCCGTCCATGGACATATCCATGACGCCGCCCCAGCTGCGCAACAGACGCGCGCGGCCTATCATGGGCATGATCGCCATGCCGCCTTCGCAAACGTCCTCGACAACGGGAAGGTTGCCGCGCTGCGCATAAGAGTTGTAGCCGTCAAGATCGCCCCCGAAAACCAGCCCGCCCTTGTCTGACTGGCTGACATAGAAGTGCCCCGCGCCAAAGGTTATGACGCCTGGCAGAACCGGCTTCAGACCCTCAGAGACGAAAGCCTGCAGCACGTGACTTTCGATCGGCAGACGCATTCCTGCCATCGCCGCCACACGGCCAGAGGACCCTGCCACGCACATTGCCACCTTCTTGGCCTTGATGGGACCGCGCGACGTTTCGACACCAGAGCACACACCATTTTCAATGTGAAAGCCGGTGACCTCGCAATTCTGGATAACATCGACGCCGCGACTGTCCGCACCCCGTGCAAAGCCCCAGGCAACCGCGTCATGCCGGGCTGTTCCGGCACGGCGCTGAAAGAGCCCTCCCTTGATCGGAAATCGGGCGTTGTCGAAGTCCAGGAAAGGCAATTCTTTGCGCAGAGCGTCTGCATCGGCCAATTCAGCATCCGCGCCAGCCAACAGCATTGCATTGGCGCGCCGAACAAAAGCGTCCCGCTGCGCATCGCTGTGATACAGGTTCACGATGGACCGTTGCGACACCATGGAATTGTAGTTTGTGTCCTGCTCCAGTTTCTCCCAGAGCTTCAGGGAGAGTTCGTAGAACGGCTCGTTGCCGGGAAGCAGATAGTTGGATCGGATGATTGTGGTATTCCGTCCTATGTTGCCCGATCCCAGCCAACCCTTTTCCAGAACGGCAACATTGGTAACGCCAAATTCCTTGGCCAGGTAGAACGCCGTTGAAAGACCATGCCCGCCGCCACCGATTATCACGATGTCGTATTCCGGTTTTGGATCGGGTTCGCGCCACGCGCGTTCCCACCCTTTGTTGCCCTTGAGACCTTCAAGGAGTACGCGGAAACCACTGTATCGCATCAGGCGAATCCCAATTCTGATTTTGCGTATCGTGCCGACAGGCAGAGAAATAGACTTTCCCGGAAACGCCATTTATTTGTCTGATATGGACAAACACGCTGTCAAATTCGGACCATCGCGCCGCGTGGGCGTGTTGCCGGTCCCGGGCTTCGCGATGATGTCCTACGCCGCTTTGACAGAGCCGATGCGCGCGGCAAATCTGCTCGCGGGACGTGAACTCTACAAAGTGGTCAGTCTTTCGACCGATGGCACGTCGGTTCAGAGTTCCGGGGCCGGCGCGGTTTTGGCGGATACCAGACTGTTTGCCGATCTGCAGGTCGATGACCTCTTTGTCGTTGCCGGGGGCGATCCCCTGGCTTTCGACGACCGGGTGGTCATGGCATGTCTGGCCCGGCTTGCACGTTCGGGCACCATTCTGGGCGGTGTATCGGGCGGGCCGGTGATCTTGGCGCGGGCAGGGCTGATGGACGGGCGACGCATGACCGTGCACTGGGAACATGCCGCGGCACTGGCCGAGATCTCTCCGCATCTTGTGATCGAACGATCGCTCTACGTGATCGACCGCGATCGAGTTTCCTGTGCGGGCGGGACGGCGCCCATGGATCTGATGCATGCGCTGATCTCTGCACATCACGGCGAGACGTTTGCCCGGCAGGTCAGTGACTGGTTCATGCACACCGAAGTCCGGCCTTCCGCCGGACCGCAACGCAGCGGGATGGTCGATCGCCTGGGCACGACGGTGCCCGCAATTCTTGATGCCGTCGCGGCCATGGAGGCGCATGTTTCGGCGCCTCTGGACCTGGGTGCAATCGCCGCGCGCGCAGGGGTGTCGTCCCGGCAGCTGAACAGACTCTTTCGTCAAAAGATGAACCAGTCCGTGATGGCGCATTATCGGGATCTGCGGCTTGAAAAGGCACGTCACATGCTGCGCCACTCTGCCTTGCGCCTGACCGATATCGCGCTGGCCACGGGGTTTGCCAACTCAGCGCACTTTTCGCGTGTCTACGCGGAGAAATACGGCGAACCGCCGTCCGCATTTCGATGACCGGTTCGTGTGGTTCCGGGATTGCACTGCTCAGTTGCCGCGCTAGGCTGGCGCGAAGACAAGGAGCGAAAACATGCACATTCTGGTTCTGCAACATGAACGCGTCGAACATCCGGGCATTTTTCGCGACTTTCTGAAGGAGGATGGCCATACGTGGGATGCGGTCGAACTGGATGAAGGCGAGGCTCTGCCGGAATTGGATGCCTATGATGCGCTTTGGGTCATGGGAGGACCCATGGACACCTGGCAGGAAGACGAACACCCCTGGCTGCGCGACGAGAAGGCATTCATTCGCGACGCGGTCGCGGAACGCGGTGTGCCATTTCTGGGGCTTTGCCTGGGTCACCAGCTTTTGGCCGACGCGCTCGGCGGAACGGTGGCGCCGTCGAAGACACCGGAAATCGGCATCATGGATGTTCAGTTGACAGAAGCCGGCGCATCCGGAGTGCTGTTCGACGGTTTGCCGGAACGGTTCAAGTGTCTGCAATGGCATTCCGCGGAGGTCACTGCGCTGCCTGAAGGGTCTATTGTGCTTGCCACGTCACCCGAGTGTGCGGTGCAGGCGATGAAATGGGGAACGCGGGCCTATTCCATGCAGTTCCACATCGAGATCGAACCTGACACCGTACAGGTCTGGTCGGAAATCGAAGAGTATTCCGGCGCACTCGAAAAAGCGCTTGGGCCAGGCAGTCTGGCGAAGTTCGAGGCAGAGGCCGCCGCGCACATGGACAACTTCAATACCATGGCGGAACGGCTGTACATCAACTGGCTGCAGGCAACGGCGCGCACCTGATCCGTTCAGGCATCGCGCGCCCAGCCCTCGGATTGCATTTCGTGCAGTCGGCTGGCCGTGCGTTCGAACTCAAACGCGCCCTCGCCCTCGATGTAGAGGTACTCTGGCTTTGAAGCGGCAGAACAAATCAGGCGCACGCGTGCCTCGTAAAGCGCGTCAATCAATGTCACGAACCGCTTCGCTTCGTTAAAGTTGGACCGCCCGAGTTCCGGGATATTGTCGATCAGCAGTACGCGCACGGCCTGCGCCAAGGCCAGATAATCGGCGGGTCCCAGCATTCTGCCGCACAGGTCGTAGAAACTGGCGCGCGCCACGCCGTTATGGAACATCGGGATCTCGATGTGGCGTTTGTTCACGACCAGATCCAGCGGTTCGGACACCCCTCCCGTCAGGTCAGACCAGATCTTGTCCAGTTGCGCACGCGCTGCTGCGTTGTTCGGGTGGAAATACAGCGTGTTGCCCTCAAGGCGACCGCGGCGATAGTCGGTCGGGCTGGTGAGTTCCATCACAACCAGCCGTTCCTGGATAAGGTCGATGAACGGTAGAAATAGCTGCCTGTTCAAGCCATCCTTGTAGAGGTCGGACGGCACTCGGTTCGACGTGGTCACCACGGTGACGCCGGCGGCAAAAAACGCTTGAAACAGTCGTCCGACGATCATGGCGTCGGTGATGTCGGTGATCTGCATCTCGTCCAGCGCGAGACAGCGCAGATTGTCCGTTACAGTCTTGGCGACAGGCGACACTGCGTCCTGCGCCCCTTCGGATCTCGCGGTGTGAAGCCCGGCGTGAATCTCCTGCATGAACGCGTGAAAATGCACCCGTCTGCATGTTGCATCCAGAGTCTCGACAAACAAATCCATCAACATGGATTTTCCGCGGCCCACACCGCCCCAGAGATAAAGACCTTTTGGCGCTTCGGGTGCCTTTCCGAACCAGCCGCGCTTGACCGGTTGCGACACCTCCAGGCGAATGCGCTCCAGCTCTGGCAAAACGGCTTCTTGAGCGGGGTCGCGCGTCAACTCGTTCTCTTCCACAAGGGCGTCGTATCGCTCGTAGATCGTTTGCATACCAGCCTGATACCGAATGCGCGGCACCGCGCCTAGACATCACAGTTCGAGATGCAAACATTCGCAAATCCTGAATTGACGCCTGAGTGTTCCGCCGGCACGGTTCGTCCTGCTGATGGAACGCGCGTCACCTCCTTTGTTCACACCGGTTCTCATCGCAGGCTGTCTTATCCTGCTGGTGTCGTTCTCTATTCGGTCGGCGTTCGGGCTGTTTCAGATACCCATTGCCGAAGAGTTCGGTTGGTTGCGTATCGAGTTCAGTATGGCCATCGCGATCCAGAACCTTGCCTGGGGGATAGGCCAGCCTATTTTCGGAGCGATTGCAGAACGCCTGGGCGAGCGCTTTGCGATTTTGCTTGGGGCGATACTGTATGCCGGGGGACTTGTTCTGTCTTCCTTTGCGACATCTCCGCAAGCACATCACATCTACGAAGTATTCGTAGGGTTCGGCATTGCCGGAACCGGTTTTGGCGTCATCCTGGCGGTGATCGGGCGCGCCAGCAGCAACGAAAACCGGTCCATGAGCCTTGCCATTGCGACAGCAGCCGGATCCGCGGGTCAGGTTGTTGGCCCTCCGGTTGCGGAGGTTCTGCTCAGCCTCATGACCTGGCAGTCGGTTTTTCTGATTTTCGCCGGTTGCATTCTGGCTGTGATCTGCCTGTTGCCGATGATGCGCGGCGACGCGCTTATCAATCGAAATGCGGTTGAGGACACGTTGAGCGAAATTCTTGCCCGAGCTTTTCGCGATCCAAGTTATGCGTTGATTTTCATGGGGTTTTTCAGTTGCGGCTATCAGTTGGGGTTTATCACCGCGCACTTCCCGGCGTTGATCACCGAATATTGCGGTCCGATCGCGGCGGGCAGTCTGCTGCACAATCTGGGTGTCACCACGACGACGGCTCTGGGCGCAACGGCCATTTCTCTGATCGGACTTGCCAATATTGCAGGCACGCTTGCCGCGGGCTGGCTGGGCGCGCGCTATTCGAAAAAGTATCTGCTGGCCGGGATCTACACCGCACGCACGCTGGTCGCGGCGCTGTTCTTTCTCTACCCGATCACACCCCTGTCCGTTCTGCTGTTTTCTGTGGGTATGGGCGCGCTCTGGCTGGCGACCATCCCGCTGACGAGCGGGTTGATCGCCTACATATACGGGCTGCGCTACATGGGCACTCTTTATGGTATCGTGTTCCTGAGTCACCAGCTGGGCAGCTTTGTCGGCATATGGCTTGGCGGACGCATGTATGACGCATTCGGCAACTATGATCTTGTCTGGTGGGTCGGTGTCGGTGTGGGCGCTTTTTCGGCGGTCGTGCATCTGCCGATTCAGGAGCGCGAACTCAGTTGCAAGGCAACGACGTGAGGGCAGGTGTCAGCCAGGGCACCAAAAGACGCGTGATCCTGTCGGACTGCGTATATGCCATCGAATGGGGCACCCCGGCGAGAACGACCTGTCTCGCGGCCGGGTTCCATAGCGCCAGCGCTTGCTGTCCGCTTAACGGAATCACTGTGTCTGCTGCGCCCCAGAACGTCAGACAAGGTACGCCTGCTGTCGCAATGGCGCGATGATCCGGTTCGAAATCCTCGCTGAGCAGACCTTTCAGCGAACCAAGGATTGTAGGGGCGAATCCGCGCCAGCGCGCCTCATCAATCTGCCGGTCCACCATGTTTGGTATCGGACAGGGTAGAGCGCGATCTGCGTCCGTCGCGCGGCGCAGTTGCCCCGGAAAGAAAGCCACCATCGCCCAGTGACCAACCCATCCTGAACACGTCGCAAACCGGGAAAGCCAACCAAGATTGTGGCCAAACCCGACCGGCGCGATCAGGCAAAGACCGGTCAGCCGCTTCGGATGCCGCGCGGCATAGGCGGCCGCGATCCCACCACCCATTGAATAGCCGAACAGCACAAACTTTGACGAGACGCCCAGACTGGCAAGAAGTTGCTCAAGCTGTGCGCAGAATGTTGCACGTGTCTGAGGCCCGCGAAACGGATCTGTCAGTCCGCGCCCGTAAAGGTCGTAGGTCAAAACGCGGAATCCGCGTTCAGCCATCCACTCCGCGATCGGATCCCAGACATAACTTGGTGTTGTCAGACCGTGAATGCAGACCGCGACCGGACCGTCTTCCGGGCCACGCCAGCGATAATAGGTCCGCCCGCAATCAAGGTCGGCAAATTGGCCCGGATCCGAGGCGTTGAGGCGCATCGGCCGCGCCGGGCGCAAAAACTCCAGACCAAAAGGGCAGGCCGCCAGCGCAGCGAGCGCGCCGCCCAGACCGATCAGACTTGCGCTGCTTGCCATGCGTCCAGAATGTACCGGCTTGTCATAAGGTCGAGATGCGCACCACCGCCGTTCTTGAACAGTGTTATCTCATCCGGTGACGTACGGCGAAACGCGCCAGCGTCATAGTAGTCGGCGCGGATGTGATCCCGCGTGATGACACCGTTCTCGAGCGGGATCTTCAGCTCTCCGATGTGCCCCAGCGTCGTGTCGTAACTGTCCACAAACACGCTTGCGCGCAGAAGCGCAGCGTCGTCGACTTCCCGCATGTCGGGTCGATACGCCCCGATCAGGTCGATGTGCTGCCCGGGCTGAAGCCACGCGCCTTTGAGAACCGGCTCTGATGACATTGTCGCTGAGGTTACGATATCGGCATTCTGCACGGCCGCCTCCAGGTCTTCGGCGACCTCAAGACCATCGCAGTCCACTGCCATTTTTTCCGCGTTCTCCAATGTGCGGTTCCAGATCCTGAACCTCGCGTTCGGAAACGCGGTACTGTAGGCCGAAAACAGCGCCCGGCCCACTGTGCCGGCGCCGACAATCAGCACCTCACGGCTGTCCGGTCTTGCCAGCCGTGTCGCCGCGAACAGACTGTCGCCAGCTGTCTTCCACTTGGTGACGAGGTGGAAATCAATCACGGCCTCAAGACGACCGTCGCCGTCCGAAAAGACACATACCGCGCCATTGATCATCGGTTTGCCGTGACTGGGATTTCCGGGAAACACAGTTGCTGATTTTACGGCCAGCCCCATGCCGTCGATCCAGGCGGCGCGGCTCAGCAAGGTATCTTTTTCACGATAGAGAAAGGTGTCGCTGATGTCGGCCCGCGCGAGAGAGAGGCCCGTTTCGAATGCGGCGCACAGACCCATCCAGTGCAGATGTTTCTCACCGTCCTCAAAGGGAATCAGGGCAAATGTCATGGCGGTCCTCTGGTGTCGGACACAGCATGCGGGGCGTTCCGTGCCGGGTCAAATATTAGCTCTGGCGGTCAGCGGTGCGCCGCATGCAGGTTTCCAAGGCGTTCAGAAAGCGAGACCTGTCAGCCTTGGTGAACGGTTTGCTGCCGCCTTGTCGAAAGGGGTCAGCGGCGCGCAGATCCGTCATCAAATCCCGCACAGCCACTGCACCACCGATCGTGCGGGCGTCAAGAATCTCTCCGTCAGGTTTGATTGCAAGCGCGCCGGACGCCACCACGCGCGCGGCCAACGGTATGTCTGCCGTGACGACGGTGTCACCTGATCCGGCGCGACCGGCAATCCAATCATCCGCCACATCGGGTCCATCTGATACAATCACAGTCTCGACCATTGGCGTTTGTGACGGGCGGATGCCGCCATTTGATACAACAAACACGCGTGCCTTGTGCCGTGTTGCCACGCGCTCGACCTCTCCTCTGACAGGGCAGGCGTCGGCGTCGACAAAGATTGCCACGTCCGACGCTCAGGTCAAAAGTGCTTCGGCGTGAAAGGTCATGTGATCTTCTATAAAGCTCGCGACAAAAAAGTAGCTGTGATCGTAGCCAGGCTGAAGTCGCAGGATGGATCGCTGTCGCCGCGCCGCGCAAGCCGCGGCAAAGCTCTCGGGCATCAGTAAATCGAGGAACTGATCCTTTGTGCCTGTGTCGATCAGCACCGGTCCGTCAAATCCACGGTCCTGCATCAAAAGGGTCGCGTCATGTTGTGCCCAGGTTTCCTGATTCTGTCCCAGATAAGCCGTGAATTGCTTGCGTCCCCAATCACTCTGCGTCGGGTTGCTGATCGGCGCGAAGGCCGAAACCGAAACGAAAGTCTCCGGCAAGGTCATGGCCAGAGTAAGGGCACCGTGGCCCCCCATGGAATGCCCGGTTATCCCCTGGCGTTCTGCATCGATCTGGAAGTTCGATCCGAGTAGCGCCGGCAGTTCCCGGCTGACATAGTCCCACATCTGGAAGTGCTCTGACCATGGAGATTGCGTTGCATTTACGTAAAATCCCGCGCCCTGGCCCAAATCGAATGCGTCGTCATCCGCAACATCCGGGCCGCGAGGAGAGGTGTCCGGAAAGACCACAGCAAGCCCGAACTCCGCCGCCCACTGTTGCGCCCCCGCCTTGACCATCGCGTTTTCATGCGTGCAGGTCAGTCCAGACAGATACCATATCACCGGGACCGGCCCGCTCTGCGCCTCTTCGGGCAGAAACAAACCGAAGGTCATATCACATCCGCACGAGTCGGAGCTGTGGCTGTAAACGCCCTGAACTCCGCCGAAACAGGTGTTCTCTGAAATCGTCTCCATACCCGCTCTCCTTTGTTGTCGTGACTGCTTACTGGTAAAGCCCGTTCGCCCAGCCGATCACAAGCGAAACCGTAAGGACCGCTGCCGCGGTCGAGATCAGGATTGCCGATGAAACACGATGAGGTGCGACCCCGTAGTGTTCGGCCAGAATGTAAACATTGCCCGCGACCGGCAACGCGGCTGCCGCGATCATCACTGCAGCGGTGTATGGTTCAACCTGAAAAAGTACAACCGCGGACACTGCCACAACGGCGGGATGCAGCACCAGTTTGGACAACGAAAGCCACCCTGCGACGATCGGTCGGTCGGCGGATTTCGTGGCCAGCGAGGCGCCGACGGCGAACAAAGCGCCGGGGGTCGCCGCACCACCGAGAATCGCCAGAAAATCGTTCATGACATCCGGTATCGGCATTCCACTGGCTGACCAGGCAAGTCCCAGAAAAATAGACACAATCATTGGGTTTCTGACAAGTCCGAGCCCAACGGTGCGGAAAATGCCAAGACTCATCCGCCCTTCGCGCGTGCCTGTCACGATGACCACGATCAAAGAGCCGAACACCAGAAGATCCACAGCAAGCACCAGCATGACCGGACCGATTGCGGCCTCACCCATCAGAAGTGTCAGCATCGGAACGCCAAGAAACCCCACATTCCCGATGACACCGCACTGTGCTTCGAATGCAGCCTCCTCTGCCTTCAACCCGCGCAGAAACGCGACAAGGCTTACCAGAGTGTAGAGAAACAGTGTTGCCGACAGATAAGCCGCGACAAAGCGCCAGTCAAAGATCTCTCCCAAAGAGAGGTTCGCGGAAAACCGGAACAGCATTGCCGACAACGCGAAATAGAATACAAATTTCGTTAGATATGCAGTGGCTTCCGCATTGAAAAACCCGCGTCGCCCTGCGCCATAGCCCAGTCCGATGATCAGAAAGAAGGGCACGGTCTGAAGAAAGACGTGGAACATTCGTCTCGTCTAGCATGTCGCGTATGCGCGTCAATCGCGCATGAACAACAAGGCCGCATGCAGAATACAAGCAGATTCACGCGGCGTTTCGGATAACACGGCGCCCGGACTTGCGAAAGCCCGCGCCGGTCCTGTAACCTCGACGACGAGTTGCGCACGATCTGGATCGGAGTTGGCCATGACGGCTTTTGCCGCCGAAATCAAAAGAGGCCGTAAGTATGATCAGGTGGTCGACGGCGCCCGCGAAATCTTCATGCGAGATGGGTTCGAAGGGGCAAGTGTCGATGATATTGCCCGCGCTGCGGGTGTCTCGAAAGCTACGCTGTACAGCTACTTTCCGGACAAGAGACTTCTTTTTTCCGAGGTCGCCCGGATCGAATGCAACCGTCAGGCTGAAGAAGCGATTGCGCTGATCGGCGTGCATGAGACGATCGAAAATGTTCTGCACGAGGCCGCGCATATCCTTGTGCGGTTCTATCTCTCGGACTTCGGTAAGCAGGTTTATCGCATCTGCGTTGCAGAAGCGGACAGATTTCCGGAATTGGGCCAGTCTTTCTATCAATCCGGTCCTATGCTTGCACGTCAGCGTCTGAGCGCCGTCCTTGCCCCGTTCGTGGAGAAAGGCGATCTGGTCATCAGCGACATGAACCTGGCGACTGGTCAGTTCACCGAGCTTTGCAAGAGCGAGCTTTTCGTGCGTGCCCTGTGTGGTGTCCAAAAGCAGTTCACAGACGCCGAAATTGCCCGCGTGGCGGAGGGCGCCGTGCTGATGTTTCTCGCGCGATACAGAAAGAGGGTCTGACCTTCAGATCCTGATCTATCCGCCAACCTCGATAATCGCTTTCGCAAGAACCGGGACGGTTGACTCGTTGAGGCCGGCGATGTTGATCCGGCTGTCGCCCACCATATAAATCGCATGTTCCTTTCGCAGCCGCTCGATCTGATCGGGGGCCAGCCCCAGTCGGGAGAACATGCCGCGATGCTGCCCGATAAATCCAAAGCGATCGGATCCGGAATGCTTGCGCAACTCTGCGGCCAGTCCGGAGCGCAGATTCAACATGCCCGAGCGCACGTCTTCAAGTTCGGCCTCCCAGTCCGCGCGAAGCTCGGGATCGTTCAGAACAAGCGTCACCAGTCTTGCCCCATGGTCGGGTGGAAACGAATAGTTCTGCCTGTTGAGAAACGCCAGACTGCCTTGTGTCGTAGCACGCTTGTTCTTGTCGTGACTGGTCACCAGCAAGAGCCCTGTGCGTTCGCTGTAGATACCAAAGTTTTTCGAACACGATGCGGCAATGATGGTTTCGGGACAGCGTTCTGCAACCGAGCGGGTCGCTGCCGCATCGGCCTCCAGCCCGTCCCCAAATCCCTGATAAGCCAGATCAATCATCGGGGTCGCGCCGGTTTTGTTCAGCAGCGCGATCACCTCTTCCCATTCCGTGCTTTTGAGGTTTGCTCCGGTGGGATTGTGACAACACCCGTGTAACAGAACAACGTCGCCCGTTCCGGCTTTGGCCAGATCGCTCTGCATACCATCAAAATCGACACCTCCGGTATTCTCGTCAAAATAGCGATACGGCACCATTTCGATCTGCATGTGCTTGAGAATGCTGAGGTGATTTGGCCACGTCGGGTCGGAAACGAAGACGCGTACGCGGGGGTTGGCGAGACGCACAAGATCGAATCCCTGCCGCACTGCACCGGTACCGCCCGGCGTTGCCACGGCGGCAACAGTGCCGTGATCCCTGTCCGGTCCGAGGATGAGCCTGATCATTGCATCTGAAAAACCCGGATCGCCGGCAAGACCGGTGTACGCCTTTGTATCCTCTTCGTCCCACCACCGCCGTTCAGCCGCTTTGACAGCCCGCATGATCGGAGTCTGGCCCTCGGCGTTGCGATACACCCCGACACCAAGGTCGATCTTGTCCGCGCGCTTGTCTTCGCGAAAAGCCTGCATCAGGGCAAGGATCTTGTCAGCCGGCTGGTCCTTGAGCTGTTCGAACATCACGTTTCTCCGTTGCTGATGGGAAGAGTGGTGGACGCCCCCCATTCCGACCAGGACCCGTCGTAGAGGGCATGATCGCGCTTGCCGATCCGCTCCAGCGCTAGGCTGACAATCGCGGCTGTCACCCCCGAGCCGCAACTGGTGATCGCAGGTTTTGACAAATCGACGCCAGCGGACTCAAAAACCGCGCGCAATTCCACGGGCTGTTTCAGCGTGCCGTCGGTGTTGAGCAGAGACTTGTAGAACACGTTCTTCGCTCCGGGAATGTGACCGGATCGCATGCCCGGGCGCGGCTCGGGCGCCGTGCCCCGGAACCGGCCGGGGGCACGCGCGTCGATGATTTCCTGATCGCCCAGTTTTGACGCAGCCGCGACCTGCGTGACATCCTTTACACGGTGCGCTTCTCTTCGAACGGTCATGTGACGATCGCGAATGATGGGCGGCAAGTCCTCCAGCGGCCGCCCTTCCGCGCGCCACTTGGGCAAGCCACCATCCAGAACCGCGACATTGCTCTGCCCCATAAGTCGAAACAGCCACCAGACCCGCGCAGCGGAGAACAATCCCTGACCATCGTAGATGACCACCTGGTGCCCGTCACCCACACCCATTGCACGCATCCGCGACATGAATTTTTCTACAGGTGGCGCCATATGCGGCAGATCGGACCGGGCGTCCGAAATCTCGTCAATGTCGAAAAAACGCGCACCGGGAATGTGACCCGACTCATACTCTGCCCTGGCGTCGCCGTCTTCGCCGGGCAGGTACCATGACGCGTCGAGAAGGCGCATGTCCGGATCATTCAGATGCTCGGCCAGCCATGCTGTCGACACAAGGGTTTTCGGATCATCCTCGGTCATGTTTGCCCCCACTCAATCGCGACCGTGCTACAGCGGGACGCGGACAAGGGCAAGAACGCGCTAGCGCCGTATCATCTGGCGCAACTTGGCCAGAGCGAACACAATGACAGCCCCGGCACCGGCGGTCGCCACCGCCTGAACCACAAGCGCCGCTGGATCAAGCGAACCATCACCTGACGGCGCGTGCGTCAGCCCCTGTCCGAGTTCGGAAAGACCCAAAGCGCAAAACCCGCCGCCCAGAAGGCCCAAACCAACCGTCACCGGCAGCCGATATCTCGAACGCGGCAGCGCCTCGGCTGAGGCAAGGGCTCCCAGTGCGCCGCAGGTCAGGCTAACCAACCAGTCCATTCTTGCGTCAGCTGCCATGTCGCAGCAGGCGCTGCTTCTGACGCGACCAGTCTCGCTTGGCTTCGGTCGCCCGTTTGTCCATTGTCTTCTTGCCCTTTGCGATGCCAATCTTCAGCTTCGCCATGCCACGATGGTTGAAATAGAGCACAAGCGGCACAAGCGTCATGCCCTTGCGCTGTGTTTCATTCCAGAGCCGCGCAAGTTCCTTGCGCGACACGAGCAGCTTGCGGCGACGGCGTTCTTCGTGCCCGAACGTTTTGGCTTGCTCGTAGGGCGCAATGTAGGAATTGACGAGCCAAAGCTCGCCGTTTTCCACCGCCGCGTAACTTTCTGCAATGTTCGCACTGTTTTGCCGAAGCGACTTGACCTCGGATCCCTCCAGCATGAGGCCACATTCGAGATCGGCTTCGATTGCGTAATCGTAGCGCGCGCGCCGGTTTTCGGCGACAATCTTGTAGTTGGGATTGTCCTTTGCTTTGGCCATCACGGCACCCCGTCGACTTGCGAACCCACAACCTACGGCGTGTCGGGCGGGTTTTCCAGCCCGATAAGCATGTCCGTTGTCAGCTGTGAGTCACGCCTGGCGCGACCAGTTCGAATCCCGTGATTTCGAATTCGTAGAGCTCGCTGTTGTCAGGACGCATCGCGCGCGCGATCATCCGTCCGTCTTGTGAGTAATAGACCGCATGCGTCGTGTGAAGCGCGCGAAAACAGTGGGTTCCATCAGGATAGTAGTATTTGATCATAGGTGTCCTCCGCTTTTGTTTACAGCCTGTCAGGCAATCCCCTGCCGTCGTTCCACCAACGGTTCGGATTGTCACTTTGGGGATCATAGTTCGCCCGGCTCACCCAATCCTCGCGCAGAAAGATTACCGGTTCTTCGTAGTGATGCGCATGGAGCACCGCCTCCATCACCAGACCAAGGATCGCCGGGTCACGCTCGATCGAGAATTTGAGTTCCACCATGGGATAGACTTGGGGCGTGCCAGCCTGATACCGGGGATTGTGGGCTGCCGTCGTCGAGTGAGCCTGCGGTGTCGCGGTTTCGCGCCCCGGCGCGGAAATCGACGCGTTGCGGTCATATCGTCCGTAGCTGAGCGGGTGCACTTTCGCCACGTCATCCAGGATGCGATCGGCGTCTTCGGGACGTGTCTGAATCTCCAACGTCCAGACCGGCTCAAACCGACCGGATGACGACATGTAGTCTTCCAACATTTCCACGCCCCTTTGATATTGCGTTCCGGGACAGCTATCAGAGGCATGCTGACAGCATCGTGTCAGTAGTGACGACAGCCATTGACCATGACCCGCTCGACCCGTCTGTTCGACATCATTCAGATTCTGCGTTCAGCGCCAAACCCGGTTACAGCTGCGACGCTCGCGCGCGAACTGGAGGTCACGCAACGCACCATCTACCGCGATATGGCGGCGTTGCAGGCCATGCGCGTTCCCGTCGAAGGAGAGGCAGGGTTGGGGTACATCATGCGTGCGGGGTTCGACCTTCCGCCGCTGATGTTCAACGCAGAGGAACTGGAGGCATTGAATGTCGGCCTTTCGCTTCTGGTGCGCACCGGTGACTCCGGTCTTGAGCGTGCGGCGAGACGGGCCGGCGAGAAGATATCCAGCGCCGTGAATGGTGCCGTTCCGGCGGCTCCGTTGCATTCGTCTGGCTGGCATGTCATCGCTCATGGTCCGGTTTCACCCGAAGACGCGCGCCGCTTCATCCGCGTAGCGATGGAGCTGAAGATCCGGTACCGCAATGGCGAGGGGCGTGTAACAGAGCGCGCAATCAAACCGATTGCTCTGATCTATTACATCGAGGTCATTGTGCTGGTGGCCTGGTGCGAATGGCGCGGCGCGATCCGGAATTTTCGTCTGGACCGCATCGAAGACTGTGATCATACGGGCCGGTCATTCCAGGAAGACGTGGCCCGGCTGCGCGAGCAATGGCACGAGGCGTCCGGTCTCGGTTAGATCAGGCGTTTTGCGTGCAGGTCTTCAAGAATCGCAGTGCGGTCCCCGTCGCGCGTCGGTATGGGTCCGGCCACCGCAACGTTGCCATCGAAGCGTGGTGCCGGTGCAGGGAACGGTGCGTCGCCCAGACGTGACCATGATCCGCGTTGCGCCATATGCGGCTCTTGCGCCGACTCTTCCGGCGACAGCACACGCGCGACACAGGCGTCGCTGCCAGAAAATCGCTCTTCCCAGGTGTCGGAGTCCTGCGAGGCGAAAAGCTGCGTCAGTTTCCGTATCTGAGCCGGCCATTGTGCGCGATCATACTGGGCTTGAAAATCCCGATCGTCTGCCAGACCGATCCTGTCCAAAAACAGTGCGTAGAACTTCGGCTCCAGGCATTGCACCGAAACGAATCGTGCGTCCGAACAGGCGTAGCATCTGCCCCAGGGCGGTGCATCCAGCAGGCTTTGCCCACGATCACTGTGCAGATTTCCCGACGCTCCAAACGCCATCAGAAGCGCCATCATATGAGCAGATCCATCCACAATGGCCGCATCGACAACGGTGCCGCGTTCGCCCCGTGCGACACGCAACATGCCCGCCAGAACACCCGCCACAAGATAGAGAGCGCCGCCGCCAATATCTCCGACCAGTGTCGCGGGGGTGAGCGGTGACGCTCCCGGAGGCGAGGCGTACCAGAGCGCGCCGGATGTCGCGATGTAATTCAGATCATGACCGGCCGTGTGCGCACGTGGCCCGTCCTGACCCCAGCCCGTCATGCGTCCATAGACGAGCTTTGGATGAGATACATGCACCTCTGCCGGGCCAAGACCCAGACGTTCCATCACGCCGGGGCGAAACCCTTCGATCAAGGCATCCGCGCCTGCGACCAGTGCGCGGGCAATCGAAAGATCCCCGGCCGTCTTGAGATCGAGTGCGATGGACCGTTTGCCGCGATCAAGCGGGTTCTTTTCACCAAACATTGGATTGGGCGGACCGGGCTTGTGCACCACGACCACATCAGCGCCAAGATCGGCCAGCATCATGCCCGCAAAAGGGGCGGGTCCCAACCCTTCGAACTCTATGATTCTCAGGCCTTCGAGCATGCTCTAGCGACCGGTCATGCGATGACCGCGCACCAGTCGGCGCTGCATCCTGTGTTCGCGCACAATGACAAAGATGCCGGAACCTAGAATGAGCATAATGCCGATCGACGCTTCCACGTCGGGCAACTCGGCGAACATGAACCATCCCCAGAGAATTGCCAGAGGCAAACCGATGTATTCAAACGGCGCCACCACCGCGGCGTCTGTCAGGCGATAGGCTTGTGACAGAGTGTAGCCGACAACCGCGGTGCACAGCCCGAGACCAAGAAGCAAGGGCAGATCGTTCCCGTCAGGCCAGGTCCAGGCGCGCAGCAGAAAAACCAGACTGTCGTTCGTTTGTCCGACCGCAAAACTCCCGTCTCCGGCCACCAGAAAAAAGCCGGAAGATACCACGATGAAACCAAATTGCGTGTAAACGGCCAGAACGGATGCGCGCGTCGTTCCCCCAAGTTTTCGGGTCAAGATCTGGAACAAGGCGTAGAATGTCGCCGCCACCACGGGCAGGAAATACACCCACAAAGGGGCGTCGCGCGCACCGGCATCCGCCCACGGCCGGGTAATGACAAGAACGCCGATGAACCCCACACACACGGCGCCAATCCGCATTGGGCCGACTTTTTCACCGAGGATGGGCACGGCCAGAAGAGTGATGATCAGGGGTGCAAGAAAGAAAATTGCCGTCGCTTCCCCAAGCGGCAAGGTTGCAAGCGTTGCGTAGAATGTCATGTTGGCCAGAACGATCAGCAAACATCTCAGCCCATGCAGTCCTGGACGTCGTGTTTTCAACAGATGCACGCCGCCTTCCAGCTTGAGCAGCCCGAAACTGAAGGCTATCGCAATGACCGATCTGATAAAGACCAGTTGATGCAGCGCGTATTCGCCCGACAGGAACTTGAACATCATGTCGTTGAACGAGATCGCAAGAATGCCCACACACATGAACGCGATTCCTCCCAGAGAGGATGCCGTCTGACTGTGCGCGCTCATGAGATCTCCTTTTCGCATTGCCCTAGCAGCAACTGCGCGCCTGAGCCATCTACGTCTGCGACATGGTTGCAGGAAAATGTCGGCAACTGCCCAGCCCGGTGCACATGCCACTGTGTGGTGCCGCGCAATTGCCGGTTCCATTGGGCGATCTATTGTATTTCGCGTTGAACTTGAAACACCACGTCAGGCCAGACATGCACACGATCCGAGCGCACCGCGGGGCTTTGCCAAAATCCGTGATTCAGGTTTCCCGCGAAACGCTTTAGTGTGAGACGGACGAGCGAAAGGCAGCGAAGATGTCCCCGATAGTCGAGGTGCGCAGACTGGAAAAGACGTACGCCGACGGCTTTCAGGCCCTGCGGGGCGTTGATCTGACAATTGAACAGGGTGAAATCCTTGCTCTTCTTGGCCCCAATGGAGCTGGGAAAACCACTTTGATTTCAGCGCTCTGTGGCATTACAACGCCCACAGGCGGGATGGCTCGCGTTGGCGGGTTCGACATACAGTCAGAATTTCGGTCCGCCCGTTCGATGATTGGCCTCGTGCCCCAGGAGGTTGCGATCGAACCCTTTGAAAAGGTGATCAACACGGTCCGGTTTTCGCGCGGTCTTTTTGGTAAACGGCGTGATGAGGCGCTTCTCGAACACCTTCTCAGACGGCTCTCGCTCTGGGACAAGCGCAACTCTCGGATAATGGAATTGTCCGGTGGCATGAAACGCCGGGTTTTGATCGCAAAGGCGTTGTGCCACGAACCGCGCGTTCTTTTCCTGGACGAACCCACCGCCGGTGTCGATGTCGAGTTGCGCAGGGACATGTGGGGCATTGTCGAGGATCTGCGCGAAGACGGCGTGACCATCATTCTGACAACCCACTACATTGAAGAAGCCGAAGCCATCGCCGATCGTATTGCCGTCATCAACCATGGCGAAATACTTCTGGTGGAAGAAAAGGCGCAGCTGATGCGCCGGATGGGCCGAAAAACCCTGCGAATCGAGTTGGTCGAGCCAATAGAGGCGGTGCCCGACGGTTTGCGCGAATACGGACTGGAACGTGCCGAAGACGGGCACTGCCTGACCTACACCTATGACAAGAGTGCGGAACGCACCGGGATCACCAGGCTGCTTCAGGCGCTTTCAGACGCCGGCCTTGCGCTGTCAGATATTCAGACGCGCCAATCCAGTCTGGAAGAAATCTTTGTGGATCTGGTCAACAAAGATACCACCGAGGAGGACGCCGCGTGAACGTTCTTGCCATTCGCGCGATTTTCGCATTCGAGATGGCGCGCTTTTTTCGCACGCTTCTGCAGAGTTTCGTCTCGCCGGTCCTGTCGACGTCGCTTTACTTTGTCGTCTTCGGGGCCGCGATCGGATCACGCTTCGAGAATATCGATGGTGTCAGCTACGGCGCGTTCATCGTGCCGGGTCTGATCATGTTGTCTGTCATGACCCAGGCAATCGCGGCGGCCTCGTTCGGTATCTATTTTCCCAAGTTCATCGGTACGATCTACGAGCTGCTTTCAGCGCCGGTCACGTTTTTGGAGGTGGTTGTCGGCTATGTTGGCGCGGCGGCAACCAAGGCTCTGTTTATCGGGAGCGTCATCCTGGCGACCTCGGCGTTCTTTGTGGATCTTCAGGTTCAGCACCCGATCGCCATGGTTTGTTTTCTGGTGATGACCTGCATCAGTTTTTCGCTTTTCGGGTTCATCATTGGCATCTGGGCCCAGAATTTCGAGCAGCTTCAGCTGGTGCCGCTGCTTATTGTGACCCCGTTGGTCTTTCTTGGGGGGGCGTTCTATTCGATCGCCATGCTGCCGCCGTTCTGGCAGACTGTGACCTTGTTCAATCCCGTGGTTTATCTGATCTCGGGGTTCCGATGGTCTTTCTATGGCCAGGCAGATGTCAGTATCGGCTTGTCGCTTCTTGCAATACTTGCTTTTACAACGGTTTGCCTTGTCCTGATCTGGCTGATTTTCCGAACGGGTTACCGTATTCGAAGCTAGGCGACCCTCTTTTCCGCATCGGTTTTTTTGCAACCCTGCGTCCTGTGCAGGGTTGTTCACCTTGTTTGTGCATCCCGCGCATTCTACATCCCACGCCATGAACGTCAGACTGCCCTTCCTCAATTCCGATCCCGTGGTTTCGATCATCCGCTTGTCAGGCGCGATCGGAGCGACCGGGCGTATGGCGTTGAATGACACCGTTATGGGGCCGGTGATCGAGAAGGCGTTTCGCAAGGGCAAGCCTCGTGCTGTTGCACTGGTCATCAACTCTCCGGGCGGCTCGCCGGTGCAGTCTTCCTTGATCGCGGCACGCATTCGGCGGCTGGCGGAAGAAAAGAAAATCCCGGTTCACGCGTTTGTAGAGGATGTTGCCGCATCCGGCGGCTACTGGCTGGCTGTCGCGGCGGACAATATCTGGGTTGATGAAAACTCTATCGTGGGGTCGATCGGTGTGATCTCGTCCGGATTCGGCGGTCATGTCTTTCTCGAGCGCAATGGATTCGAACGCAGGGTGTACACGGCCGGCAAGTCAAAGAGCACGCTCGATCCCTTCAAGCCTGAAAAGAAGGAAGAGGTCGCGCGGCTCAAGACCATTCTCGACGGCATGCACGGATCCTTTATTTCTTATGTAAGGGCGCGCCGCGGCGACAAGCTGGCAACCGAAACCGATCTCTTCACAGGAGAGTTCTGGCGCGGTGAACAAGGTGTAGAACTTGGACTTGTTGATGGCGTTGGGCATCTCGTTCCCAAGCTCAAGACGCTGTATGGCGACAAGGTTCGCTTTGCGTGGTTCGGCCGCAAGCGCGGGTTGCTCCCGCGACTGGGAGCGGCTTTTGCCAGTGATGCGTTCGATCTGATTGAAGAACGCGCTGCCTTCGCCCGGTTTGGCCTCTGACATGCTGTCCAAGATTGCCATATTGTTTCTGGTTTTCATGGCGATACTGGCTATGTTCGGGCGGTTGCGATTTCCCCGCATTACACGGCTTAACCCGGCGCGGTGCCGCGCATGCGGGCGGTTTCGCATCGGGAAGTCGCCTTGTTCCTGTGGCAAGGACCGCCGCTCATGATGCCCTGGCTGCTGTCGGGGCTGGGGCTTTTGATCCTGCTTCTTGCCGGGGACGCGCTGGTAAAGGGTGCAGTCAATCTCAGCCTGCGTGTTGGGGTGCCCGCGCTCATCGTCAGTCTGACGATCGTGGCCTTCGGCACGTCCGCACCCGAACTACTGATTGCAATCAGCGCCGTTCTGGAGGGCCATCCGACGCTTGCAATGGGCAACGTGGTTGGATCGAACACGGCCAATATTCTTCTTGTGCTCGGCTTTCCCGCCATCCTGGCCACGCTGCACACGTCGGTTTGCAACACGCGCAGGACATACGCGATGATGATCACCGCGTCCGTCTTGTTCATCGCGCTGGCATTTCGTGGCCGGTTTGACGCGTTGGCCGGTTCTGTCCTTTTGGCATTTTTGGTTTTTGTTCTGGCCGATGCGTTCCGCGTGGCGCGCGCGCACCGCGCCATCAACGGTGCGGTGACTCCGTGTGATCCCGTGGACAGCGACGAAGACGTGGAAGGTGCCGACCCGGACATGCCGGCCTGGCAGATCGGCATTTTTCTTGTTCTCGGGCTTGTGGGTCTGCCACTGGGCGCCGATCTGCTGGTCGACAACGCATCAATCATCGCAAGGCGCTATGGGGTCAGTGACGCGGTGATCGGTCTGACGCTGGTCGCGCTGGGAACGTCTTTGCCGGAACTTGCCACGACCACAATGGCTGCGCTGCGCAGACAGGCGGATGTCGCGCTTGGCAACGTCATCGGGTCCAACATGTTCAATCTTCTGGCAATCATTGGCATTGCCAGTCTTGTCGGCCCGATCCCGGTGGATCCGGGCTTTCTGAAGTTTGACCTGTGGGTCATGCTGGCGGCCTCGCTGCTGCTGGTGCCCTTCGTTTTTCTCGGGAAAGACATCAACCGTTACTGGGGTATCGGGCTGACAGTCCTTTACATCGTCTATATCCTGATCGTGCTGAACTGATCGGAACACGTCACATGCAGATCACACCAAGCGGGGCTGCGCTGGTCACCGGGGCAGGGAAACGCGTGGGACGCGAGATCGCGCTCTTTCTGGGTCGCTGCGGTTTTGATGTAGCGGTGCACTATGCCGCTTCCGAGGAAGAAGCCGAAGGTGTTGTCGCCGAACTGCGCGCCATGGGACGACGCGCTGTCAGCGTCCGCGCCGATCTGCTGGACGAGGCTCAGGTCAGGGAGATCATCCCGCAGGCTGTGAATGGTCTCGACCGGCCGCTTTCCGTTCTGGTGAACAATGCGTCGATCTTCGAACATGAGACGTATCAGACCGCCTCTCGTGACAGCTGGGACCGGCATATCGAGTCGAACCTTCGCGCGCCCATGGTTCTGCTGCAGGACTTTGCCACTCAGGTCCCCGAACCGGTGGCTGATGATCATGGAGAGCCACTGGCACAGGGCCTCGTCATCAACATGATTGATCAGCGCGTGCGCAAAATGACACCTGATTTCCCGAGCTACACGATAGCCAAGGCCGGTCTCTGGACCCTGACTCAGACTGCCGCGCAGTTCTATGCACCCCGGTTGCGGGTGAACGGCATTGGTCCCGGCCCGACCCTCAGAAGCATTCATCAGAGTGAAGAACAGTTTTGCAACCAGCGTGCACATACCGTCCTTCAAAGGGGATCGAACGTGTCCGACATTGTGGGCGCGGTCGGCTATTTTCTTCAGGCACCGGCGGTCACAGGACAGCTTTTGTGCGTTGATGGCGGTCAGCATCTGGCGTGGAAAACCCCGGATGTTCTGGGTGTTGATGTCTGACATCCCGAAGAGTTTTGCACCGCTAAAGAAAAAGTTAAGAAAGCGTTACAAAATCTTCAACGTTTTCAGTGTTTTGGCTCCGAGAAACTTTTTTATCTTTCATTTTCAGTATGTTATAGAACTGCCTATTTTTTGTGCAACTTAACGAAACGCCCCCAGATTAAAGGAAATTTCAGGCTGCCCAAAAGATATCATCACTGATATCCACAGGTTTCGTGGACATGTTTCGACTTGCCGACGCCGAAAGAAGATTGCAGCACTGAAACAGAATCATACGTCTTTGGAATGCAAGATCCCCCCGCCTCTGAACACAGCGCTGCGCCTGATACCGGGCACCGAGTGATCCAGTCCTATCTCAAGTCGCTCGACGGCTCGCCCGGGGTCTACCGGATGCTCGGAGCGAAAAGCCAGGTGCTGTATGTCGGCAAGGCCCGGAACCTGCGCGCCCGCGTGTCGAGCTATGCCCGACCGACGGGTCACACGCGACGTATCGCGCGGATGATCTCTGAAACAGCCTCGATGATGTTTCTGACCACAGCCACAGAGACCGAGGCGCTGCTGCTCGAACAGAACCTCATCAAGCAGCTCAAACCACGTTACAATGTGCTGCTTCGTGACGACAAAAGCTTTCCCTACATCTTCATTTCGACCGAACATGATTTTCCGCGTTTGGAAAAACACCGCGGCGCCAAGACGCGCAAAGGCCGCTACTATGGCCCGTTTGCCAGTGCAGGGGCCGTGAACCGCACGCTCAACACGTTGCAGAAAGTGTTTCTGCTGCGATCCTGCACGGATCGTGAGGTGGAAGCAGGGGATCGTCCCTGTCTGAACTATCATCTGAAACGGTGCGCCGGGCCCTGCGGCAGCAAGATCACCAAGGCGGACTACGGCAAACTCGTCGGTGCCGCGCATGATTTTCTGTCCGGCAAGTCGACCGAGGTCCAGGAACAACTCGCCGCCGAGATGATGATCGCCTCGGAAGCGATGGAATTCGAGCGTGCGGCGTCGCTGCGGGACCGGATCAAGGCATTGAGCATGGTGCAGACCAGCCAGGGCATCAATCCCCGAACGGTGGACGAGGCTGATCTGATTGCGCTGCATCTGGAAAACGGGCAGGCGTGCGTACAGGTGTTTTTCATTCGCGCGGGTCAGAACTGGGGCAACAAGGATTTCTACCCGCGTGTCGGCTCTGATGTCGAAGCGCCGGAAGTGCTTGAAGCGTTTATCGGACAGTTCTACGACAGCAAGGACCCCGCGAAACGTCTGATCTTGTCTCATCCGCTCGACGAACCCGCCCTCATGGCAGCGGCGCTTGGCTCGAAAGTGAACCGCAAGGTTGAAATTCTCGTTCCCCAAAGAGGCGAAAAGGCAGAGCTGGTTGAGGCCGCTTTGCGAAATGCCCGTGAAAGCCTTGCCCGCAAGATGAGCGAAAGTGCGACTCAGGCCAAACTCCTGAAAGGACTTGCCGACGCCTTCGATCTGCCAAAGGTGCCGGAGCGTATCGAGGTCTACGACAACTCGCACATACAGGGTGCGCATGCTGTGGGGGCCATGATCGTTGCAGGGCCGGACGGGTTCATGAAAAACCAGTACCGGAAGTTCAACATCAAGGGGCAGGATCTGACGCCGGGTGACGATCTTGGCATGATGAAAGAGGTTCTATCGCGTCGGATCCGAAGACTTCTGAAGGATGATCCGGATCGCGACAAGGGACTCTGGCCCGATTTGTTGTTGATTGACGGTGGCGCAGGACAAGTCAGCGCCGTGCACAAGATCCTGCAGGAGCTTGAAGCGATCGATATTCCGATGGTTGGCGTGGCAAAGGGCATAGATCGGGATCTGGGCAAAGAAGAGTTTCACCGCGTCGGAAATCCTCCGAAAGCCCTGCGCAGAAACGACCCGGTGCTTTACTTCGTCCAGCGTCTTCGTGACGAGGCGCACCGCTTTGCCATCGGGTCGCATCGCGCGCGGCGCGCGAAGGCGACAACCGCTTCTCCCCTTGATGAGATCGTCGGCGTCGGAGCGGCACGCAAACGTGCGCTTCTGGCGCATTTCGGCTCTGCCAAGGCGGTGAGCCGCGCCAATCTTGCCGACCTGAAGGCGGTTGAGGGGGTGTCGGAGGCCCTTGCGCAAAAGGTCTACGATCATTTCCACGACAGGTAGTCCCCCGTTCGGCGGTTTGTCTGGCACTTGTCTTCAGGTGGACTCTGGATGGCGCACCGACACTGATTTGACCACGATCACGTTGCCAGTGTGACAGGGCGCTGCACCGCTTTTCTGAGCCTGGGCACGGCGTCGCACACCGGGTATGTCGCGAAGCGCCGCCCTCAATGCCGGAGAAACGCGCGGCGCTTTGTTCGTTTATGCCCAGAAGCCTTTCCAAGAACTCATGCAGCGCGTAGAAATGAATCATGCAGTGGAATTTGCCCAACATATTGACAATTATGAGACTTCTGGCAGCACCTGGGGTCGCGGTGATGTTTCTTTACTTCAACAGGCCCTGGGCTGACTGGTTTGCCCTGGTCCTCTTTGTCAGCGCTGCGATCACCGACTGGTTTGACGGCTATCTCGCCCGCGCCTGGAAGCAGACGACAAAGCTCGGTACCATGCTCGATCCGATTGCCGACAAAGCCATGGTCGTGATCGCGCTCGCCGTTATCCTCGGATATTCATCCATGTCGCCCTGGCTTGTTCTGCCGGCCACAGTGATCTTGTTCCGTGAGGTGTTTGTCTCGGGTTTGCGGGAGTATCTTGGTGACACGGCCGGAACGCTCAAGGTCACCAAACTTGCAAAATGGAAGACAACGACCCAGATGATCGCCATTGCGGTTCTTTTCGCGCAGGGCGTTTTCGAACACTACTTCGGCATGTCTTCGATCGGCATGGACGACGCAATCGTGACAGCGATCCTTGAAGGAAGGACAGAGGACTCGCTCGGACTGCGCTGGAAGTTTGAAGGGATGGTCGTGTCCGGGCATCTCGGGCTTTGGCTTTTGTGGCTTGCCGCAGCCATGACACTGGTGACCGGTATAGACTATTTCCGCAAATCGGTCCCTCATCTGAAGGATTGATCGAAAGGAATCGAGCGATGGACGTGCTTTATTTCGCCTGGGTTCGGGAACGCATTGGCCACCCGTCCGAGAAGGTGGAAAGCACAGCCGCCACGGTGCGTGAACTGGTGGCTGAACTTGCCGCACGGGAAGACAGATACGCCGCAGCCTTTGCCGATCTGTCCGCTTTGCGCGTTGCCGTTGATCAGAAGCTCACCGATTTTGACGCGCCGCTCGATGGAGTGCGCGAGGTTGCATTTTTCCCACCGATGACAGGCGGCTGACCTGATGGACATAAGAGTGCAGGAAAACACATTCGATCCGGGAGCTGAGCTCAATGCGTTCTCGAACAGGCAGAGCGGCGTCGGTGCGATTGTCACGTTTTCCGGGATCGTACGCGATGTGACCGGTGGGTTGGAAACCATGGAAATCGAGCACTATCCCGGAATGACGGAATCCGCTTTGCGCGACGCGGCGGAACAGGCCAGACAGCGCTGGACCCTGGGTGATGTGATGGTACTGCACCGGTATGGCCGGCTGACACCCGAAGAGCCCATCATGATGGTGGCCACCTCGGCACCACATCGGGCCAATGCCTTTGCCGCAGCGGAGTTTCTGATGGACTATCTGAAGTCCCGCGCTCCGTTCTGGAAAAAGGAAATCACCAGCCTTGGAACGACATGGGTCGAGTCCCGATGTGAGGACGAAGACGCGCTGACCCGCTGGACGCAAAGCAACTAAGTCTGCATTCGCCGCACCAAGGCACTGGACAAGGCTCGTGGGCGGGTGCCAGTCTTTGTCCTGACCAGAAGCATACCGGAGAGTGGCCCGATGAAAGACGACAATTTCCTGCGTGAAATGAATGCCCGTCACCTTTGGCACCCGATGGGCCATCCGGGTGACATGCAAGCTAACGCGCCGGCAATCATCAAAGAGGCTCATGGCGTCGAGATCACCGATATTGACGGGCACAGCGTCATCGACGCTGTGGGCGGGTTGTGGTGTGTCAATCTTGGGTACTCCAATGATGCCGTGAAGCAGGCGATCGCGGATCAACTCTGGCAGCTGCCGTATTACTCTGCTTTCGCGGGCACCACGAATCCCCCCGCGATCGAAGCCTCTTACGCGGTGCAGAAGTTCTTTGAAGACGATGGCATGGCGCGCATCTTCTTTACCTCGGGCGGATCGGATGCCGTCGACACGGCTTTGCGGATGGCGCGTCAGTATCACAAGATCCGTGGCGAGCATGCGCGCACCAAGTTTCTCAGCTTCAAGAAGGGGTATCACGGCACTCATTGGGGGGGTGCCAGCGTCAACGGAAACAACCGGTTTCGCATCGGCTACGAGCCGCTCCTGCCTGGCTGTTTCCACTTGCCCGCTCCCTACCTCTACCGCAACCCGTTCGGAGAAACCGATCCGGTAAAGCTGGCGGAGCGCATTGTTTCCATGGCCGTCGACGAGATAGAGTTTCAGGGGCCGGACACCATCGCAGCCTTCATCATGGAACCCATTCTGGGCGCTGGCGGTGTTATCGTGCCGGATCCGTCACTGATGCCAGCGATGCGTGAGGTATGCGACCGGTACGGCATACTGATGATCTCTGACGAGGTTATCTGTGGTTTCGGACGTACCGGAGACTGGACAGGCGCCCGTCACTGGGGCGTCAAGCCCGACATGATGACTGTCGCCAAGGGGATTACAAGCGCGTATTTTCCGGTTGGCGGTGTCCTGGTTTCGGACAGTGTTGCCGAGGTGTTCGAGTCGGCCGGTGCCGAAGGGGCGCTTTTCACCGGCTACACCTATTCCGCCCATCCGGTCGGCGCGGCGGCCGTCGTTGCCTGTTTGTCGGAAACGCTTCGTCTGGACACCAAAGCGAATGCGGCTGCGCGCGGAACGCAGCTTTACGAGGGTTTGGTCAAACTGAAAGAGAAACATGATGTCGTGGGCGAGGTCAGAGGTGGTCACGGGTTGATGTGCGCCGTTGAACTGGTCAGCGATCACGCGAACAAGACGCCCGTGGATGCAGCCACAGTGAAACGCGTGCATACTGCGGCGTATGAAGCGGGTGTGATGGTCAGGATTGGCCTGAACAACCTGCTGATGTCTCCGCCACTGACGATTTCGGAGCACGAAGTGACCCGTCTTCTTGCCGCGCTCGACACGGGGCTGGCAGCGGCCTGACGTCATAGAGAACGTCGCTTTAGATCTGTGCGGACGAGGACAAACGCTCGTTCGTGTCAGGCCGGGCGTTCGCGTAGGCAGCCCGCGTCCCTGCAAGCAGAGCCATGTCAGAGCGGAGCTTGTCCATCCCGTATAGCCGACCGAAATCAAGCCATCCTGCGCTGTGCAGGATCAGATCTGCGCCGGCGAGCGCAGAAGCCCCAAGCGCCAAGGACCCTTCGTAACCCGCCTGCGCATCGTTCGTCTTTGAAGACGTCAGCATCCCGTCGCCGCGGGTCGGAATGCCAAGGCGACGTACAAGCTGGCACCCCGCGACCTGCGCAAGAAAGGATTCCGGTGTCCCAAAGATCGGCCCCATGAACTGCATTGAAAAAGGTGTGGCGAACAAGCCCCCCACAATCGGAGCACCGGGCCGGTAGATCTGTGTCAATGCCAGTCCCACGAGAATCTCCGCCAGACCCTGAGCCAGCGCACCCGCCACGCTCACCGGTGCGGTCGCGCCCATCATCATATAGGAAGACACAACCGTGGCCTGTCCCAGAAGAGATGACGCTCTCAGGCATTGAAGCGGATTGGGCTGGTAGACCAGCGGCGGTGTCAGATTGACCATATGCAGAAGTCGGCAAACCGGCGACTCCGAGTCAGTCACGCCGACCGCGGCAGCAACACCTCGCAGTGCCTCCTCCGAAATGACAGTGCCCATCATCGGCTTGTCGGACAGATCCAGATGCGCGCGCGCCATGTCAATATACGGCGAAGTTTCTACGCCGTCGTGCGGGATGCAAAGCAGAAATCCCGTGCTGTCCATGTCGCGAAATTCGTCACACAGCAATACCAGCGCGCGATAATCCGCGAGAGTTCCAAGTCGTATCGTACCATCGTCCAGCTGAACACGAGGCGGGCCAAAGGTTGGCGCGATCACGGGTTGGTTTCCGCCAACGTCAACGGCAGCCGCGCCGGTTGCGCCATGCCATTTGAATGAGGGCGGTGCACTGGCAATCAGATCGCGCAGGGCGTCGGCGTCTGGGTATACGCGCATGTTCTCTATACGCGCACCGGTTGACGCCATTGCCTCAAGGCTTTGTGCATCATTCTGCAGCTCGACCCCGATCTCGGACAGGATCAAGGCCGCCTGTGATTCAATCTTGGATAGATCCTGTTCATGCAGAACGGCGTAGGGCTTCAACGTGTCTCATCCCGTGCATCTTTGTCCGGTCAAAACAGTGTGTGACTGTTTTGCCGAAGCAATGAGGGGATATTTGCGACCAGATGTCCTTCGTTTGCACCGCTGCAAAAAAAAAGCGGGGCGTGACCGGCTCAGGGTCAGAAATACGCAGAATCTGAAAGACGTGACCTGCTGACCCCGGATTTTCCTTTCGGGGGCGTGTGCAAGCAGGCCCTTAGTTTTTCCGCAGTTGAAGTGTCATCAGCCATAGCTCAAACGCGTATTTGCCAGCGCCCCAGGCGATCTTCGCTTCGAACCGATCATAAAATGTATTGATCATCGTCTCTGTCTCTTCGGCGTCCATTCCCGGCTGAAAGAACAATGCGGCGCGAAACGTGGACTCTGTGAACGAGCGAACAAAACCTCTGTACTTGGCTGCGTAAGACTGAATGTCACTCCTGCTTTCCGCAAAGATATCCTTTGAATTTGATGGTGCCTCGTTCACACTGACGCTTTCAATGCTAAAACCGGAAGACAAGGTCTTGTGGTATTTGAAAGGTTCTGTGGCCTCCTCCTTTGTCATGAACCAGACCGGCATGACAAACCGTTCCAGTGCCTCTCTGGCAAGTAAACCGTCATCGACCATGGACTTCGCGACCTCATTGATCGCACGGTACGTTTTGCGCCCTGAGGCGCAAATTCCATTGATTTCATTCTGATCGGGTATCGCACCAAGCGTTGATACCATCAGTCGCCCACCCGAGCGCAACTCCTGCAATCTGAGCGTCAGAAATTCAGTCCAGTCGTCCTGCGCTTGTTTCCGAAGTGTTGCGCGGCTTTCGCCCTGAAGGTCTGCAAACCAGATCGTGCCTGGCGAGGCTATGTCGGGCTGTTGCCGCAGCCAGTGGCTCGCACCGAAACAGGTTCCGACATCAACGGAATCCGCCGGTGCCGCACGCGCGTAGAAGGTGCCAACACTGGCGACGGGACGAACGTACTCCGAAAGGCCGGCATAGCCGTCGCTGTCATGTGCGTATCGGAACAACGTGTTCCAGTCATTGTCGGTCTGGTCCACATGATACACGTAGATGTACAGATCCGGATATCGCGCAACAAACGATTCAACCGATGGGCGCACCGCAAGAACAGCATTCTGACCAGTGCCGCAACCGTAATCCGCAATGTTGATCGCCTGAGCCGTGGCTTTGACACTGTCTGCCATGTCCCGAACCTGCTGTGCACGGGATTCGATCGAATGGCGTTGCGGCAATGAGTTCTTTTCATAGTTGATCATGCCGTCTGTTGAACTTGATGTATCGTTCATGCGGATTTCCGATCTGTTTCTGTCGTGTCTGAAGCATAGTTTGCGTGCATTGGATCCGGATCTGTACCAGACATTGAAAACTGACTTTAGCGTCACGTCTTGCCAGATTAAAGCTGCCGGCGCATCGCGGAAGAGATGCACAGCAGGTGGTCGCGCCTTATCACACTCGATACCGGGGTGGATTCTACGCGTCGTTTTGCCTGGTGCGACGTCCCACGTTTGCGGTCAGAGGCCTCAGGCATCTCCCCAACCGCCACCCCCCGGAGTTTCCATGCAGAACACAGCACCTGCAGGCAGTTCAATTTCGTCGTTTCCAGCCATGTCCCGCGTTTCGCCTCCCGGCAATTCCACCCAGTTGCGCCCGAGAGCACCCGGCGCGCCACCATCAACGCCGAACGGCGGAATGATGCGATGATTGGACAAGGTCGTGACGGTCACCGGCACGAGAAACCGCAAGCGTCTGACCGCACCGTGCCCACCGCGCCAGTGCCCGGCGCCCCCCGAGCCGTCACGCACGCCGAACTCTTCCAGTCGGACCGGGAAGCGCTTTTCGAGGATCTCCGGATCGGTGCTGCGTGTGTTGGTCATGTGTCCCTGAACTGCGTCACATCCGACAAATCCCGGTCCCGCACCGGTTCCGCCCGCAATGGTTTCATAGTTCTGAAAATCGTCGTTGCCCCAGACAAAGTTGTTCATGGTCGCCTGACTGCCGGCAATGACGCCAAGTGCACCGTATAGGGCATTGCAGGTTGCCTGACTGACTTCGGTGTTGCCCGAGATCACGGCCGCCGGATAGACGGGATTCAGCATCGAACCCTCGGGAACGATGATGTTCAGCGACTTCAGGCACCCTTCGTTGAGCGGTATGTCCGACCCCACCATTGTGCGAAACACGTAAAGCACCACGGCCCGACAGACGGCGCTGGGTGCGTTGTAGTTGCCCACGTGTTGTGGACTTGTGCCCGTGAAATCAATCGTGGCTTGACGTGCAGCGCGGTCGACGCGGACATCCACTTCGATCGTTGCTCCGTGGTCCATCGGATAGCTGAACCGCCCGTCTCGTAACCGGTCGATCACCTGTCGAACGCTTTCCTCCGCGTTGTCCTGCACATGCACCATATAGGCACGCACCACATCCAGCCCGAACTGATCGACGACGTTCAGCAGTTCCTGCCGCCCGGTTTCGTTCGCGGCCACCTGGGCCGTCAGGTCGGCCATATTCTGCGTCACGTTGCGGCAGGGGTACCGGCCGGAATTCAGAATGCTGATCGCTTGCCTTTCCAGCAACTGACCATCCTCGACAAGCTTTACATTGTCGATCAACACGCCTTCTTCCTCGATATGCGTGCTGTCGGGCGGCGCGCTGCCCGGTGTGCGACCGCCAATATCCGCGTGATGTCCGCGGCTGCCCAGCCAGAACACGACCTCGTCCCCGACAAAGACCGGTGTCACCACGGTCACGTCGGGCAGATGCGTGCCGCCGTTGTACGGAGAGTTCAGCATGAAGGCGTCGCCCGGCAGGATCCGGTCATTCTGCTGCATCACGGTCTTTATCGAGTCCGACATCGACCCGAGATGAACCGGAACATGCGGGGCGTTGGCCACCAGGTCGCCGCTTGCATCAAAGATCGCGCAGGAAAAATCCAGACGTTCCTTGATGTTGACGGACCATGACGTGTTGGCCAGCGTGGCCCCCATCTGATCGGCGACCGAAATGAAAAGGTTGTTGAACACCTCAAGCAATACCGGGTCGGCCCGCGTGCCCGCGGCGTGATCACGTTGTTTGGCCTCAACACGTTCAAGCACGAGATTACCCAGATCGTCGAGGCGTGCCGCCCATCCCGGCTCGACCATGTTTGTGCCGGTGGGCTCTTTGATTATCGCAGGTCCCATCACCGCTGCACCGGCGCGCAACCGTTCGCGATTGTGGATCGGTACGTCGCACCACGCACCGTCGGTGTAGACCGGGATTGTTGCTTCTGCCACGCCGTCGCCTGTTCCTGGCTGCGCGCGGGCCCGGGTGCCGCTGCCGCCCTGTGCTTCGACGCTGACCATATCAATCAGGATTTCCCGGTCGTGTGAAACGAAGCCATACCGCGCGCGATGGAGTTCCTCGAACTCACTGCGCGCAGCTTCGATACTGTGCGCAGTGGTTTTCAGGGCTTCCTGCGAGCCATCGTATCGCAGGTGCAGCGCCTGAACCACGTTGATACTTTGACCACCCTGTTGCGCGACCTCGGCGTGTGCCGTCTCTGCCATGGCCGACAGGCGCGACCGCTGATCCTCCAGTGATGCAAGCGGCGTATCGAGCTGCGCCTCCTGCATTGCGGTGATCCTGGCAAGCCCCATGCCATACGCCGACAAGACGCCTGCATACGGGTGGATGAGAACACGGGTCATTCCAAGGGCATCCGCCACAAGGCAGGCGTGCTGCCCGCCGGCGCCCCCAAAGCACTGGAGCGTGTACCGCGTTACGTCATGGCCGCGCTGAACGCTGATTTTCTTGATTGCATTGGCCATGTTGTCGACTGCAATCCGCAAAAAACCCTCGGCCATTTCTTCCGGGCTGCGCGCGGGTTCACGTGTGTCATGCGCGATGCGTTCTGCGAGTTCCGCGAAACCGTCGCGCACGACCTCGTCGTCAAGGGGCAGATCTCCACCAGGCCCGAACACCGCGGGGAAATGCGCCGGGTTAAGCTTGCCGAGCATAACGTTGCAATCGGTGACGGTCAGCGGGCCGCCACGGCGATAGCAGGCGGGCCCGGGATCGGCGCCCGCGCTTTCGGGTCCAACCTGAAACCGGCCGTTTTCAAATTTGCAGATACTGCCACCGCCCGCAGCGACGGTGTGAATGTCCATCATCGGCGCACGCATTCGCACACCGGCGACTTCGGTTTCAAAGCTGCGCTCGTAGCTTCCGCCGAAATGACTGACATCGGTCGAAGTGCCACCCATGTCGAAGCCGATCAACTTGTCAAAACCAGCCTCCAGCCCGGTTTCTGCCATTCCAACGATCCCGCCCGCGGGGCCTGACAGAATGGCATCCTTGCCCTGAAACATCTGCGCTTCGGTCAAACCGCCATTCGACTGCATGAACAGCAACCGGTCACATGCGCGTCCCATGTCAAGCGCGTCTGCCACCTGGTCAACATAGCGCCGCAGAATGGGCGACAGATACGCATCGACGACTGTCGTGTCACCCCGACCGACGAGTTTGGCCAGACGAGACACGCGTGCGCTTGTCGATATCTGGGTAAAGCCGATCTCGCGCGCGATATCGGCCGCGCGTGTCTCATGTGCCGGATTCAGATAGGCATGCAGCCCGGCAATCGCTATGGCCCGGACCCCGTCATCGAAGGCCGACTGCATTGCGTCTCGCAGCGAGGCCTCATCCAATGGGCGCACAACGGACCCGGCCGCATCCAGCCGCTCGTCCATTTCGACCACCTGCTCATACAGCAGGTCGGGTCGCCGGATCTCAAGATCGAAAAGCCGCGGTCGCGTCTGATACCCGATCATCAGCAGATCCCGAAAGCCCTTGGTTATGACCAGCAGCACGCGCTCGCCCTTGCGTTCAAGCAGGGCATTCGTGGCCACGGTCGTTCCCATCTTGACCGCTCTGATCGAATTGTCATGAAAGGCGCCGGTGACCCCCATGACGTCGCGAATGCCCTGGACGGCCGCATCCCTGTAACGATCCGGATTTTCGGATAGAAGCTTGTGCGTGTGCATCTGACCGGAAGGGTCTAGCGCAACGATATCGGTGAACGTGCCGCCGCGATCAATCCAGAATTCCCAGGAACCGTCCACATCATCCTCCGACCCGTGCCCCGGC
>JBCCHI010000022.1:0-38496 GCA_039028815.1 Pseudomonadota bacterium
CCAATCGTGCCCCGGTGATCGAAACCGTTGACGTCTATATCGCGCGGGAAAAGCTGGAATACGGCCAGCGCCTGATGAAGGACAGTGTCGAGATCGTGTCCTACCCGGTCGGTGTTCTGCCCGAGGGCTACTATACCACAGAGGAAGATCTGTTCCCCGAGGGCGAGGACGAGCCGCGCGCGGTGCTGCGGATTATGGAACCCCGGGAAATCATTCTGGCTGTTAAGGTGACGGGCCCCGGCGAAGATGCGGGGATCACATCGCAGCTTGCACCGGGAATGCGCGCCTTTGCGATCAATGTGGACGTTTCCAGCGGTGTGTCGGGCTTTCTGCGCCCGGGCGACCGTGTGGATGTCTACTGGTCCGGCGAGGTCGTGATCGCCGGTCAGCGCGGCGTTGCTGCGCAACGCAACGAAGTGACGACACTCATCGAAAGCGGTGTGCGACTGATCGCGGTCGACCAGGTCGCCAACGGCGACACGACCGAGGCGATCATTGCCCGGACCGTCACCGTGGCCGTCAAACCGGAACAGGTGGCGGCACTTGCACAGGCTCAATCGACCGGAAGGTTGTCGCTGTCGCTGGTCGGCGCAGATGACGAAACGGTTTCGGAGGCCATCGAGGTGGACCAGCGCAGTCTTCTGGGTCTGGCAGAAATCGAACCGGAACCCGAGCTGCCGCAGAAACAGATCTGTACGATCCGCACACGCCGCGGTGGTGAGGTGGTTGCCACACCAATCCCGTGCGTCGACAGCTCAGGGTCGTAAAACCGACAGGTTCGCTGTGAGGCACGCGCGCACCCGACTTGTGCTCAACCCCACGGCGAATACCTACATGTAGTAGAAACGGGGCGTCAAATGCCGGGCGCGCCGTTTCTTTCGCGCAACTGTCCCCTGAAATCCACACAAGGATCGCTTTCAAAACCATTGATTCTTGAAAAAATTTTTGAATTCGCCCAACCTGCCGGCAATCTCGGGCGTTAGACCCGGTTCCAGAGGCGTGATCGGAAAGGCAGGTCACATGATCGAATCGAGCTTTGTGAGGGCAGCTCTTGTCGGGCTGACCGTTATCTTCGGACTTGTGGCGGAAGTAGCCACAGCCGAATCAATCCAAGTTATCCGCAAGGGCGCCGGACGCGACCTGAGCATCCCGATGAACCGGGCCGTCGTGATCGAAAGCGAGGTCCCGTTTGCCGAACTCAGCATCGCCAACCCGGCCATAGCGGATTTCTCAACATTGTCTGACCGCACAATCTATGTGCTGGGCAAAACACCGGGACGCACCACGCTGACACTGCTGGATGCGACGGGACGGCTGATCACCAATGTCGAGGTGCATGTCAGCCCCGATATCTCGGAGTTCAAAGAGCGTTTGCAGCAGATCCTGCCCGGCGAACGCATCGAAGTGCGGCCCGCCAATGACGGCATCGTGCTGTCGGGCACCGTGTCCAGCCTGGTCAAGATGGACCGCGCGCTGGAACTGGCCAATCGCTACGCGCCGGAACGGGTATCCAACCTGATGTCGGTGGCAGGCAAGCAGCAGGTCATGCTGAAGGTGCGCTTTGCGGAAATGCAGCGCAACGTCGGCAAGGCCCTGGGCGTGTCGACCGCGGTTGACAGCACGGGCAGCAACCCGTCGACCGGTTCTTTCGGCGGCTCCGGCACAGCCAGCACTCTGGGCGGCGCGCTCAGCCTGCTGGGCGGTCTGATCCCACTGACCAACGACAATTTCGGCGCATTGGCCGTCGGGTTCGAAATCGGGTCAACCGAGGTGGGCATCCTGATCGAGGCGCTGGAAGAAAAAGGCGTCGTCCGCACACTGGCGGAACCGAACCTGACCGCCCTTTCGGGCCAGGAAGCCTCGTTCCTTGCGGGCGGTGAGTTTCCGATCCCGGTGGCTCAGGACAACGACACGACCACGATCGAGTTCAAACCCTTCGGTGTCGAGTTGAACTTCACCCCGCGGGTCACGGACGAGAACACGGTGAACCTCGAAGTCGCAGCCGCTGTTTCATCGGTTGACCCAACCAACAGCATCGTCACGGACGGCCTGCAGATCCCCGCGTTCCGTCGCCGCGATGCGAACACAACGGTGGTGATGCGGGACGGTCAGAGCTTTGCAATCGCCGGGCTTTTGCAGGACGACTTTCGCGATACCGCCCGTCAGGTCCCGTGGCTGGGTGACGTGCCGGTGCTTGGCACGCTGTTCCGCAGCGCGGACTACCAGCGTGAGCAATCCGAGCTTGTGATTATCATCTCGGTACACCTGGTGACACCGACATCCGGTGCCGCACTGGCTCTGCCGACAGATCGGGTACGGTTGCCCAGCGATGCGGAGCTGTTCCTGAACGGCCGGGTCGCTCTGGACAGAAGAGAGGGAACAACACCTGCTTCTGGCAGCGGAACAGTCGGCGAAGTGGCCCGTCAGGACTTTGACGGCTCCTACGGCTATGTCATGGATTGAGGGAGAAAGCTCATGAAACGCCCCCTTATAGCAGCCAGCGCCCTCATCATACTGGGCGCCTGTGGCAACGACGCCGTGTACCGGTCTTATTCAGAAGCGGGCTCGCTGGTGGATACAGGCAACTTCGGCAACGCCAACGCACAGAACCAGCTGGCGATGACGAGTGAAGAAGGATACGTACGTGCGCTTGGTGAACGGTTTGCCAACGAAGTCCCGCCGACAGTGAACTTTGCCTTTAACAAGTCTTATCTGGATGACCAGGCCCGGGCACGACTGCGTGAGCAGGCGCGCTGGATCAAACAGTTTCCGGAAGTGCGCTTTCGCGTCTATGGCTTCACGGACCTTGTCGGGTCGCCCTCTTACAACAAACGGTTGGGCAAGCGCCGCGCGGATGCGGTCGTGAATTACCTGATCAGCCAGGGCATCAGCCGGTCCCGTCTTGAAGCCGTCGTATCCTTCGGTGAAACGCGGCCGGTGATCGACACGCCGGGTCCGGAACGGAAAAACCGGCGCGCAGTGACCGAAGTGCGCGGTTTCGTCAAGAGCCATCCGCTGGCAATCGACGGCAAGTACATGGAGGTCGTGCATCGCGAATATGTCGAAAGCGCCGCACCACGCTCGACACTGGAACTGGTCGAGGAAGGTGGCGAAGTGACCGGCGGCACAGAATAACGCATTCTCCCTGTCCGGCATTGGCCGGGCCACTTCAAACCCGCCCCTGGCACGTCGCCCCGGGCGGGTTCTTTTTTTGAACGATACCGCATAATTACGATTTTTTAGCCCAATTGTTGCCCAGATTACCAAGCAGGTTGCTGATTGTATCTCTGGGTTGCGGCACTCCACCGGTCTCCAGAGCGAAGATTGATAACGGTTACGGCGGACCATCCGCCCAAGAGTTTACTGAGGCCGATCAGACATGAGTAGTGAGCAATCCCCGAGCGAAGACGGCCAGATCACGGCTTGTACGATCAGCCGCGATGTACAGGAATTCGACCTTCTGATTGAAGACATGGAGACCGTGCTTGGCGAAAGCTGGGGCGATCTCGGCTTTGCCGAAGCCCTGGCGTTCTTCAACCAGCCAGAAGCGCAGGGCCTGGAATTCGTGGCACTTGCGATCGACGAGTCCGACGAAGATGAGCTGACCATGCTCAGCGAAGTGATCACGCTCGCCAAGGCGCGCAGCATCAAGGTGATCCTGATTGCCGAGGATGTCAGCCCGGCCTCGCTGCATCACCTTCTGCGGCAGGGCGCGGACGAATTTGTACCCTACCCTCTGCCCGAAAACGAACTGCAATCGGCCATCGAACGCCTGCGTCGCAAGGAAGAAATGGCTGCCGCCGCAGCGGCGCAGCCCTTTGCAGGCGGCGAACCGCAGGCCGATGGCGTTTTGCTTGCGGTGCAGGGCATCGCCGGGGGCACCGGCGCCACGACGATGGCAGTGAACCTTGCCTGGGAACTCGCGACAGTAGACAAAGACGACCCGCCGCGTGTCTGCCTGCTGGATTTCAGCCTGCAGACCGGAGCGGTCGCCACATATCTCGACCTGCCCCGCCGTGACGTGGTGTACGAAATGTGGGCCGACACCGATAACATGGATGAAGACATCTTCAAGCAGGCGCTTATCTCCTACGAAGACAAGTTGTGGGTGCTGACCGCGCCGAAAGACATCCTGCCGCTCGATATGATCTCGCCTGAGGACGTGACCCGCGTGCTGAATTTCGCGCGAAGCAAGTTCGACTACGTGATCGTCGATATGCCCGGCACTCTCGTGCAGTGGACCGAAACCGTTCTGAGCACGACGCAGATCTATTTCACCACGCTGGAACTTGACATGCGGTCGGCGCAGAACGCGCTGCGCCTCAAGCGTGCGCTCAGATCAGAGGAACTGCCGATCGAAAAACTGCGCTTCTGTCTCAACCGGGCGCCCGCCTTCACCGATCTGTCTGGCAAAAGCCGGGTGAAGCGTATGGCGGAAAGCCTTGAGATCAGCATCGAGGTGCAGTTGCCCGATGGTGGCAAACCGGTGATGCAGGCAGGCGATCATGGCGCGCCTCTTGCCGTCGCCGCGCGGAAGAACCCGCTGCGAAAGGAAATCGCCAAGCTGGCTGTCTCCTTGCACGCCATCGGCCAGAGTTTTGCCGAAGAAGCCGCCTGAATTGCCATGATCTACAGGGGATAGAGCATGTTTTCTAGATACAAGAAACCAACGGACGGGCTTCAGCCCGTCAGGACAAAGCAACCGGAACCAGCCGAGCCAAAGACCGTTTCAGTCGAGGCCGCGCAATCCACGTCACTGCGCAGACCTGTCGCCAAAACGGCCGCGCAGGCGGCGCCGGTGGACAAAGAGCGCAAGCGCAAGGAACGTCTGGCCGAAATCAAGATCGACCTGCATCGTTCGCTGCTCGACAACCTCAACCTTGGGGCGCTCGACCAGGCGACAGAGGCCGATCTGCGCGCCGAAATCAGCGCCATCGCAGGCGAAGCCCTGGAAGATCGCAACATCGTCCTCAACCGCGAGGACAAAACGACGCTGACGCAGGATCTTTACGATGAAGTGCGCGGGCTTGGCCCGCTTGAACCTCTGCTGAAGGACGACACAGTCAACGATATTCTGGTCAACGGGCCGCATCAGGTGTTCGTGGAACGCGCGGGCAAGCTGCAGCTGACCGACACCACGTTCAAGGATGAAAAACACCTGCTGCGGATCATCGACAAGATCGTGTCTGCGGTGGGACGCCGTGTTGATGAATCAAACCCCTACGTGGACGCCCGCCTGCGCGACGGATCGCGCTTTAACGCGATGGTGCCGCCGATCGCCGTGGACGGAAGTCTGGTATCCATCCGTAAATTCAAAAAGGACAAGCTGGGCATCGACGATCTGGTGAACTTTGGCGCCTTTTCCGAAGAAATGGCCGCCTATCTTCAGGCCGCCGTTGCCACGCGTCTCAACGTGATCGTCTCGGGCGGAACCGGCTCCGGTAAAACCACCACTCTCAACGCGCTGTCGAGCTTTATCGACGACAGCGAGCGGATCCTGACCATCGAGGACACGGCGGAACTTCAGCTGCAACAGACCCATGTGGGCCGGATGGAAAGCCGCCCGCCCAACGTGGAAGGAAAGGGCGAGGTCAACCCCCGCGACTGTCTGAAGAACGCGCTGCGGATGCGGCCTGACCGCATCATCGTGGGTGAGACGCGCGGCGAGGAAGTCATCGACATGCTGCAGGCCATGAACACGGGCCACGACGGATCAATGACAACGATCCACGCCAACAATGCGCGCGACGCGATCAGCCGTCTGGAAAACATGGTCGCAATGGCGGGCATCGAAATGCCGCTCAAGGCGGTACGCAGCCAGATCTCTTCGGCGGTGAATCTCATGGTGCAGGCCAGCCGCCTTCAGGACGGTTCGCGCCGGATGACCTCGATCACGGAGATCACGGGCATGGAAGGCGATGTAATCTCTATGCAGGAAATCTTTCGATTTCAACGCGTTGGCCTGACGCCCGAAAACAAGATCATCGGCCATTTCACCGGCACCGGCGTGCGTTCGAACTATTCCGAGCGGTTCCGGCTCTGGGGGTATGATCTGCCCCCGACAATCTACGAACCCATCGCAGCGGAGTAACGGGCATGTCCATCAGTGCGGAACCAATTATCTATGGCCTGATCTTCGTCGGCGTTCTTGTTCTGGTCGAGGGCATCTACCTCACGGTGTTTGGCCGTTCGATCAGCCTGAACAATCGCGTGAACCGCCGCCTCGAAATGCTCGACAAGGGCGGCAACCGCGAAGAGGTGATGGAAAAACTGCGCAAGGAGATGGAGCAACATCTCAAGGCGCGCAACATTCCCCTTTACTCGATCCTGTCGACAAAGGCCCAGAAAGCCGCAATCGCCTTTACGCCCAGGCAGCTGATCATGCTGATGGCAGGGTTGAGCGTTGTCGCCTTCATCGGTCTTTCCGTGGGCACCGCGACCTCTGTACCGGTGCGGGTCTTTGTGTCCGTGGCAATGGGTGTGGGTGGCATCATCACCTGGATCAATATGAAGGCCGGCAAGCGCATGGCGCTGATGGAAGAACAGCTGCCGGACGCAATCGAACTTATGGTGCGCAGCCTGCGCGTGGGCCATCCGTTCAGTTCCGCGATCGGGATTGTGGCCAATGAGGTGGCCGACCCGCTGGCCACGGAATTCGGGATCATCGCCGACGAGGCCGCATATGGCCGTGACATGGGCGAGGCGCTCAAGGACATGGCCGAACGGCTGGACATGCAGGATTTGCGCTTTCTGGCCGTGGCGGTGACCATTCAGCAGCAATCGGGCGGCAACCTCGCCGAGATCCTGGACGGTCTGGCCAAGGTGATCCGCGCCCGCTTCCGCCTGTTCCGGCGCGTCAAGGCGATCACGGCCGAAGCCAAGTGGTCGGGCAAGTTCCTGTCGGGCTTTCCGATTCTCGCGCTGATCGGCATTCAGTTGATCAAGCCCAATTACTACGACGAGGCGATGGAGCATCCCTACTTTATCCCCGCCTGTCTGATCGTCGGTGCGTTTCTGATCGCCAACCTGATCGTGATGCGCGCCCTGGTGAATATCAAAGTTTAAGTGACAAGTGGATCGAGGCCCCGAGCGATGGCATTTCTTGACAACATCTCGCAACTGATGACCGACATGCTGGGTCCGTTCGGACCGCTGATCGCGATCGGTCTGCTGGGCCTGCTGCTGGTGGGTCTGACCATTCCGATCCTGATCCGCGAAGCGAACGACCCGCTGGACAAGATCAAGAAGCAATCCCGTTCCGGCGTGTCCCACGAGGAAAAGAACAAGGCGAGATTGCGGACAGGCCAGCGCAACGAGAAGCTGGACAAATACGCCACGTTCCTTGAGCCGCAGGATGAAAAGCAGCTCAGCAAGATCCGCCTGCTTCTTTTGCAGGCCGGATACCGGGACCGCGACGCGGTGCGCATGTTTCACTTTGCGCAGTTCGCGCTTGGCATTGGCTTTCTGATCCTGGGCGTGCTGTATTTCGTGGTCTTCGTGGCCGGAAACGAGGACACGACGACCCAGCAGACGCTGATGTATATTCTGGTGCCAGGCGGCGTGGGCTATATGTTGCCCAAGTACTGGGTCACCAAGCGCCAGCAAACCCGGCAACAGGAAATCACCGACGGCTTCCCCGACAGCCTCGACATGATGCTGACCTGTGTCGAGGCTGGCCAGTCGCTCGATCAGTCGATCATCCGTGTCTCCAAGGAAATCCGGGTGTCCTATCCCGCGCTGGCCGACGAATTTGAAATTGTGGCGCATCAGATCAAGGCGGGCCGTGACAAACCGTCTGTGCTGAACGAGATGGGCGAACGCTGCGGGGTTCAGGATATATCCAGTTTCGTGACCGTTCTGGTCCAGTCGCAGACCTTCGGCACCTCGATCGCAGACGCCCTGCGGGTGTACGCAGCCGAAATGCGTGACAAACGTGTCATGCGTGCCGAAGAAAAGGCCAACAAACTGCCAACAAAGATGACATTGGCGACGATGATGCTTACGGTTCCACCATTGCTGATCATCCTCGTCGGTCCCTCTGTCCTGGGAATCCTGGAACTCTTTACCATGGCAGGACAATAAGACCGGCCCAAAAAGAAGGGGCGGCATGGCAGGTTTTAAGGCGGCGCGTGCAGGCGCCATCGCGGGCATATTGTGTCTCGGTCTGGCGGCATGCGGGACCGGTGGGCAGAACGACACCCGGATTGATCCCGGCGATCCTTTTGCGCCGGGCGTGGCGACCCGTGGCGAAAGCGTCGATCAGATGCTGGTTGCGCACAGGTTGATGGCCGCGCGGGAATACGAACTGGCCATTGATGCCTTTTCGCGCGCCACGCTGTCCGAAGGCATGAACGTGGAAATCCTTGCCGGCATGGGCAGCGCCAACCTTGGTCTTGGCCGCCTCGACACGGCCGAACGGCTGTTGCGCCGCGCACTCGAAAAGGATGAGGAACGCCCCGAAGTCTGGAACAATCTGGGCGTCGTGATGCTTGAAAAGGGCGAGCTTGGCCAGGCCGAACAAATGTTCAAACGCGCCTATGCGCTGGACAATGGCCAAAGTGACTCAATCCGGGACAATTTGCGATTGGTTCTCGCAAAATCAGAAGAATATCAGTATAGTACAGAGCAAGAACACGATTATAAACTGGTGCGGCGCGGCAGCAGCGACTACCTGATCCGACCGACACCAGACTGAGGCAGTGGCAGAAGAAGGACGCAAAAATGCGCCATCCGATCTTTACAGGCATGTGCGTGTGCAGCGCACTTCTGGTTTCCGCATGTGGTGAATCGAACAAGGACGATGTGGATCGTGCCTTGCTGACCGAACTCAACGTCATTGACGAAAGCAATCTCAATGACGTGATGGTGAATTCCGCCGATCCCCAAGAGGCGGTCAATTATTTCAAGCGGACGCTGGCCGCCAATCCCGAAAGGATCGACATTCGTCGCGGGCTGGCCACATCGCTGACGCGCGCGCAACGCCCGACAGAGGCCGTGGCCGCCTGGAAAAGCGTGACAGAGCACAAGGACGCCACGAACGACGATCGCGTGGAATATGCCGACGCGCTTATTCGCAACAGCGACTGGGATACGGCTGACAAGGTGCTCGATTCCATCCCGCCGACCCATGAGACCTTCAAACGCTACCGGCTGGAGGCGATGGTCGCCGACAGCAACAAGGAATGGAGCAAATCGGACAGTTTCTATGAAATCGCCCTGGGTCTGACCACGACACCGGCGGCGGTCATGAACAACTGGGGCTATTCCAAACTCAGCCGCGGCGACTATGCCGACGCAGAACGCCTGTTTTCCGAAGCCATCCGCCAGGACGACAGCCTGTTCACAGCAAAGAACAACCTGATCCTGGCCCGCGGCGCGCAGAAGAAATACGCTCTGCCGGTCATCCGCACCTCACAGGTTGAACGCGCGCAGCTGCTCTATACGCTCGGGCTGTCGGCAATCAAACAGGGCGACACCACGATCGGCAAGGGTCTGTTGCGCGATGCCGTGGAAACCCACCCGCAGCATTTCGAGGCCGCAGCCCGCAGCCTGAAGGCGCTTGAAGGCAACGTGGACTAACCCACCGTTTTGCATTTCTGAAGGGCAGCACGCAGTATGACGATGGCCATCACCAGCTTTGCCGCACTGTGTTTTCTGCCCTTTGCTCTGCCCGTCTGCCTGTGGGTGATGTGGAGCGATCTGAAAACGATGAAAATCCCGAACACTGCCGTTCTGGTGCTGGCCGGGATATTCCTGGTGGTGGGCCTTGTGGCGGTGCCGCTCTGGCCCGACTACCCGCTGCGGCTGGCCGCGCTGGCGGTCATGCTGCTCGTCGGGATGGTGATCAACGCCACAGGCCTGATGGGCGCGGGCGACGCCAAGTTCATCGCCGCCGCCGCGCCGTTCATTGCACCGGGCGATTATCAGCTTCTGGCCCTTCTCTTTACCGCCATGCTGCTGACCGCTTTCATCGCCCATCGGCTCGCCAAACACAGCCCGCTGCGCGCCATGGCCCCGAACTGGGAAAGCTGGGATCGCGGCAAGAAGTTTCCGATGGGGCTGGCCCTTGGCGCGACACTGATCGTGTATCTTGGCCTCGGCGTAATCTACGGCGCGTGATCGCCCCCTCCCCGCCCCTGAGCGACCACATTTTCCGCACGTTTCCATGACAGCGTTCTGCGCAGGCCCCGCGGTGTGCGGGGGGATGCGCCTGTGCGCGCGGTTGTTGCAGGAAAGGGGCACAGTCAAATGAACATGCAGGTTGCAACAGGGGTTCAGCCGCCACCGCCACCGGTCGGTCTGAGCGAGATGCGTCTTCCCGTCGTGATGATGCGTGACATCCTGCTCAAGACCATGTTCCGCAAGAATGTCGACATGGTCACAGAAATCGCCGAGGCGATCTGCCTGCCGCGTGCCGTAACGCAGGAAATCGTCGACATTGCGCGCGAACAGAAACTGCTTGAGGCAACGGGTACGCTCAACGCCAATTCCGGCAACGAGATGGGCTATCAGCTGACCGATGCCGGCAAGGCGCGCGCGCTCGATGCGTTGTCGCAATCCGAATACTACGGCGCCATGCCCGTGCCGCTTGCTGTCTACCGCGAACAGGTCAAGCGTCAGTCGATCCGCAACATTCAGATCACCCGCGATCAGCTGACCGGCGCGATGGGCCATCTGGTCTTGCCGTCGGAACTGCTCGATCATCTCGGTCCCGCTGTCTCGGCAGGCCGCTCGATTCTGATGTACGGCCCTCCGGGCAACGGAAAGTCCTCGATCTCGAACGGCATCCGCGACGCGATGGGGGACAAGATCTATGTGCCGCGCGCAATCGAATATGCCGGCCAGGTGATCACCGTCTATGACCCGATCGTGCATTCCGCCGCCGAAGTCGAGGTGGACGATCCCAACTCCCTGCGCCGCAAGCGAACCTTTGATACCCGCTACGTCCGCTGCGAACGCCCGACCGTGATCACCGGTGGTGAACTGTCGCTGAGCATGCTGGATCTGGTCTACAACCCCACAGCCCGCACCTATCAGGCCCCGCTGCAGTTGAAATCCACCGGCGGCATCTTCATCGTCGATGACCTTGGTCGTCAGGCCGAACCGCCACAGGCCCTTGTCAACCGCTGGATCGTGCCGCTGGAAGAAGCCAAGGACATCCTCGCCCTGCAATCGGGCGAAAAGTTCGAGGTGCCCTTTGACACGCTGGTGATCTTTTCCACCAACTTCCACCCCAACGAGATCTTCGACAAGGCCGCCCTGCGCCGGATCTTCTTCAAGATCAAGATCGACGGTCCGAACCAGCAGGATTTCCTGAAAATCTTCGCAATGGTCGCGAAAAAGCGTGGCATGCCGCTTGACGAAGAAACCCTGCTGCATCTGCTCAAGGTCAAGTACCCCACGATCGACAACATATATGCGAACTACCAGCCGATCTTTCTGATTGATCAGATGATTTCAATCTGCGAATTCGAGGGCATTCCCTATCAGATGTCCCCCGATCTGGTCGAACGCGCCTGGGCGAACATGTTCGTCAAGGACGAAAAGATCGTGAAGTGATCTGAGGCATCAGTTTCAGCCCGGTCAGAGACGCCTGCCGCCGCAGCGGCGGGCATCCGTGTCCGGGTGCGCAGCCCTGTCTCAGGCGTTGTCAGCGCCGCGATGCGCCAGGATCTGCTTCACGCGCGCGCCGTAAATCCGGATGTTGATTTCGTCATCAATCACCCTGTCCGGCATTTCATCATAGGTCAGGATCGCCGAAATACGCGGGTGTTCGCCTTCCACCGTCGTCACCCCGTGCAAGGAATACCCGCCACGGAACAAAGTGAATGTGCCGGCACCGCGGGAAAAGCTCTGCGCCTGCGACAGATCACCGGCCAGCAGACGGTCGACGGCAGCGCGGTCTTCGACCTCGTCGGTGCGTGAGTCAGGCAGAAACGTGAATTCTCCTCCCGATTCAGCGGCTTGCAACAGCAGCGTCACCGTGCACTCCGTCGTATCATAGTGCCAGGCGTGCCACCCCCCGGGCGGCAGAGCCACCACGTTCAGCGCCTGAAACTCATCGGCACACCGATAGAGATGCGTCTTGCCCTGCACGCGCCGAACAAAATCGGTCAACAGCTCTGAGCAATAGAATTGCTTCAGCCGTGTCTCCGCCGGGATCTGATCATCGGCCAACTGCATCGCAATATGCGTGAATTTCCTGCGCCGCGGATCATCTTCGGGCAGCGAAGGGTCGATGGCGCCCTGATAGATGTTGCGTTCGACGCGCAGTGTCTCGGCTGTGGGTAGCAATGTGTTCGCCTCGCCTTTCAGCAGGTCCAGCGCGTCCGGCCGGATGAACCCATCCAGATTGCACCAACCATACCGCTCCATGCTCGCCTGACACTCGGACAGAAAGGCCGCACCAGGCCCGCTGTCCAGATCCGCAATCGGATACCGGTCGAGATCGACGATCTTCAAGGCGATATCGTTCTGGAATGCGGTGCTGGTCATGGTCTTAATCCACTCGAAAACGACGGCCCCCTGGTGCCGACTGATGCTCACTATGCCGTCTGCGCACGCTCAGAGAAAGCACGTAACGCACACGGCGTTTCAAAAATCAGTTTGGCACCGCGGCCCTGAGTCTGATAGCTTGACACGAAATGGTCATCCGCCGGTCCGCGTGATCCGTCCGGCGTGACCTGCCAGAACCCCGGAGACGATGATGACCGATCGCGCCGCACTGGACTCTGCAGACGAAGCCTTTTTTGACGCTCTGAACCAGATGTTCACCGGCTCCGCAGAGGCGATGGAAGCGCTTTGGTCCCACGCCGATGACGTGATCTATCTTGGTCCCGTGCCCGGGATGTTTCACACAGGCTGGAAGGTGACCGATCAGGACTGGATGGCACAGGCGCGGGCCGGGTTGGGCGGCACGATCAGGGTGATCCAGCGGCACGTGGTGATGGGCCGCGATCTGGCGGTCGTTCACCATGTCGCGGAAGCGTCAGGACAGGGACCGGAGGCCGAACCGGTGCAGATGCGCGGTACGAATGTCTATCGTTTGGAAGAGGGGGCATGGAAGATGATCGCACATCATTCCGACCCGCTGCCCTATCTGGTCACGGCGCCGTCCGGCTGATCGTCGCGGCGTGAACCGGGCGTGCCCAAACACCCGGTCCGTGTTGTTCCCGTCACTCGACGATCAGGTAGTACTTGCGCAGGGTCTCGGTGATTTCCCAGACAAGCTGACTTCCCTTGGCGATGAAAAACGTATCGCCTGCCGTGAATGTCTCTGTGCGCCCGTCCGGATGGGTCAGCACGAGAACGCCCGAAATGACCGTCATCATCTCATGCACCGGATAGGCGTCTATGACTTCGCGCGTGGGTGCGCATTCCCAGACACCGCACAGAACTTTTTCGTCTTCTGTCTGGAACTTCAGCGCATTCAGTTCCGTATGATTGTCGGTTGTGAAAAACTCGGCCGCGACCATATCCACCGGGGCCAGTGTATCTGGGTCGGGATGCAGTCTGAATTCCGGTGTCGTCATGAGAAGTCTCCAGCACAGGTCAGGCACGGTCGGCGCCGTCCCTATCCAGAATGACGCAATCCACGCGGGCGTCAAACGCAAGCCTGCGGGGTTGTGACCCGTGCGACCGGGCGCGGTGTGACCGAAACGCCCAGCCGCCCCCTGCATCAATGTAAATTTTATCGTCAAATCTGATATTTACCCGGGTTTCCGCCTCTCTGAACGCACCCGGATCTGGCCCTCGCCCCCCAAAGGGCTATTCTGCCCGTCATGCAGGATCTGCCCGCCCGATTTCGCGACTGGTTCGACGCACGAGGCTGGTCAGTGCATCCGCACCAGCGGCAGATGCTGACCCGTGCCAAAGAGCCCGCGCTGCTGCTGATCGCGCCGACAGGCGGCGGCAAGACGCTGGCGGGGTTTCTGCCCACGCTGGTCGAGCTTGCCGAAGGCGGGCATACAGGGCTGCACACGCTCTACATCTCTCCGCTCAAGGCGCTGGCGGCGGATATCAAGCGCAACCTGAGCATGCCTGTGGCAGAGATGGGCCTGCCCGTCCGGATCGAGGATCGGACCGGCGACACCCCGTACAGCCGCAAGCAGCGTCAGCGCGCCGACCCCCCGCACATCCTGCTGACAACACCCGAAAGCCTTGCATTGTTAATGTCTTACGAGGATGCGCCGCGAATCTTCGCAGGCTTGCAACGGGTAGTGGTGGACGAAATTCATGCGTTGGCCGAAAGCAAGCGGGGCGACCAGCTGATGCTGGCGCTGACACGTCTGCAGGCGCTGTGCCCCAACCTGCGGCGCGTCGGGCTTTCGGCCACGGTGGAAGACCCCGCGGCGATCGCGCATCTTCTGGCCCGCCAGCCTGATCCCTGCGCGATCCTTTTGGCCGATCCCGGACCGGAGCCCGACATCGCCATGCTCGACACCGACAAACCTCCGCCCTGGGCGGGCGGCGGTGGGGTCTATGCCATCCCCGCCGTACTGGATCAGATACGGCGCCACAAGATCACGCTGATCTTCCACAATACGCGGGCACAAGCCGAAATTTTTTTTCATAATCTGTGGCTTGCCAATGATGATGGCCTGGCGATCGGCATCCATCACGGCAGTCTCGACCGGGTACAGCGCGAACGGGTCGAGGCTGCGATGCAACGCGGCGACCTGCGGGCCGTTGTGTGCACCGGCAGTCTTGATCTGGGGATTGACTGGGGAGATGTGGATCTCGTGATCCAGATCGGCGCGCCAAAAAATGTCAAACGCCTCGTGCAACGCATTGGACGCGCGAACCATCGCTATAACGCACCGTCCAAAGCGCTGCTTGTGCCCGCCAACCGCTTTGAGGTGATCGAGTGTCATGCCGCGCTCGAAGCCGCGCGCGACCACGACCTGGATGGCGAGCCAAGAGGTTGCGGGCCCCGCGATGTGTTGTGCCAGCACATTCTGATCCGTGCCTGTGCCGGGCCTTTCGAGGCCAGCGCACTCTACGACGAAGTCACCGGCGCGGGCGCCTATCGCGCACTGTCCCGTGCCGAGTTCGATGCCTGTCTGGATTTTTGCGCCACCGGCGGCTACGCCCTGCGCGCCTATGATCAATGGCAAAGACTGGTCCTGCGCGACGGCCGCTGGCAGTTGCGCGACCCGCGGTCGGCCCGTTTGATACGGATGAACATCGGCACGATCCAGGACGCCGACCTTCTGAAGGTCCGCATGCATCGCCAACGTGGCGGCAAGCCTCTGGGAGAAATAGAAGAGGCCTTTGCCGCATCGCTGACCCCGGGCGACACCTTCCTGATCGGCGGGCAGATCGTGCGCTACGAGGGCCTGCGGGAAATGGTTGTCGAGGTCAGCCGCGACCGCGCAAAAAAACCAAAGATCGCCACATTCGCCGGCACGAAGTTCGCCACATCCACACAACTCAGCCAGCGCATTCTGCGTTTACTGGCCGATGATGCGTCAGAGGCCCTGCCCGCCGACACCCGTGACTGGATCGCGCTTCAGCGAAAGATGTCGCGCCTGCCGTGCAACCAGCGCCTGCTGATCGAAAGTTTTCCACATGATGGTCTTGAAAACACGTGTGTTTATGGGTTTGCAGGGCGCAACGCACAACAGACGCTGGGCTTGCTTGTCACCAAGCGCATGGAAGAAATGGGGCTGGCCCCCATGGGCTTTGTCTCGACCGATTACGCAACGCTGATCTGGGGGCTGGACGCTTTGGAGGATGCAGCACCGCTGTTCGACCGATCGGCGCTTCTGGCCGGGCTGGACACCTGGCTGGCCGGCAATCAGGTGATGAAGCGTACCTTTCGCGCCTCTGCCAGCATTGCCGGGCTCATTCAGCGCAACACCCCCAATGCGCGCAAAACCGGACGCCAGGCCACGTTTTCTTCGGACATCCTCTATGACACGCTGGTCAGGTACGATCCGGACCACCTGCTTCTGAGCATCACCCGCGAGGAAGCGATGCGCGGACTCATCGATTTTGGCCGCATCGAGGGCTTGCTCAATCGCATCGGCGACAGGATTGATCTTGTGCGTCTGACGCGTGTCAGCCCCTTTGCCGCGCCGCTGTTTCTCGAAGCCGGGCGCACTCCGGTGGATGGGGCCGCGCAGGACCGCCTGCTTGCCCAGGAGGCCGCGCGCCTGATGGCAACCGCAGGTGTGCCCTCGTGAACACCGCGTCACTCAGACTGCCGGGCGGTCGAAAGACCTTGAATCTTCGATCCCGTCGCGACAAGAACGTATCATGAACGGACACGAGTTCACATTGGCGGGCGCACGGCTGACGGCTCTTGGATCCGGCGCGCTCTATTGGCGCGACAAGAACCTTCTGTGCGTCTCCGACATGCATCTGGGCAAGACAGAGCGTCGGGCGCGTCTGGGCGAGGCGACGCTGCCGCCCTATGAAACACACGACACGCTGTCGCGCCTGCAGGCAGATCTCGACCGGACCGGCGCGGCCACGGTTGTCTGCCTCGGGGACAGCTTCGACGATATCCGCGCGGCCGAAAGCCTGCTTGAAGCCGAAAAACTCTGGATTGCGCGGCTTCAGGCCGGGCGGCGCTGGATCTGGATAGAAGGCAATCATGATCCAGGTCCGGTCGATCTGGGCGGCACGCATCTTCATGAACTGCCGCTGCCTCCGCTGGTGTTCCGGCACATCGCCATTCCCGGCCGCAGCGGCGAGGTGTCGGGGCATTACCATCCGAAGGTGACATTGCCGGTGCGTGGCCGGGTGATCACTCGGCCGGCCTTTCTGTTCGATGTCGATCGGCTGATCCTGCCCGCCTTTGGCACCTACACCGGTGGCCTGCGCAGCCGAGACGGCGTGCTGGGCAAGATCATGCGCCCCGAGGCGCTGGCGATTCTGACAGGGACCACCGCGCACGCCGTCCCCATGCCGCGCGAATGACAAACTCGTTCAGCATCTGGACCTTTCTGCGCGGGCCGGTCATCGTGCCTTGCGAGAGGTTCGATGACACCGCTGACAGAGCAGAAGATTCGCGACAGTTTCGCCCGTCAGTCCCTGATGCACACCCTGGGGGCACGGATATCCGCCATCGCCGCAGGCTGCGTTGAAATCACGGCAGATATCCGCCCCGGCCTGCTGCAACAGCAGGGCTTTGCACATGCCGGACTGACGTTTGCCATCGGTGACAGCGCGGCGGGCTATTCCGCGCTGTCTCTGCTGGGACTCGAGAGCGAGGTGCTGACCACGGAAATGAAGATCAATCTGCTTGCCCCGGCGCAGGGGACATGCCTGATTGCCCGTGGACGGGTTGTGAAACCGGGCCGGCGCCTGATCGTCGTGGAGGCCGATGTGCATGCCCGCGATGACGCCGCGCGCGAAACGCATATCGCGCGCCTGATCGGCACGATGATGCCGGTCGCCTTGTCCTGAAACGCAACCGCCGCTGGGGTGATCCGGGTCAGGGACGCAGCGTGTCAGGCGGTGAGCCCCTCCGGTTCGGCCAGACCATGTGCCCGGCAGCAGGCGGTCACGGTGTTGGCCAGCAGGCAGGCGATGGTCATCGGTCCGACACCGCCCGGAACCGGCGTGATGGCCCCCGCGACAGCGGCACAACCGGCGAAGTCCACATCGCCGACCAGGATGGTCTTGCCATCGCGTTCGATGCGGTTGATCCCGACATCGATGACGGTCGCACCCGGCTTGATCCAGTCACCCGGCACCATTTCAGGCCGGCCGACAGCCGCTACGACAATGTCGGCCCGGCGTACCACGCCTGGCAGATCCTTCGTTCGGCTGTGTGCGATCGTGACCGTGCAGCTGTCCCCGAGCAGAAGCTGCGCCATCGGCTTGCCGACAATGTTGGACCGGCCAACCACAACCGCATCCATGCCCGACAATGACCCGTGATGGTCACGCAACATCATCAGACAGCCCAGCGGCGTGCACGGCACCATTGACTTCTGGCCTGTCCCGAGCAGCCCGACATTCGAGATGTGAAATCCGTCGACATCCTTGGCCGGGTCGATCGCGCCGATCACCAGATCTTCGTCCAGATGGTCCGGCAACGGCAACTGCACCAGAATGCCGTGCACGGCGGGATCCTGGTTCAGGCGCTCGACAACAGCCAGAAGCTCTGCCTCGGACGTGTCGGCCTCAAGTTTGTGCTCGAACGAGTTCATGCCCGCCTCGATCGTCTGCTTGCCCTTCGAGCGCACATAGACCTGGCTTGCAGGATCCTCACCCACCAGCACAACCGCCAGTCCGGGCGTGATGCCGTTTTCCTCCTTCAGTCGCGTCACATGCTGCGCCACTTTTCCGCGCACACTTGCCGCAAAGGCCTTGCCGTCAATGATCTCGGCGGTCATACGCTCTCCCTCTTCATCTTTCCAAAAATACTCCCGCCGGAGGCGGTGCCGCATCGCGGCAGCCGGCCCGGCAGGGGGTCGATCCCCCTGCCGGGCCGCATCCCTGCGATCAGAACAGGCCTTCGATCTGTCCCTCATCATTGAGGCGAATCGCTTCCGCCGCCGGTTTGCTGGGCAGGCCCGGCATGGTCATGATCTCGCCGCAGACCACCACAACAAACCCCGCACCCGCGGACAACCGCACTTCGCGCACCGGTACGGCATGACCGGTCGGCGCGCCCCGGACGTTGGGGTCGGTGGTAAAACTGTACTGCGTCTTCGCCATGCAGACCGGCAGATGTCCGTAACCCTGCTCTTCCCAGAGTCTGAGCTGGTCACGAATCTTCTGATCCGCAATCACCTCATCGGCGCGATAGATCCGCTTGGCAATGGTCTCGACCTTTTCGAAAAGCGGCATGTCGTCGGGATAGATCGGCGCAAAGTTCGCGGTGTCGGCATCGGCCAGCTCGGCCACTATTTCGGCCAGGTCGGCCGACCCTTCCGAGCCAAGCTCCCAGTGGCGGGACACGACCGCCTGAGCGCCCTGTTCGGCCACATAGGCCTTGACCGCATCGACTTCGGCATCCGTGTCGGTCACAAAATGGTTGATCGCCACCACCACCGGCACGCCAAAGGATTTGACGTTTTCGACGTGACGGCCAAGGTTGGCACACCCGGCCTGAACGGCCTCGACATTCTCGGGGCCCAGATCCGCCTTTGCGACACCGCCGTTCATCTTCATTGCCCGGATCGTTGCCACAACCACCACGACGGACGGGGCCAGCCCCGCCTTGCGGCATTTGATGTTCAGAAACTTCTCCGCGCCTAGATCGGCGCCAAAGCCGGCTTCGGTCACCACGTAATCGGCCAGTTTCAGCGCGGTCGTCGTTGCAATGACAGAGTTGCAGCCATGCGCGATGTTGGCAAACGGACCACCATGCACGAAGGCCGGGTTGTTTTCCAGCGTCTGGACAAGGTTGGGCTGCATGGCGTCCTTCAAGAGAACGGTCATCGCGCCCTCTGCCTTGATATCGCGGCAGAACACCGGGCTGCGATCACGGCGATAGGCCACGATCATGTCGCCCAGACGGGTTTCAAGATCCTTGAGGTCCTTGGCCAGACACAGGATTGCCATCACCTCGGAGGCCACCGTTATGTCAAAGCCTGCTTCGCGCGGAAAGCCGTTGGCCACCCCGCCCAGAGAACAGGTGATCTGGCGCAACGCCCGGTCGTTCATGTCAACGACCCGCCGCCACTGCACGCGGCGCACGTCGATTTCCTGTGCGTTGCCCCAGTAGATGTGGTTGTCGATCATGGCCGACAGCAGGCTGTGCGCCGATGTGATGGCGTGAAAGTCCCCGGTGAAATGCAGGTTCATGTCTTCCATCGGCACAACCTGTGCATAGCCGCCACCGGCCGCGCCACCCTTCATGCCAAAGTTCGGCCCCAGCGACGCTTCGCGGATGCAGATCATCGCCTTCCTGCCGATCCTGTTCAGGCCATCGCCCAGACCCACGGTCGTGGTCGTCTTGCCCTCACCCGCCGGAGTAGGGTTGATCGCCGTGACGAGAACAAGCTTGCCGTTTTGGTTGCCCTGTACGCTGTCGATAAAGCTCTGGCTGACCTTTGCCTTGTCATGTCCGTAAGGCAGCAGATGCTCGGACGGGATGCCAAGGCTGTCCCCGATCGTCTGGATTGGCTGCTTGTTCGCTTCGCGTGCGATCTCGATGTCTGATTTGTAGCTCATGTCACTCCCTCACAGCCATGTGGCCTGGTCTTCGTCCGGGCACGCATATGCCATCGCATACAGACAGCGGATACGGAATCCGACATTTGTCACCTTCCTTGCGGCGCGGCGCGCAAGATGCGTTTCATATCGGAAACCGCGTGCCCGAACCCAGAGTGCTGTATCATCAGGTCTGTTTTCCCGTCAGACAGCTCTCGTGGTGGACCCAGGCCCTCTGGTCCGGCACGTGCAGCGTCACACGATCCCCCACGCGTAACCGGCCCGGCCGTTCGACCCAGGCGGTGACGCCGCGCCGCCCTGCACCGGCCTTGCGGAACCTGCGCCCATACCCCTCGTGATCCTTTTCGATCTCCTTGCCCGGCCAGTTGCAGGGACGGTTGTGCATATCGACCACAAGCGTCGCGCCGCTTTCGCTTTGCAGGCGAGATGACGGCGGAATGTGCGTGAAGTCATCAATCCCTTCGATCACCACCGATGCGCCCAGCCACTCCGGCCGCAACGCATCCAGTCCCATTTCCCGGGCAATGAGGGCCAGTTCCTCCGCCGAGACCACGGAAAGCTGCCGCACATTTGCGATCTCTGTGCCTTCCGGATGCTGTTCGGTCACGCGCACGCAGGACGGTCGCGTCCGGCCGCCATGAAATTCGCCGGGAACACCGTCCCAGTCCAGATCGGTTTCGCCATGCGCCGCAGACCGGATGTCCTCGTCCTGATCGGCTACGACGCCCAACCATGCAATGCGGCCTGCGTGATGTGTCGCGATCAGGGCGGGCATGAAGGCTCCTTCGCCTTAGGTTCATGTGTCCGGCACGACGTTAAGCGCACGCCTGCCGGGGTCAATCACCAAAATGTGCCGCCGATGGACAGCCTGGTCAGACAGACAAGGTGAAAAAGAGACGCCGGAACGGGAAAAGCACAGAGCCGTCTGCCCGAACGGGATAGGCGGCTGCCATGGCCTCTTCGTAGCGCGCGATCAACGCTGTCTTCTCATCTTCGTCCAGGGCCTGCAGCACTGGTCGGGCATAGGTGCTTTCGGTGAAGCGTCGCACGGGATGGCTTCCCGGTTCGGCCATAAGGCGCTGATAATACTCTGTTTCCCACATACGAAACTGACCCAGCGGGGACAACATTTCCTCATAACTCACCGGCATCATGACGCCGGGCGTGCCCATTTTCTCGACCCGCCCCGGAAACATCTCATTGGCAAGCGTCAACCAGACCCGGTGAGATGGCGCGCGGTTCTGGTGTGGCATCTGCACCGCCAGCGTACCACCCTGGCCCAGAAATCCTGCCAGCCTCGGCATCAGTTGTTCATGCATTCCAACCCAGTGCAGCGCGGCATTCGAATAGATCAGGGCCGGTGGCGCGTAGGGTTCCCATTGCCCCGCATCCACAAGATCAAGCCGGTGATAATGTCCGGTGTCCCGCGCCTTCTCAAGCATGGCCGGACTGGCGTCGAGACCGGCCAGGGTGTGACCCGTGGCACGCGCGCGCAGCGCCTCGCCAAGGGCCCCGTTGCCGCAGCCGAGATCGACGATTTCACCTGTTCCCATGCGCGACACAGAGTTGAGAAGATCCAGCCCCGGTCGCAACCGCAGGTCATGGAATCGGGCATAGGCACCCGGATTCCAGTCTTTCGTCGGTTCGATCGCCGTCACGTGGAGGGTTCTGGCTCCATACCACCGTCCCCGGAGCCTGGCGAAGACTTGGGCTTGGTCTTGGGGATCGCCGTGAGAGAGGGTTTCTTGTCCTCCTCCGGTGCGCTGCCTCCGTCGTCGTCTTCTTCCGGTGGTTCGCCACGGATCACACGCTCGATCTCTTCTCCGGTCAGGGTTTCATATTCCAGAAGCCCCTGCGCCAGGCGCTCCCAGTCCTCTTTCTTATCGGACAGGATGTCATGTGCGCGATGGTAGGCCTCGTCGATCAGGCGTTTGACCTCGTCTTCGATCAGCTCCTTTGTCGCCGCCGAGATCGAGAACCCGCCCGCGCCATTGCCCATGTAGCCTTCGTGCGCCTGTTCATAATCGACATTGCCAACCCTGTCGGACATGCCCCAACGCAGAACCATCGCCCGCGCGAGCCCCGATGCTTGCTGGATATCGCCTGCCGGACCGTTCGACACGGAATCGGGTCCGTATTTGATGATCTCGGCCGCCTTGCCCGCCATTGTCATGGCAAGCTTTTCCTCGCATTCCGACTTGTGCCAGTTCAGCCTGTCAATTTCCGGCAGGGAAACGACCATGCCCAGGGCCCCGCCCCGCGGGATAATCGTGGCTTTGTAAACCGGATCGCATTGCGGAAGCGTCAGACCCACGATGGCGTGTCCGGCCTCGTGATAGGCGGTCTTTTCCTTCTGATCGGCGGTGAGCACCATCGACCGGCGCTCAGCCCCCATCATCACCTTGTCCTTGGCCTGTTCGAAATCCTCCATCGCGACAAACCGCCGGCCCACGCGCGCGGCCATCAGCGCCGCCTCGTTTACAAGGTTCGCCAGATCCGCACCCGAAAAGCCGGGCGTCCCCCGCGCGATAATGCGCAGGTCGACATCAGGGCCGAGCGGGGTTTTGCGGGCGTGCACGCCAAGGATCTTTTCACGCCCCTTGATATCGGGGTTTGGCACGGTCACCTGACGGTCGAACCGGCCCGGACGCAGCAAGGCAGGGTCCAGCACGTCCTTACGGTTGGTTGCCGCGATGATGATCACGCCTTCGTTGGCCTCGAACCCGTCCATTTCCACAAGGAGCTGGTTCAGGGTCTGTTCACGCTCGTCATTGCCGCCGCCATAGCCCGCCCCGCGATGCCGGCCTACGGCGTCGATTTCGTCGATGAACACGATACATGGGGCGTTCTTCTTGGCCTGCTCGAACATATCGCGCACGCGGCTCGCCCCGACACCCACGAACATTTCCACAAAGTCCGAGCCCGAGATGGTGAAAAACGGCACACCCGCCTCGCCCGCGATGGCGCGGGCCAGCAACGTCTTACCGGTGCCCGGCGGTCCGACAAGCAACGCGCCCTTCGGGATCTTGCCGCCCAGGCGGGAAAACTTTTGCGGATTGCGCAGGAACTCGACGATCTCTTCGAGTTCTTCCTTGGCCTCGTCGATACCGGCAACGTCGTCAAAGGTCACGCGGCCATGCTTTTCGGTCAGAAGTTTCGCACGCGACTTGCCAAAGCCCATCGCGCCGCCCTTTCCGCCACCCTGCATACGGTTCATGAAGTAGATCCAGACCCCGATCAGAAGCGCAAAGGGCAAAAGAGACAGCAGGAACGACTGAAAACCCGATTGTTCTTGCGCCTTTGCCTGAACGGGGATTCCATTGTCGATCAGCAATTGCGTGATCTCGGCATCTTCGGGTTTGACCGTGGTGAAGGTGGCGCCGTTTCCTTCCTGGAACGTGACTGTCTCGCCGTCGAGTGTCACGTTGGTCACGTCGCCCTGTTCCACGGCATCGACGAATTCGGAATATGGAATTGTCTGGCTCTGAAGTGAATTGCCCGACCCGTTGAACAGGCTGAACAAAGCCAGGATCAACAGAAACAGAACCAGCCAGAAAGCGATGTTTCGCGCATTGCCCAAGGGGACTCTCCTTCAGATGCCGCGGTACGGACTACCATAAGCTGTCTTCAGCTTAAATAGCCATCATTACGATGTCTTCAATGCGCCAGAACAGCCGCAAAGAACTGTTTGTCGTCGCGCAACAGGGTGGCCTGCCAGCCATTGGCAAAATCCGCGAGCGGCGCCGCGACCAGGTGATCGTTCCGCCAGACGGCCGGACTGGCGCGCAGCGACACCTCCGGCATCCCGCATTCATGCCATTCGGGGCACTGAAGAAGACCCGTTTGCCCCAAACAACCGATTTCGACATCATCGGGCCAGGGCCCATCAAGCTGCCAGCGTGCGTCCCACGGCCTGTCCGCGGGCACACGCAGATCCGCGACGGCGCGTTCCTCGCGCGTCAGGTGCAGCTCGTCCTGCATGACGGTCATCACACAGCCATGCAGGGTCATGCCGGTTCCGCCGCGGATCGATTCCAGCATCAGCTCCACCGATCGGCCGCGCGGGGCATACTCTGCACCGCTGATCCATTTCAGTAGTTCCTGCAACAACCTGCGCGCCACATCCCGGGTGAGCGTGCGAAACCCCTTGCGTGCAATATACGCGTCGCCCTTCGCGAAACGCACATGCGACTGGGCAGCAAGAAAAACGTACCAGTAGAGCGATGTGCGCACCTCGGCCAGATGCTGCGCGACATTGGACAGGCCGCGCGCGGAAATCCCGACATCCTTCAGCGCTGCAAGCGCCATGCGGGCCCTCGGCCGGTCATAGGCGGAATCCGAGTTGGTGGGATCGTCAATCCAGTCGATCCCGCGTTCGCGCAGCACGTCACGCAGTTCGCGCCGCTCCACGCCAAGCGTCGGACGACAAAATGTCGCGCCGTTTTGTTGCCAGTGCGGCACCATTGCCGCCAGTCCGTCAACTCCGGCTTCGCGGGCGAGACGCATGAGGAACGTCTCGGCCTGGTCATCCAGAGTATGCGCGATGGCGATACAGCCCAGCGAGTTGCACCGCGCCCATTCGGCAAGCAGCCGATACCGCGCGCGGCGCGCCTGATCCGGCAGATTGCCCGTGACCTGTTCGCAGTGCCACCGCAATGTTTCGTGCGGCACGCCGAGATCGCGGCAAACCCCGGCCACATAGTACGCCTCCTGCGCGGCTTCCGGGCGCAAACCGTGGTCGACGGTCGCTGCGAACAGGTCGCGCCCGGTTTCACGCGCCCAGTCCGCCAGCAAAACAAGCAGTCCCAGTGAATCGCTGCCACCGGACACGGCCACCCCGAGAGCGCAGTTCGTAGCCCGGCCCAGGCGGCCAACAATCCGGTCGATCAGAAGAGTCTTCTGTTCAATCACGAACAACCCAGCTGTTGCTGCTCTGCGCGCGCCTGCGCCGCGGCGGGCGCATCAGGAAACCGAACCGGCACTTCCCCGAGCGTCACGCAGGCCTCCTGCGTCTTGCCGAGCCGGCCCAGAGACCGCCCGACAAGATACAGCGCTTCGGGTGCCTCCGGCCCCTGAGGCGCTGCGCTGAAGGTGTCCAGATAGACCCGCGCCGCGCCGGTCAGATCACCGGTGTTCTCAAGGGCCTCTCCCCGTTTGAGCCCGGCCCGCGCGCCCAGCGGGCTGCCCGGATAATTCGTCTGAAACTGAGCGAACTGCGCGGCTGCGGTCGTGAAGTCACCGGCCGAAAGCATGGCCATCGCCGCGTCGAAATCGGCCTGCTCACCAACCGCCAGCTCCACGCCGCTGTCTGTCAGCGGCGTCACGGAGGCAGCGCCCGCACCACCGGCATCAGCCCCGCCTGTTGCCGGTTCAACACCACCCAGGGTGCTGCCTGGCTCAAACGCTGCAATATCGCATCCGGCGTCCAGTTCGCACACGCGGAATTCAAGATCCTCGATACGGTTGGTGCCGTCGCGCACCACGCTGTCAACGCGAAACTCCAGCTGCTCGGTCTTCTGAGTCAGTCTTTGCAGTTCACCCTCAATCGCCGCCACGCGGTCGATAACCGTTCCTCCCACGCTGGCGACGCCGACACCTCCGGTCGTGCTCAACTCCCGTTTGAGCCGCTGAACCTCGACATAAAGAACCGACAGTTCCTGACGGATGTCGGCCAGCGTCTGATCGCTGTCCTGCGCCCAGGCCGCACCTCCAGCCGCAGTGAGAAACACCGCGGCTGCGGTTGCCCAGACCGTTATGCGCCCCGATTGCATAGCTCAATCCTTACCGCTTCAACCTGTCGGCACCACGGAGATCACCGTGACGGCACGACGGTTCTTGGCGTAGCACGCCTCTTCGCTGCAAATCTCCAGCGGTCGTTCCTTGCCATAGCTCACCACCCGCAGCCGGTTCGGGCTGACCCCGCGTGAGACCAGATATTCCTGCACCGCGTTTGCGCGACGCGCACCAAGCGCGAGGTTGTATTCGCGTGTGCCCTGTTCGTCGGCATGGCCTTCCACAATCGCGGTGAATTCCACGTTTTCGTTGAGCCATCGGGCCTGTCCGTCCAGCGTTGTCCGTGCCAGAGGCGTAAGTGTGGATTGGTCCACCTCGAACAGAACGCGGTCGCCTACGCTTTGCTGAAAATACTCAGGCGATCTTGGATCCGACGCGCCACCAACCAACGCGCCTCCCCCCGAGCCGCTGCCTGCCCCGGAACCGAAACGATCCGCTGATGAACAGGCCGTCACTCCAAGCGCCGCCGCCAAGATCACAGCCTTGCCGAAGATATTCATTGTTATGCCCCATTTATTGTCTGCTCTTGGTTCTTCCTTTAGCACAGGCACGCTGCCCGTGCATATCACTTCTGTCTCAGTTCAGCAGCGGGGACCAGGATGGGTCCGATGCCCCTGTCTGAGTCGGCACCTGACGCAGATTACGACCCGTAATATCGACGGAGTACAGACTGGCCGCACCTCCGGACCCCTGCGTTTCGCGGGTAAACATGATGACACGCCCATTGGGCGACCAGGTTGGGCCCTCGTCCAGAAACGACGCTGTCAGCAGACGTTCCTCGCTGCCATCAGTGCGCATCACGCCGATGTGGAACCGTCCTTTTGACTGCTTGGTGAAGGCGATCAGATCACCGCGGGGCGACCAGACAGGCGTGCCGTAGCGGCCCTGTCCGAAACTGATGCGCTGCGCCTCGCCGCCATTGGCCGGCATGATGTAAAGCTGCGGGCTTCCCGAACGATCGGATTCAAATACGATCTGGCTGCCATCCGGGCTGAAACTGGGGGCGGTTTCAATCGACGGCGAAGAGGTCAGCCGCCGGCTCTGACCTGTCGTGATGTCCATTGCGTAGAGGTCCGTGTTTCCGCCCGATGACAGGCTGTAAAGGATTGTGCGGCCATCAGGCGCAAAACGGGGCGCGAAGGTCATCGTGCCTTCCTGTGTCTGCAGGACCTGCCGCGCCGCGGTCCCGACATCCAGCACGTAAATCTTGGGAAAGCCGCTTTCGTAGCTTGTGAAAAGCACCCTGTCTCCATCCGGCGAAAACCGCGGCGCCAGCACGATCGAGTTCGCATCCGTCAGATAGGTGACATTGGCGCCGTCATAATCCATCACCGCGAGCTGTTTCTTTCGTGCGTCCTTCGGCCCCGTCTCCGAGACAAACACCACGCGGCTATCGAAATAGGGCGCCTCGCCCGTCAGCCGGCTGTACACCTGATCCGCAACCTTGTGGGCGATCCGGCGCCAACTGGACGTCGTGCCCACAAGCTGAAGCCCCTGACCCAGTTCCTGTCCCGCGAAGACATCATAGAGCCGAAACTGCACGACCACCTTGCCGGTGTCGTCCACGCTGACCCCACCCGTGATCAGCGCCTGGGCGTTGATCGCTTTCCAGTCGGCGAACTGGACAGGGCTGGCGAAGTTGGTGACACGGCTGATATGGGCGTCGCGCGGTATCTCCCGAAACAGTCCGGTCCCGGCAAGATCCGATGCGATAACCCGGGCGATGTTCGACGCGTATTCGGCCGCCTGGGTGTTTTCTGCCACCAGATCGGGAACCGCAAAGGGCAGCGGCTCGATCACGCCTTCGGTGATTTCAATGCGCAATGGCCCGTCGCGAGCGCCCTGCTGGTCCTGCGCGGCAAGCGCCGGGGCGGTGACGACCATCAAAGCGGTCAGGAGGGTCAACACATGTCTGGTCATTTGATCCTCATATTTTCCGGATTGAACGTCATTTCGATGTCGCGCCAGGACGCATACTTTTCCCGCGGCAGGTCGAACCCGCGCGCGCCGCAGCGAATGATCGCACGGCGCGCGGCCTCATAGGCCTGCCGGGCGCTGGCCGTCGTGCCGCCCGACGAGTCGAGCATCCTGATCGTATCATTTCTCGGACGACCGTCTTCGCTCAGACTGACGGCAACGACGACAGTCGTTGCCAGCGCATCGGAACTCAGCGAACCCACATTCCAGCATTGCTGCACAGCCACGCGCAGCCCGTCCTTTTCGCCAGCGGTCAGCGGCGGGCCCTGCGCTGCGCGCGTCTCGGTCCCGCCCGCCTGTTCCGCGGCCCCGCCCAGCGCTTCGGTCAGTGCGGCATTCACGGCATCCGGTTCGGACGTGGTCTGCGCGGTTTTCTCATCCGGCGCCGCTGTTGGCGCCGCGGGACGTGTTCTGGGACGAACCGACCGTTCAGGTGCTGCGGCTTCCGCCTTTTCGGCCTCTGTCACGATCCGGGTTGCAGCCGCTTCGCGCGCGGTTTCCTGTTCATCCGGGACCGGGTCTTCCGCCGCCTCATCCGCTTCGCTGGCCTGACGGTCGACCTCATCAATCTCGGCATCCGGTTCGGGTTGCGCGACCGGTTCGGGCGCGACGCGCGGCGAAGGCTCCGGCGCTGCATCCGGCAGCGCGTCCGGCACCAGCGCGGCGACATCTTCGGGCGGCTCCGGCGGCGCGGGCGGCTCGTCCGTCACCTCCGTTTCAGGCTCTGCCGGTTCCGGCAGCGCCTCGGGTGCCGCATCCGGGGGCGGGGCTTCGCTCAGTTCCGACGCTCCGGTGTTGGGTGCGGCATCGGTCTCTGGCGTCAGGGCCAGCGCTTCGCCTGCATCGGGAGGCTCCGGCGTCTCGACGTTGGCCAGGGCATCCGGTTCCGGCCTGGCGACAAGAGCCGCGTACTCTTCTGCGGAAATGGCTGTCACCTCGGTCACCTCAAACGGCATGGGCTCTGCCTTGAAGGCGCCACCGAAAATGGCGAACCCGATCAGGCCTGTATGGGCCAGCCCGGATATGAGCTGTCCTGTGTTCACCGCGCTCAGCCATCCGTCTCGTCAAGTCGCGGGCCGCCCTGTTCCGTCACCAGCCCGATATTCGAAAACCCGCCACGATTGAGCGCGCCCATGATCTCCATGACCTGCGCATATGGCACGGCCCCGTCGGCGCGCAGAAACACCCGCGTGCTGTCGCGTTCACTGGCGATCGCCCTCAGACGCCCGACAAGTTCGTCGCGCGCCACTTCTGTCGTCTGAATCGTCACCAGTCCTTCGGCGGTCACGGTCACGGTCAGCGGCTCTTCCTGCTCGCCCGGCAGCGCGTTCGCCGCGGTTTTCGGCAGCTCCACTGGCACACCGACCGTCATCAAGGGTGCAGCCACCATGAAGATGATCAGCAGAACAAGCATCACATCGACAAATGGCGTGACGTTGATTTCGGCCATCGGGCGGGACCGCCCGCGTCCGCGCCTGCGCCGGCCACCCCCGCCTGATTTCTGAACAACACCCGCCCCCATGCTCAGCCGTCCAGTTGGCGGCTCAGAATCGTCGCGAATTCATCGGCAAAAGCCTCGTAACTGGCGACAATGCGATCGGAATCCGCGCTGAGCTTGTTGTAGAAAATCACGGCCGGGATTGCCGCGAGAAGGCCAAGACCCGTGGCCAGAAGTGCCTCGGCAATGCCGGGCGCCACCACCGCAAGGTTCGTGCTTTGCTGTTCGGCGATCTCGATGAATGCGTTCATGATCCCCCAGACCGTTCCGAAAAGCCCGATAAAGGGTGTCACCGAACCGATCGAGGCCAGTATCGTCAGCCCGCTTTGCAGATCTTCGGACTCCTTGACGATGGCGACATCCATGGACCGGTCGATCCGGGCGGTCGCACCGGCAATGAGACCGCCGTCGTTTCGATGGCTGCGTCGCCATTCCATCATTCCGGCCGCGAAAATCCGCTCGGACTGCCCGTTCGGGTCGGCGCCAATCTCGTCGAAAAGCTCGTCCAGGGGATCACCCGACCAGAAGCGGTGGTCAAACACCTCCGCCTCCGCGCGTGCCTTGCGGTACGTGATCAGCTTCTGAATGATGATCGACCAGCCCCAGAACGAGGCGACTATAAGCATGATCATCACAAGTTTCACAATCAGCGTGGCGCGCTGGAAAAGCGCCCACAGCGAATAATCTGCCTCAACCGCCAGTGCGAGGGTTTCTGCTTCCATGAGCCTGCCCGTATGTCGCGGCTTTGTCGCCGCCTTGATTTTTCCCGAAACTACTCGGTTTCTGCAGAAAAAGCCAACACCAACCGCATGCTGGTGTGAATTGCCGGGATTTCACTCCGAAGTCCGGCGGATATCCGCCGGCAACCGCACCGGTCGTCCGTCCCCGTCAACGCAGGCCAACGTTACGACTGCCACAAAGATTTTCTCTGCCGCGCGCCGAATGTCCTGAGCCATGACCAGGCGCACGCGACTGGCCGACAAGACGGTTGTCTTTACGGTCAGCACATCGTCAAACCGAGCCGGGGCGTGATAATTCGCCTCGATACGGCTGACGACGAACACCACTCCGTCGGTGTCACGCAGCGTGTTCTGATCAATGCCACAGGATCTGACCCAATCGCTCCGCGCCCGCTCGATGTATTTGAGGTAATTCGCGTAGTAGACGATCCCCGCCATATCGGTGTCTTCATAGTAGACCCGTATGGGAAACTCGTGCGTCATGTCCCGGTTTCTACAGATCCGGTGCGTCAGGCGCAACGCGCGTTCACATCGGCGCGATCACGCGTCCTGAGCACCCGCGCCGGGTTGGCATGCACCGGCGTCTCAGGCAAGCTGGCCCGGAAAGGATGTGCACTGATGCTTTTGCGGCTGACCCGGCTCCGGATCTTTGGTCTGATGATGACGATCCTCGGCCTGCCCGTTGCCGCGGTGTCGTCCGACGTCGCGCGCGACGTCACATGGCTCGAACTCGTGGATGAGGCGGCGCAGAGCTTTGATGATCCTTTCCTCTCTCTTGCCCCTGGCCAGATTGCGGACCTGGTGGATATCGTGCGGCTTCAGGATCAACTGATCCGTGACAATCTGCGCATGCACGAAAAGGCGCGACTGCGCGCGGACATCAAAACGGTCAAGGACAGCCTGCGCACCGAGGGTGTTGATGCGGATTTCATTCTGGGCCAGCGCGAGATTGTCGCGAAACGGCGCATGCAGGCCGCCTGGGCCACGAATTCGGAAGTCGAGGGCGCGCGGATTTCGCTTCATGGTTTCTTGCTGCCCACCCGCAATCTCGACACCAACATGGTTGTGGCTTATCTAGTGCCCGAGTTCGGAATGTGCAGCCATGTGCCGCCCCCGCCTCCCAATCAGCTTGTGAAACTGGGCGTTTTCGATCCCGAAGAGCTGCCGGCAACACCCTATGGCTTTGTCGAGGTTTCCGGGATCATCAGCAATGTAGCGTCGTCGGACCGCTCGATGGTGATTGACGGGACGGTTCGGATACACAGCGCCTGGACATTGACGCATACCGAACTGAGCGCACCGCGCAAGGATCAGCCAAAGCGCAACCGGATCCTGCGCTGATCTGACACCGGTTCGGGGTCTGTTCCGGGCGTCGGGATCAGGTTGGCACGGGATAGTCGGCCAGAACGTGATAGACCGGACTATCCGGGCCGAGCGTTGAACGATAAAGGGCAAAACCATCCGCGTGCATGGGGCCGCACCGAAATGCGCCATGCCTGCCAAGCCACGCGGCCAGCCGGGCGGTGTCGACGTCTCCCCGCCGAAAGCGGGCCAGCGTGACATGAGGCCGGAACCGCGCGCGTAGCAGTGTCATGCCGGTGCGGTGAGCAGCGCTGCGCACACGGGCACGCAGATTTGCAAGCTCCGGCGCGGCATCGAGCGCGGCCCAGACAAGCGACGGGGCGCGCCCGCCCCGCGCCTCGACACCGTTGAGCAACAGCGGCACGTCACCCGCGACGATTTCTGAAAGCGCGTCATGCAGGTTTTCCAGCATTTCATCCGTTTGCTCGTCGAGAAACGCCAGTGTCACATGCAGATTGTCGTGGATCACCGGACGCCCCTGCCCCAGATCTTCCTGCAAGGTCATGACCGTCTGCCTCATCTCCGCCGGCAGCGGAATCGCCACGAACGCACGCATGCGCTACATCCGTCCGATCCGTGCTGCCAAACGCAACGCATGGGACGCGTCCTGCGCCACCGAAGGCATCACCGGGTCATATGCCGCCCGAATGACCGCTCCGACGTCCGGACGCAGGATCACCTTGTCATCCCCCGTGAGCGCAAGAACAGAGCTTCCCAGAAAGGCCGTATCAGACCACAAGACGATCGTCTGGGCCACCTGCGCCAGCGCCAGTGTGTCTGCCTGTACGGCACCAAGTTCCTGATCCATGCGCAGAAACACGAAAGCCGCGCGGATCGCACCGGCTTCATCAAAGCGGAAGATGCGATACTGGTTCGCCGCCGTGCGCTTCAGCTTTTCGACCAACGCGGCCAGATCGGGCAACAACCGGTCCATTCCCGGAACCTCGGGCAACTCTTCCCACTCCCGGAAGAAAAAGAACATCAGGTTCGCCCCCAGTTCAGGGTCGGTCTCGGCCGTCTCATGACCAGCCAGAAGCACAACCGCCTCGACCGCGCCCTTCACGATCTCAAGCGTACGGTCGTCCGTGCCGAACACGATGGGCGCAATGGGGCGACCCCAGCGGGCAAAAAGATAGGTCCCGTCAGCGCGGGTGAACAGCGCCTCGACCGCGTCTGCTGAAATCAACTCTGCCATTCGGGCGAATTAACACGCACACGCGTCATCGCAAGCCATCAGCTCTCGAAAAGATCGTTCTGACCTGGGCGAGGCGGCGGGGTCAGACCCAGATGCGTCCAGGCGCGGGCCGCCAGCATCCGGCCGCGTGGCGTGCGTTGTATCAGGCCCTGTTGCAGCAGGTAGGGCTCGATCACCTCTTCGAGCGCGTCGCGCGATTCAGACAACGCAGCGCTCAGCGTCTCTATGCCGACAGGGCCGCCCTGATAGGCCTCTGCGATCAATCGCAGATACCGCCTGTCGGCCCCATCCAGACCCAACCTGTCCACGCCCAGACGGGTCAATGCGTCGTCGGCCAGTGCGCGCGTCACATCGCCCCCGCCCTCGACGACAGCAAAGTCCACGACCCGGCGCAGCAGGCGCCCCGCGACACGCGGCGTGCCACGGGCGCGGCGGGCAATCTCGCGCGCCCCGTCCGTGTCGGCAGGCGCCCCCAACTGCGCGGCGTTGCGGGTCACGATCCGGTGCAGTTCCTCTTCGGCGTAGAAATCAAGCCGGGTGGGAATGCCGAACCGGTCGCGCAGCGGTGTCGTCAAAAGACCCAGACGGGTGGTCGCGCCGACCAGCGTAAAGGGTTGCAGTTCGATGCGCACGGTGCGCGCCGCCGGCCCCTCGCCAATCACGAGATCCAGTTCGAAATCTTCCATTGCGGGATACAACACCTCTTCCACAGCGGGATTGAGGCGATGGATCTCGTCGATAAACAGGACATCGTTGCGTTCAAGGTTGCTGAGGATCGCCGCCAAGTCTCCGGCCTTGGCCAGAACCGGCCCTGACGTCATGCGAAAGCCCACACCCAGTTCGCGCGCGACGATCTGCGCCAGAGTCGTCTTGCCCAGGCCGGGCGGGCCGTGAAACAGTGTGTGATCCATGGCCTCGCCCCTCTGACGGGCAGACTGGATAAACACCGCCAGATTGGCGCGGGCCTCACGTTGGCCGATGAAATCCTCCAGACGCTGCGGGCGCAGCGCGCGGTCCGTGTCGCTTTCCATCGGCTCGGGCCGCAGCGTTGGATCGGGATCTGTCATCGCTCAGAGGGCTCTTGCATCGCTCATGCCTTGGGGGCCAGCAGGCGCAGCGCCGCCCGGATCAGGTCTGGCGTGTCGTCGGCGTCCAAACTGTCTCCGGCAGCCTGGGCCACAGCGGCGGCTGCATCACCAGGCGCATATCCCAGATTGACCAGAGCAGACAATGCCTCTGCCTGAACTGCCCCGGATTGCGGGGCGGCAGGCGATGCCGCCGGCTCGACGACCGGCGTGGCCGCGACACCGGTCGGCCTGGAACCGCCGACAGCAGAGCTCTGGCCTGCCAATGCCATCACGCCCGGCGCCTTGTCCTTCAACTCGTTGACCACGCGTTGCGCGGTCTTGGGCCCGATGCCACGCGCGGCCTTGACCGCTGTGGCGTCCCCCAGCGCAATGGCCCGCGCAACGCCCTCGGCACCCAGAGAACCGAGGATGGCGAGCGACGCCTTGGCGCCAACCCCCTGCACCGTCATCAGCAGACGGTGCCACTCTTTCTCGACAAGGGTGGCAAAGCCGAAAAGCTGCAATAGGTCCTCACGCACCAGAAGATCGGTGTAAAGCGCGGCCGCCTCTCCCGGCTCCGGCAACGCGGCCAGCGTGCGTTCCGAGCAGAACACCAGATATCCCACGCCACCCACGTCGATCAGAACGTGATCGGCGGCGCGATACTGCAGCCGTCCTGCAAGGCGTCCGATCATGCCCGTCCCCCCGAAACACGGCGCACAGGCGTGAAGTTTCGAGCGCTTCCGTGATGCGCGTGGCAGATCGCAACAGCCAGGGCGTCGGCGGCGTCCGGTCCCGCCAGCTTTACGCCCGGCAATTGCAGTTTGACCATGTATTCGATCTGGCGCTTGTCGGCATGGCCGGTCCCCACAACGGTCTTCTTGACAGAGTTGGGGGCATACTCGGCCACCTCCAGACCGAACTGCGCGGGCACGAGCATCGCAATGCCACGCGCCTGCCCAAGTTTCAGCGTGCCCGCGCCGTCGCGGTTGACAAAAGTCTGCTCTACCGCGGCCATGTCCGCCCCAAGCCGGTCCAGAACCGCGCTCAACTGCTGGTGCAAGGACAAAAGCCGTGCGGACAGGGTACCGCCCGCGCTGGCGCACACGCCGTTTTCGACATGCGACAGGCGCCCGTGCGCCGCATCGACCACGCCCCACCCCATAAAGCGCAAACCTGGGTCGATCCCGATGATCCGCATGCAGCCTGTTCCGCTCTTCGGGCCGGTCTGACGCCGGGTTCTAACCCACCGTTTCTTCCGTGCCTCTTTCTGTTTCAGGAGTTAGCACGAAACGGGAACAAAGACCAAGCCAATTGGCACGGTCCGGGAAAATACCCCACGACAGACAGATTTTCGCAAGGTCTGGCCTCTGCTCACTGTGCATGCGCAGAAAGTCATTTTTTAACAATTAAATACAAATAGTTATGACTCGCAACAGCTATGCAGGCATTGCATATGGACTATGCAACAGCGTCCCTTGCCGAGGTTTCGCAAACTGCCTAATTCAGCGGCAGAACATCATGACACCAGCAGATATCACATTCAAAAGGAGAGACGTCATGGCCCTTCATGATAGCGCTCACGTTTACCACTCAGAGCCCAATTCAGGCCGGTCGATACTGCACCGCCTGGCCGCTTCCTTCGTCTACTGGAACGAGTCGCGCAAGACACGCGCCGCACTCAGCCGGTTGAGCGATCGCGAGTTGGCAGACATCGGCATTGAACGTGGCGACATCGACACGTTCTGATCGCCAGATCAGCGTTCTGCCTCAGATCGGCACAACGAAAAGCCCTGCACGTGGACCAACGTGCAGGGCTTTTTTTTCGAGAGGCGTTTCCTTGGAGGCGAGAGGCCAGAGAAAACGTTTACTCGTAACTGGTTTTACTGAAACACGAACGGCCGTAGGGTATCCGCGATCACGGTCGAGATTTGATCCTGGGCCATGATGGTCGCACCGGCCTGCTCCACGAATGTACCATTCTTCAGCGCATCCACGCGCTGGTCGTATACCGTGGGGCCAAGATGGGCGAGGATCAAACCCTTGAAGAGAAAGATGCCAACCACGAGCAGGACAAGACCGCGCACCGAAAAGGTGGACCGGCGCCGCTTGGGCCGGAAAACGATCAAGCCATCCTGAGAGACAGTTGCGCTGAAGCCCTCGGCAAGCCGTGCCCGGTTGCGGTCGATCCGCTTCAACCTTTCGTCAAATCCTTGGTATGTATTGCTCATGATACGATCTTCAGTTTTTTTGAACCATTGAATGGGTAGGTAGGAATTGTGGCGAAAATTGGACCCGAGCCCCAATAACGGTGAAATCTAGAGATTTTTCAGACGCTTTTTGTGATCTGGATCGTAATCCAGTCACCAATTTCCGGGCGCACCACGACACTGTTTCCACGCTGCGCATAAACGCGGCTCACGGCCTCGGCCTGGGTTGTGAGAAGTCCTGACAGAATCACCGTGCCACCCGGTGCGCAGGCCTCCAGGATCTCGGGGGCAAGCGCGATAAGCGGTCCTTTCAGTATGTTTGCCAGGATCAGATCGAACGGTCTGGCGCTTTGCACAATCGCTGCGTCCAGTCCTTCTGCCACACAGGCAGACACATGCGCATCCAGCCCGTTTGCGGTCAGATTCACCCCGGCGACCTCAATCGCGACGGGATCCATGTCGCTGGCCAATACGCGCGCCTGGGGAAAAAGGCGTGCCGCGGCCATCGCTAGAACAGCAGTGCCGCACCCCAGATCAAGCACGGCGCGTGGCGGCCGGATAACGCGCGTGGCATAATCCTCCAGCGCCAGCAGACATCCCTGCGTCGTGCCATGATGCCCCGTACCAAAGGCCATCGAGGCCTCGATCAGCAGCGGTTCCGATCCCCGCGGGATCTTGTCCGCATCATGGCTGCCATGCACAAAGAAACGCCCGGCGCGGACCGGGTGCAGTTCTCGACGCACATGGGCAACCCAGTCAGTCTCTGGCAGTTCAGAGACCGTAAAGTCCCGCGCACCGTGCAGCGCAGCCAACAGCATCAGACCAGCCGCGTCAGGCGCGGTCTCAAAGTACCCGCCCACTTCCCAGAGCCCCGAGCCGTCTTCCATCTCGAATACACCAACACCCGTCGGGACCGGATCGAGCCGCTCAAGCGCTGCGCCGAGCGCGAGGGCTTGCTCCTTGTCGTCCAGCAGGGTCAGGGCCGTGAATGTTGGCATTCCCGGATCACTCCGCAGGCGCGGCGGCCCGGCGGACCAGGATTGTTTCGCGTCCCGGTCCTGGGTGGCGCGGTATCAGCAGCGCCAGCATGAACGATACCGACGCCATGCAAGCGGCCATCAGGAACACGGCCTGCGGTGACACCAGCCACAGATACCCCAGCGCCGCCGGCAGAAACACGGCTGCAATGTGGTTGATGGTGAACGCCACGGCCGCTGTCGGGGCGATGTCGCCGGGGTCCGCGATTTTCTGAAAGTATGTCTTGAGCGCCAGCGCCAGGGAGAAAAGTATGTGATCAATCACATACAGCGTGGCTGCCAGCGCCACCCCCCAGCCGAACATGTACAATCCGCCATAGGCAAGAAAAACCAGGGCCAGCCCGGCATATTCGATCAGCAGCGCGGTGCGTTCCCCGAATACATGCACCATGCGTCCCATCAGCGGGGCGGCAATCATGTTGGCCACAAGATTGATCAGGAAAAGAGCCGTCACTTCGTGCACGGCAAAACCGAACTTTTCCACCATCATGAAACCGGCGAAGACGACAAAGATCTGACGTCTCGCGCCGGCCATGAACTGCAGCGCATAATAGAGCCAGTAGCGGCGGCGCAGCACCATCTTCTTGCGCTGCGGATTGGGCGCTTCGAATTGCGGGTAAATGAACAGACAGGCCACCGCCACGGCGGCAGTGACGCCGCCGGCCATCAGGTAAACGATGTTGTACGTCAGGCCCAGTGGCGTCCACAGTGCAACAATCAGACCATACGACAAAAAGGTTGCCGCGGATCCGGCCGCAACGATCCAGCCCAGAGTCTGCGGCGCACGTTCCTTTTCGATCCATTGCAGCTGAAGCGACTGGTTGACCGTCTCAAAGTAGTGAAAGCCGATGGAACTCAGCATCGTTATGACAAGAATGCCGCTCAGACTGGGAAACCACGCCGTTATCGCAGTTGCGACACCGAGCAGGACAAGCGACACCAGCGCCAGCACCTGTTCGCGCATGAACAGCAAAACCGCGATCACACCGATCGAAAGAAACCCCGGGATTTCGCGTACCGTATGCAGCCAGCCGATGTCGGCGCCATCGAAGTCCGCGACCTCGATCACGAAGTTATTGAGAAGCGCGGACCATGTGGCAAAGGCCACCGGCATTGCAGCAGCCATCACAAACAGCAACGCCACTGGCTGGCGCCAGAGGGGAAGTGCGCCTGCAGCGCTGAGGGCGAGTGTCCGTGCCATCCCAATGCTCTACGCCGAATTCGCAGCCTTGGCGAGGGTCACGCGCATCAAGAACTGATCGCATGACGACGTTTTCCGGACCTGTCCGGATGTATGCCGAAACTCTTGTCTTCGCAGGCAACAGTATCACGTCGGACCCCGCACGATCGCACATCCGACGCACCGCAATACCGGTCGGAACACCCGTTTCAGCGGGCCCGGCGCGGATGTTCGGACCAGCCTTCCGGGTTCGGAACTTTCTGGCCTTTGAAACTGTAAGTCACTGTTGCATCGGGTGCAG
>JBCCHI010000023.1:0-38354 GCA_039028815.1 Pseudomonadota bacterium
AACCGCATCACATGGTGCAGCGGTATGTCGTCACCAACGCGCACCACATAGGCACCGGTGTCGTCGGTGACCTTGTAGTTGACATTTGTGATCCCTCCGGTCAGCGGAGTGGCCTCGATCTCTCCCTGCCAGAGCGGCAGATCACGAATACGGGTGATCAGTTCGGTTTGGTTCATTTCAAGTCTCCATTCCAAATCGAACGCGAACCTGTCTGGTCCCGGCCTTCACAAGCCTGTCCGCCATGATCGCAATGAACGCGATGGAAAACCCGGCCACCAGTCCGCTTCCGGTATCTGCTTTCGTCAGCGCGATATAAACTTCCTGTCCCAGATCCCGCGTGCCGACCAGGGCGGTGATCACCAGCATGGAAATCGCCAGCATGATGGTCTGATTGATGCCCAGCAGGATTTCCGGAAGGGCCATCGGCAACTGAATGAGCCGCAAGAGCTGCCCCGGCGTGCAGCCGGACACCTGCCCGGCCTCGACCAGTTCCTGGCTGACGGACCCGACACCATGGGCCGCATAGCGCACAGCCGGGGCGAGCGCATAGAGCACGATGGCAATCAGCGCGGTAAACTCACCGACGCGAAACAGCATCACAACCGGGATCAGATAGACGAAGCTCGGCAGGGTCTGCAGCGTGTCAATCAGGACATGAATGACCGTGCCCGCACGCTTGTTCAACGCAGCCAGCACCCCCATCGGCACACCGATCAACGTCGCCAGAACGACCGATGCGCCGCACAGATAGACCGTCACCATGGCTTTGGCCCAAAGGCCGGACAACAGTATGAAGCCGGCCATGCTGCAGCACAACAGCGCCAGTCGCCAGCCCCCCGCATGCCAGCCCAGCAGGGTCAGCAGGACGATCGCCAGAGGCCAGGGCAGGCCAAGCAAAACGGTTTTGATCGGCAGCATGAACCAGGTCAGAAAGAAGATCTTTACGGCCTCGAACTGGTCAAAGTAATTGACGTTCAGATACTCCACAGCGTTGTCCCAGAACGCGCCGGTCGTGAGTGTGTGACCCTCCGGGTACTCCATCAGACCCGGCGCGAACGGCCCCAGGCCCCAGGTTATCAGCAGCAGCAACGCCACAAGAACCGAACGCCGGTGCCGGGCGACCCAGCTGCCTTCGGTGGATGCGTGCTGAACCTTGCCCATCCGCTCGGCGAAAGCCTGGCTCAGGCGGTCGACCGCGATGGCCAGAACGACTATGGCGATCCCCGCCTCGAACCCGCCGCCGATGTCCAGCCGCCGCAGCGCGGACAGCACGTCGAAGCCAAGACCGCCGGCGCCGATCATCGACGCGATGATCACCATGTTCAGCGTGAGCATGATCACCTGATTGACACCGACCATCAGGCTGTGACTGGCCGAGGGGACAAGAACCCGCCACATCAGTTGTCGCTCTGTCGTGCCGACCATGCAGCCGAAATCCACAATCTCGGGGTCCACCGACCGCAGCGCATGGGTGGTCACGCGCACCATCGGCGGCGTGGCGTAGATGATCGTCGCGACCAGCGCCGAGATCGGCCCGAACCCGAACATGAAAAGAATTGGCACAAGGTAGGCAAAGACCGGGATCGTCTGCATCAGGTCCAGCACCGGTGACAGCACCCTGTCCACCAGCGGCCGCCGATAGGCCCAGATGCCCAGCAACAGCCCACCCCCCGCGCCGATCGGCACGGCAATGATCACGGAGGCAAGCGTGACCATCGCACTGTCCCACTGGCCGAAGACGGCGAGGTAGAAAAAACAGCCCCCGACCAGCGCTGCCAGTGTCCAGTCCCGGCAGTAATGTCCCAGGGCAACCACGGCAACGATCACAACGATCCAGCTGATCGCCGGAAGCAGCACGACAGCCTCGTTGCCCTGCCCGCTCAGAAACCCGGTGGCCAGAAGCGAAAGCACAAGACTGTAGGGCTGCTCGATGAGCCAGGAAATCGCCCGTGTCACATCTGTAAAGGCCACCGGCCCGATCGCGGCATCCTCGATCAGCCAATCCATCGCAGCGGACACGTATGTATCGAACGGCACGGTCCAGGACGACGGGAATCGTGTCAGCCAGCGCGCGTCCAGCGCCTTTGCGATGTCACGGCCAAAGTAGCCGATTACGATCGTGATCGTGATCAAACTCAGAACGGTCAGCTGCTTGCGGCTGAGCGACATCATGCGGTGGACCGGGTGTCGAACAGGACCCGCGCCACCGTGCTGCGGTCGACAACACCGATAATGTCCCCGCGGTCGTTGCAGACGGGAACCGGGGTATCAGAGGTGATGATGCGTTCTGCCACATCGGCAACCCGCGTGTCTTGCGACACGGGCGCGCCATCGGCCAGTGCCCCCTCTGTCATGACGCGACCGACGGTCAGAACCTTTGACCGAGGTATATGGCGCGTGAACTCGGCCACATAGTCGGTCGCAGGGTTCAGCACCAGCTCTTCCGGCGTTGCGACCTGAATGACCTCGCCATCCTTCATGATCGCGATACGGTCGGCCAGACGCACGGCCTCCTCGGAATCATGCGTGATAAAGACGATTGTCTTGCGCAACCGCGCCTGAAGACGCAGGAACTCATCCTGCATCTCGCGGCGGATCAGGGGGTCAAGCGCCGAAAACGGTTCATCGAGAAACCACAGATCCGGCTTGGTGACCAGCGACCGCGCGATGCCGACGCGCTGTTGCTGCCCGCCCGACAATTCACGCGGGTAGTTGTCTTCCCGCCCGTGCAGGCCCACAAGTTCGACAACCTCGCGCGCCTGCGCCTCTGCATCAGACCGCTGAACGGCCTGAATCGACAGTGGAAACATGACATTCTGCAGAACCGTCAGATGCGGCAGCAGGGCAAAGTGCTGGAACACCATGCCCAGCTTGTGGCGCCTGATCTCGATCAGTTCCTTCTTTCCGGCCTTCAGCAGATCCTGCCCATCGAACAGGATTTCCCCGCTTGTGGGTTCGATCAACCGGGACAGACAGCGCACCAGGGTGGACTTGCCCGAGCCGGACAGCCCCATGATGACGAAGATCTCGCCTTCCGCGATCTCGATGTTCGCGTTGCAGACCGCGCCGATGACACTCGCCGCGCTCAGGTCGTCGGGCGACGGGTCCGGCTTGCGCTGCAACAGGGTCTCGCTGCCTGCGCCATAAAGCTTCCAGACATTGCGGCAGGACATCTTGATCGTGGAGCTCATGCGCACTGTCCGGTCAACTGTACGGCAAAGCCCGGACAGAGGCGCCGGGTGCAGCGCCCCTGCCCGGGTATGTCATGGTGTTACTTGGCAATCCAGCCGGACCAGCGTTCCTGATTGTCCGCCATCCAGTCGGAGACGACCGTGTCAACCTCCACGCCGTCCAGATCGGCGCGTCCGACCATGGCGCTCATCTCGTCGTTTTCGATCGTATACGCCTCGATGATGTCATAGGCGCCCGGCCACTTTTCCTGCAGCCCGGCCCAGGCGGCTTTCCAGATCGGGCCGCGGGGCTTGCCGCAATCGTAGGCCATGTCCGGATTCACACCAACCGACGGATCGCTGTAGCACTCGGCCGAATACGGCGGGAATTCTACGAATTCGCCATCATACTTGGCCGGAGCCCAATGTGGAACATAGACCCACAGAACAATCGGATCCTGCCGCTGATAGGCAGACTCCAGTTCTGCAAACAGCGCCGCGTCGGTGCCTGCGTGCACAACTTCAAAGTCAAGTTCCAGCGCCTCGACGCGTTCATCATCGAACCCGCCCCAGGTCACGGGGCCACCGACATAACGCCCGTTTGGTGCGGTTTCAGCTGTCGCAAACTCTTCGGCGCAATCACGAAGCGCTTCCCAGTTTGGCAGGCCGGGGCAGCGGTCTTTCATGTAGCTGGGATACCACCATTCCTCGATCGCCTGCAGGCCGGTCTCGCCGACATTGACAACATTTCCCGTTTCCGTGGCTTCGTCGAGCGCCTCGCGGCCGGTTGTCTCCCAGATCTCAACGGCCAGGTGCAGGTCGCCTGTCTTCAGCCCGGCAAACTGCGCAATGTAATCCGCCTGAACGTACTCCACATTGTAACCTGCTTCCTGCAGGATCGACCCCATGATCTTTGTGTTGATCAACTGACCCGACCAATCATGCAGCGTAAGCTTGATGGGATCCGAAGATTCAACAGCAAGGGCCGTGGACGCCGCCGACATGGCCGCGAAACCAAGCGCATAGAACGATGTATTTTTCATAAGATCTGTCTCCCCGTTGTGACATTTTTGGCGATTCGAAGACGTCACCGATCACACTGTTGCATTTCGTCCGAAAAAATCAACGAAAACAACATTTCCCCATAATTTAGCACGTCCGGCACCCGATTTGTCGCGCACTCATGCCAAAAATGTTGCTTTATGTGGCATCTTGAGAGATCAATTGTCAATTAAGTGCCGACCCTCAGAACCCGAAATCATGAACCACATAGCGACCAATCAGCGAGAGGACGAGATTCTGCGTGAACTGTACCGGGCAGGCGGGTCCTGCCGGGTGAGTGTTCTTGCCCACACGCTGGGTGTGACGCTGGAGACCATTCGCCGGAATGTCCGCACGCTGCAGGAACGCAACATTGTGCGCAAAGTGCACGGGGGCGTTCACCTGGTCGAGGACATTCAGGAACCGACGCTGGCCACCCGGCTTGAAGTCAAGGTCGAGGTGAAGGAACGCCTTGCCAACGCGGTGGCCGATATCATCGGACACGGCGACTCGGTCTTTCTTGATATCGGATCGACAACCGCCTACGTCGCGCGGGCGCTGAGCAATCACAGCGAGCTGTTTGTCGTGACAAACTCGGTTTACGTGGCCAGCCAGCTGGCGTCCCGGAACGGCAATCGCGTTTTCATAGCGGGTGGGGAATTGCGCCCGCACGATGCCGGAGCGTTCGGCGCGGAATCGCATGACCTGATAAAGCGGCTCAATGTCCGGTTCGCCGTGCTGTCTGTCGGCGCGATCAACGCCGAAGACGGGTTCATGCTGCATGATCTGGACGAGGCGAACCTTGCCAAAGTGGCAATCGACAATGCGCAGGTCGGAATTGTCGTGTCCGACGCGCAGAAATTCGGCAAACGGGCCCCGATAAAGCTAGATGAAGAGGCAAAGATAAATCTGCTTGTCACCGAGCAAGACCCGCCAGAGGATATCGCAGCGTTCCTGAAAGCGCATGACATCGACGTGCTTGTTGCAAAATGAAGGCCAAGCGCAGTGCATGGTTCATATGCTGCGCGCCTTTTGCCTTCAGCTGGTGTTTCGGGGTACAGGCGAAAGGCTTTAGCCTGACTGACCGGCAATCGCACCCGACTGCATGAGGGTATCAATCGTGCCGTCGCTGACGCCCCACGCCTGCAACGCCTCCACCGTGTTCTGACCGGGAATCGGCGGTGGGTTCTGGATGGCCCCGGGCGTGCGGCTGAACCGCGGCGCCGGGGCGGGCTGTACGATTGTGTCGACCGTTTCGTAAGCGCCGCGCGCCTCGTTCTGCGGATGAACGGGGGCCTCGGCAATCGAGAGAACCGGAGAAAAGCACGCCTCTCGCTCCTCCAGCAGGCCGCACCAGTATGCGCGGGTTTCCTGCTTGAAGCGGCTGGCCAGTCGTTCCCGCAGCGCCGGCCAGTTTTCGGGATTGTCCCGATCCGGCAGATCCTGCGGATCAAAACCCAGGGCCTCGACCAGAGTGATGTAGAACCTCTGCTCGACCGCGCCGACCGCAACGTGTTTTCCATCCGATGTTTCATAGACATCGTAAAACGGCGCAGACCCGCTCAGATAGCTTGTCCCGACTTCGCCATCCCAGCGGTTCATGGCCAGAAGGCCGTGAAACATCGTCATCATAGAGGCAACGCCGTCCGTCATGGCCGCGTCGATCACCTGCCCCTGCCCCGACGTGCGGGCCTCAAGGACGGCGCAGACAACGCCAAAGGCCAGATACAGCCCTCCGCCCCCGAAATCGGCCACCAGATTGAGTGGCGGAACGGGGCGGTCGCCCTTGCGGCCAATTCCGTTCAACGCGCCCGATACCGCTGAAAAGTTGATATCGTGGCCGGGCACTTGGGCCAGGGGCCCGCCCTGCCCCCACCCGGTCATGCGTCCGTAGACAAGACGGGGGTTCACAGCAAGACACGCGTCCGGCCCCAGGCCCAGCCTTTCGGTTACGCCGGGCCGATAGCCTTCCAGCAGCACCTCTGCCCGCGCAACCAGATCCAGAACAAGCGCCACACCCTGCGGGGATTTCAGATCAACCGCGACGGACTTTCGGCTGCGATTCAGCAAGTCGCGTTTCGGGTCGCGGTATCCTCCTGACTGCACGCCCGCCGGCCTGTCAATCCGCAGAATGTCGGCGCCCAGATCAGCCAGCAACATTGCCGAAAATGGCCCCGGACCGATCCCCGCCAGTTCGATGACTTTCAGTCCGGCCAGCGGGCCTGAGCGTTTTTTATCCGTCATTCCAAAATCTTACTTCTTCTACCGGGCACACTCTGTTCGACCCGATGCTGCAATACGGGCCAGCGCCGCGCCAGAGCAACCCCGGATCAATACCGTGCCGGAGACGCGCAGTCCTACTGCAAGGCGGCTTCAATCAATTTGTTCCACGATGCGTTTCAGAGAGGCCAGAACCAGGGCCTGAGCCCGTTCTTCCGCCATCTCGCCTTCACCGCGTTCGATACAGCCCAGCAGACTTCCCCAAACCTCGGCGGACTGAATGCAATCCTGCTTTGAGTTGAACCCGATGCGGGTGTACCTGCGGGTCTGCAGGGTCAAGGTGTGCATCAGCTTTGACAGCCGTGCGTTGCCGCTCATCTCTGTCAGCCAGATCGTCAATGCGAAGGACGCGTTGAGGTAGAGGTTCAGATCTTTCGTGTTGGTTGCGATCTGCTGGATCTCTGCGGCCATTCTGGAGCATTCGCCGCGCGTCTCTTCGGGCTGTCGGAGCGATATTCTCTTTGCGGCCACGCCCAGCAGCGATGCCCGTATCTCGTAAATGTCCTGGACTTCCTCACGAGACAGTTTCGTCACCTGTGCGCCGCGCCGCGGAATGATTTTGACAAGCCCGTAACTCTCAAGCACGCGCAGCGCTTCGCGAATGGGACCGCGGGAGATTTCAAACTCTTCCGCAAGATACTGTTCCATAATACGTTCTGTCGGCTGATAGTGCCCGCGAATGATGCGTTCACCTATCTGGTTGGCGATCTGCTCGCTCAACGAAAACGCCTTGGCGGATCCGTTCTTTTGAAATTCGATAGAGTTTATCGCCTTGTCGTCCGCGATGGCTTCAAGGCTTTTTCCCTGCCAGTACGAATCCATCATGTGCGCGCGGCCTCACAGTTCTTTTGGTTTTGTCCCACTGAATTGCTAAAGTTTACAAGCTTATTGCAAATCCCGCAATTGTTGTCTCTGTCGCTTTGACGCGTCATGCGCAGATGCGGGGGCTCAGTAGCTTGTGGGCCATGTCGCCAGCCGGTGCTGGCCTATTCCCCCGGTCAGGCGCATCTCGTGAATGTCCAGCATTTCCTCAAGCCAGGCACGGGTTTCTTCCGGGTGCAGCACATATTGAACCGAGAAGTTCCCGGCAATATCCCAAACGGTCGAGTCGCGCTGAACCTCGGCTTTGACCTTATCGAGTTCCTCCTGTCCTGCGGCAGGGTCCCCCACGATATGCGCCGAAAAGGCCGGGTCCATAAAACTGACCTCGGCTGTTGGCCATGCCGCCACTTCGTCAGAGTTCCGGCCGCCGCCCATGTTCAGATAGGCCTGTCCGTACGTCTTGCGCATGATCAGGGAAACCTTTGGAACTGTAAGCAGTTGCAGGGCATTCATAAAGTTGATGATTTTGCCCGGAGCTTTCTGCCGCTCCGCCTCGATCCCGATCATGAAACCGGGTGTGTCGACAAGAAAAACAAGCGGTATGTTGTAGCTGTCGCACAGGACGAGAAAGCTGGTGATTTTCTCGCATGAGGGCACGTCCAGCGTGCCGCCCTTGAACATCGGGTTGTTTCCAACCACGCCCACCACACGCCCGTTGATGCGGCCAAGCATGGTGGTGGCCGACTTGCCGAACATGGGTTTGAGTTCCATGTCGCTGCCCGGATCGAGCACCGCCCTGGCCATGCGACGCATGTCGTATCCGCGCGTGCGCGAGTCCGGCAGCAGCGCGCGGATTGTGTCGCCAATGCAAGAGTCTGACGCCGGCGTTTCGGTCCGGGGCGGAGTCTCGTTCTGGTGCGAGGGAAGATAAGACAGGATCTTCTTGCAGATCTGTATCGCCTCCTCGTCCGTTTCGGCCACCGCGTCGATCAGGCCCGTGGTTTTGGCGTGCATTTCCCATCCGCCCATGTCTTCCTGATCAATTTTCTGACCGGTCGCCAGTTCCACCAGCCGCGCACTGGCCACAGCCATGGTCGCGCCTTTGCGCATCACAACAAAATCAGACATGCAGGCATACAGCGCCGATGACCCGAAAGACGGACCCAGAAGCGCTGAAATCCAGGGGGTTTCGCGCAGTCGCTGATATTGCGTGGGGTCGTTCCCCAGCAACGTCCCCATGCCCTTTGCACCCATGTTGTCGGGCATCCGTGCGCCCGAGGATTCGCCCAGAAATACGATCGGCAGCCCGCGCGATGCGGCGGTCCGTTTGATGTGTCCGATTTTCTTCATGTTGGTCATCGAAGACGACGCGCCCTTGACCGTCAGATCATTCGACACCACCGCCACCCGGCGGCCGTCAACCTTGCCGTAGCCCGAGATCTTGCCATCGGCCGGTGTCTTGAGCTCATCCCCGGGTACAACCGAAGAGACCCCCAGCAGCCCTGCCTCGGTAAAGCTGCCGCTGTCCAGCAGAACCTCTATCCGCTCACGCGCGTTCAGCAAGCCCTGCTCTTTGCGCCGGGCAAGCTTTTCCTTGCCGCCCATGCTCATGGCCGTGTCACGGCGCGCGTTCAGTTCTGCAGACAGATCGTCAAGACTCATTTCGGTTTCCTTGTTTCCTGGTCGGCTGTGCCGTGTATCGTCCGAAATCAGGCAGGATCAGCGCACGCCCGAGGTAGAGACGACGCCCTTATGTTCCAGGGCCTCGATTTCTTCTGAGGTGTATCCGCCAAGTTCACTCAGGACCGAGACCGTGTTTTCACCCGTGCCTCGGCCCGCCCACCGGACCGCCCCCGGCGTGCCTGTCAGATGTGGCACCACACCCGGCAGCGCGACGGTTCCCAGTTCGGCGTCGGGCACATCCAGGATCATCTTGCGTTCGCGGAAATAGGGATCTTCAAAGATGTCCTTGACCGAGTACACCCGCGCCGCGGGCACATCGGCCTCGATCAGCGCCTCTTCCAGTTCGGCCACGTTCTGCCCTGATGTCCAGTCGATGATGATCTGTTCAAGCTCTTCGCAGTTCTCGTTTCGCGCAAGCGGTGTTGAAAACCTGGGGTCCTCCGCCATCCCGCCCTGCCCCATGAGCTCTGCGAAACGCTTGAAGATCGGCTTGCTGACGGCGGCGATGTGAATATAGCCGTCCTTTGCCGGATAAAGATTGTTGGGCACGTTGTTGGGCAGACGCGATCCCGCGCGCTTGGCCACAACGCCCAGTGCATCAAATGCGGGCACATGCGGCTCCATAAAGCTGAAGGCCGCCTCGCAGAGCGCTGTATCGACCACCTGACCCTGCCCCGTCCTTTGCCTGTGCAGAAGCGCCATCATGGCGCCAAACGCCCCGTAGAGGCCGCTTATGTAATCGGTCAGCGATGTCGCCGCACGGGCGGGCGGGCGGTCCGGATCGCCATTGATGTCGCGCAGACCCGAAACGGATTCTCCCACGATCCCGTAGCCCGGTCGCGATCTGTATTTGCCCGTCTGGCCAAAACCGCTGATGCGGACCATGACTATGCCGGGATTGATGGCGCGCAGGTCTTCATACCCGAGATTCCACCGCTCTACGGTGCCGGGGCGAAAGTTCTCGATCACGACATCGGATCTGGCGACCAGTCGTCTGACCACCTCCTGACCTTCATCGGTGCGCAGGTCGATGGAAACCAGTTCCTTGTTGCGAAGGATGCTGGCCGCATAAAGCGACTTTTCGTTCTTGCGGTGCCCCATGAACCGCATCGGGTCGCCGACACGCGGCTCCACCTTGATCACCTCGGCACCGAAATCCGCCATCAATCGCCCACAAAACGGCCCGGCCACCATCGAGCCAAGTTCGATCACGCGAAAACCCTGCAAAGGACCTGTCGAAGCATCGCTGGCGTCTGGATTACTCGTCATACAGTTTTCCTTTTTGCGAAAGCGCCGCAAACCGGTCAAAGCCGTCCGGTTGCCAGGCCCGGGAGGGGGCGCCGACAGCTTTCCGCAACGAGTCTATTGCCGTCATTAATATTGTCAACAACTTCAATGGTAGCAATACCTTCCCCCTTCCCTGTGCCTAAACCCTTGCGCGTTTACCCCGAGACATCAGCCGAAGGGGAAAGGCGCGCAACATATGAACATTGCACTGCCTTGCGCGACACTCAGTGTGTCAGGTTTGTCGCGACACGCTTCAGGCCGTGGCATTCGCCGCGCCTGCATAGTGGCACGCGACAAAATGATCCTGGTCGATCTCTCTCCATTCCGGTTCCTCAGAGGCACACTTGTCCTGCGCAATCGGGCACCGCGTCCGGAACCTGCACCCCGATGGCACGGCGGCGGGGTTGGGAATTTCGCCATCCAGGGGAACGGGTGCGAATTCATGATCCGGGTGAACGCTCGGCACCGCTGACAAAAGCGCCTTCGTGTATGGGTGCTGTGGTGCAAAAAAGAGGCTCTCGGTCGGCGCAAACTCCATCAGGCGGCCGACATACATGACCGCGACCCGGTGCGAGATCTGCGCCACCACGGACAGATCATGCGCGATGAACAGATAGGTCAGCCCAAGCTCGGCCTGAAGGTCCTGCAAAAGGTTGATCACTTCCGCCTGGATCGAGACATCCAGCGCCGAGACGGATTCATCGCACACGATGAACTCCGGGCTTGCGACCAGTGCACGGGCGATGCAGATCCTCTGGCGTTGCCCGCCGGAAAACGCATGCGGAAAGCGGCGCAGGTGTTCGACATTCAGTTTGCAGCGCTCGGCCACCTCACGCACACGCGCGTCTATCTCGTCGCGCGTGCCATACTTCTGACATTCAAGCGGTTCGGCAATGATGTCGCGCACCGTCATGCGCGGATTGAGCGATGAATACGGATCCTGAAATATCAGCTGCATGTGCCGGCGAAAGCTGAACAGGTCCTTGCCCGACAGCTCCGTCACATCCGTCACCCTGTCGCCGATGTTAAAGAGAACCTTGCCACCGGTGGGTTTCAAGGCCCTCAGTATCGCCCGTCCCACGGTGGTCTTGCCGGACCCGCTCTCGCCCACCAGACCCAGTGTTTCACCGCGACTGATGTCGAAACTCACGTCGTCTATGGCCTTGATCGCCGCGCTCGACCTGCCGAACAGGCCCTTGCCCGCGATGTTGAAGTACATCCGGAGGCCGTCGACCTTGAGAAGCGTTTCTTCCTTCATCTCGCGCCCTCGTCCTGTCCGACCAGAAAACAGCTCACTTCCCGACCGTCTCCGGTATCGGTGTAGTGCGGTATCGCCGCATCACACAGGCCAGACGTGAACTGATCGCAGCGCGGATGAAAGGCACAGCCCGCCGGCCGGTTCATCGGACCGGGAATATCACCGCCAACCGGCACCAGCCTGCGGTCGATGTGATCGAGATCCGGCAGGGCCGCCAGCAGGCCCTTGGTATAGGGGTGTTTCGGATTGTGGATCACCTCGGCGGTTGGGCCGCGCTCCACGATCCGGCCAAGGTACATAACAGCCACTTCGTCCGCGACATGAGCGATGACACCCATGTCGTGCGTGATAAAGATGATCGACATGTCCAGTTCGCTCTGAATGTCGTTCATCAGGTCCAGGATCTGGGCCTGTATGGTCACGTCCAGCGCGGTTGTCGGTTCGTCTGCGATCAGCAGCGACGGATTTGTAGACAGCGCCAGGGCAATCATGCACCGCTGTCGCATTCCCCCTGACATTTCATGCGGATACTGATCAACCCTCATGTCGGGATTGGATATTCCGACACGCTCCAGCATGTCGATCGCAATCTCCCGCGCCTTTGCTTTGCCGACCGCGCGATGCAGGCGGATGGCCTCGATCATCTGGTTTCCGATCGTCCAGACCGGAGAGAAAGAGGCCATCGGTTCCTGAAAAATCATCGCAATGTCGCCACCGCGAATATCGCGCATCTCCCTGGTGCCGGCCCCGAGCCGGGCGATGTCCACCACGCCCCCTGCCTTGCGGGTGAAACGCATGCGTGAACCCGCGTCGATGATCGCGGTCTGCGGCAGCAGTTTCATCAAAGCCTTGGTGCTGACGCTTTTGCCTGATCCGCTTTCTCCGACAATGCCCAGGGTCTTGCCGCGCGGCACCGAGAAGGACACCCCGTCGACGGGCGTGATCAACCCTTCATCCGTCCGGAACGAGACCCTGAGGTCCTCGATCTCGACCAGAGGTTCCATCTCGGTGTCCGAAGGCCGGGTCTGGGTTTGTGGTTTCCGCATCAGTTTGACACCTGGTAGGGGTCTGCCGCATCGCGAAGACCATCTCCGAGAACGGTAAAGGCCAGAACGGCGATGACGACGAAAATGGCGGGAATGAACATCCACGGCGCCTGTTCGATGGACCGCACGTTCTGGGCGCCCTGCAACAGAAGACCCCAGCTGATCGAAGGCGGACGCAACCCCAGCCCGATGAAACTCAACGCCGTTTCGCTCAGGATCACGTAGGGAAAGGTGATGACCAGATCGACAATGATATAGCTGGTGAAGGATGGCAGAAGGTGCCTGCCGATGACACGGCGCGGCGACGCGCCCGACAGTTCGGCCGCCAGCACGTAATCCTCGTTTCTCTGGGTCAGGAGGTGGCTGCGCACCCGCCGTGCCAGGGTCGGCCATCCGATCAGTCCCAGAACAAGGGTCATCGCCAGATAAACCTGAATGTTCGTCCAGTTCTGCGGAAAGGCGGCGGTCAGTCCCATGAACAGCGGAATGACCGGAATGACGCGAACGATTTCCGTCAGACGTTGTATCCCGTAGTCAATGTATCCGCCCCAGTACCCCGCGATCCCGCCAATGATCAGCGCCAGAACAAAGGACAGGACGACACCGATCACGCCTATGGACATGGATGTCGCCGTTGCAAAGGCGGTTCGCGAATACAGATCCCGGCCCAGATCATCGGTGCCGAACAGATGTATCTTGCCTTCGGAGACGCCAAACAGGTGGCGGTCGGACTCGAACAGACCCAGAAAGCTGTAGCTTTCGCCGCGAACGAAAAACTCCACGTACCGGCGGGTTTCGGGATCGGGCACGGCAATCTTGCGCAGCGTCTCGGGGTCGCGCTCGGTTTTGACGCCATGCAGGAAGGGTCGTACAGAAAATCCGTTATGGTCCCAGAACTGCGGAATCTGAGGCGGCCCCAGCACGTAATCCCGGTCACGATTGGTGCCGCTGTAAGGAGTCATGAAATCGGCAAAGAGCCCCCAGAACGCCATCATCAACAGAACAATGCCCCCGGTCATGGCGGGCCTGTGGCGCAGAAACCGCCACCAGATCAGCTGCCACTGCGACGCGGTATAGTACTTGTTGTCGCGCTCTGTCGGAGTGTTGTCTGACACGCTATCCCCCCTCCAGCTTGATCCTGGGGTCAAGCAACGCCAACAGGATGTCGGAGACAAAGTTCATCACGACGATGAACAGAGTGAGCAAAAGCAACAGCGCGCCCGCGACATTTGTGTCCAGATCAATAAAGGACTTGAGCAGCAACTCACCCATTTCGGGCAAGGCAAGAACAACCGCGACGATCGGAAGTTCGGAAAACACCCGGTTGCCGTCGAAACCGATGGAACTGACAACAGGATTGATCGCCAGACGCGCCGGATACTTCAGAATGAGCTTCCACTCCGGCAGGCCGCGCGCTCGCGCCGCGGTCACGGAAAGCTTGTTCAGCTCATCCAGCATCGTTGCGCGCACCGTCTGCAACTGGAAGGCTGTCGCCGACCAGGCCAGTACGATGGCCGGCACGAAAAGATGCTGAAGCAGATCACCCAGCTTGGCCAGACTCCAGGGCGCGTCAATATAGGCCGGCGAGAACAGACCACCGATGGAGGAATCGAATATCTTCACACTCAGGTAGAGCAGAACCAGCGCCAGCAGAAAATTCGGCAACGCAAGTCCCAGATAACTGAATATGGTCAGCGAGTAATCCGCGACGGATTGTCGTCGGACAGCCGCGTAAATGCCGATCGGGATGGAGATCAGATAGGTCAGAAACAACGTGGCAAACAGCAGCGCGAGGGTCAGCCAGATCCGGTCTCCGATCAGCTTATTGACCGATGTTTCAAAGGCGAAGGACTGGCCAAAGTCACCCCGCAGCACAATGCCCGAGATCCAGTTGACGTAGCGCACCGGCGCAGGTTCATCCAACCCGAACCGCACTCTGAGCGTGTCTATGTCAGCTTCGGTGACCTGGGTGCCGGTGGCCGCCAGCTTGCGGAAGGCATAGCGCTCGGCATAGTCGCCCGGCGGCAGTTCCATGATGACAAACACCATGACCGAGACGAAGAACATCGTGACAATCAGCCCGGCCAGACGTTGGAGTACGAAGCTGATCATCTCGGTGCCCGGTTTTGTTCAAACGCATGTTGGTGCCGGGGCAGCAGGGAGTCGACTGCCCCGGCGCTCAAAAGCAAACCAGATCAGTTGCCGCCTTTGAAGTACCATTGCTGTGGCCGGAACGGGTAGGCAAAGTAGTAATCGAAGGTCGAAACCGTGTAGGGCTTGAAGTTGCCAATGTCCTGGTTGACCACCAGAGGCGCCACGGTGTCGCCGACAACGCCGATCTTCCACAGGTTTTCGGCATGTATGTCCGCGATCTCGCCACCGATCCGGTTGCTTTCCTCCGATCCAAGAGGCACCAGCAGGAACTGGTCCGCCAGATCGCCGAGCGTCTTGATGCTGTCGGGCGGCTCTACGCCCTGGGCACCGTCCGTGTCCGACCAGACAGCCCATTCGAACCCGGTCCCCGGTTGCCACCGGTCACCGAACGGCGGCTTGAACATAAAGTTCTCCTGGCTGATCGCAGGGGCAGACCGGTTGCGGTCCAGCCATGACGTGACCAGAAGATCATTCGCCCCGGCCTTGGTCCGGTATTCGTCGGTCGAGATTTCGCGCTGGCTGAGCTGGATGCCGACATCTTCCCAGTATCCCCGCACCAGTTCGTGAATCTGTACCGGACCGCCCTGGTTGGAATAGAAGTGCTGGATATTGATCGGGCTGCCATCCGCAAACTCGCGAACGCCATCCCCGTCGCTGTCTTTCAGACCCATTTCGTCAAGCAGCGCCGCTGCGGCCTCGGGATCATACTGAATATAGGCGTTCGTGTGTTCGTCCGTCACAAAGGCAACGGTGCGCGGTTCGGCCGGCGTGGCCTGCACGGGACGGCCCTGCCCAAGATAGACAAGGTCGAGGATCTCGTCGCGGTTTATCGCCATCGACATGGCCTGGCGGAACCGCACATCGTTGAACACGTCCGCGAACTTGGGATCGGGATGGGTCGTGTTGAACGAATAATACAGCGTGTTCCCCAGCGTGGGCGTCAGATGAACGTTGAACCCGCCATTGCTTTCGTTGTCCTTGTACAGCGGGAAGTCCGACAGAAACAGGTTCTGTGCCTTCAGATCCACCTCACCATTGACGATTTTCAGGTTGCGGACTTCCTGTTCGGGAACATACTTCTCTTCCAGTTCGTTGATATACGGCAGCTGGTTGCCCGCCGTATCGACCATGTGAAAGTAAGGATTGGCGACAAAGGTCCGGCCCTTGTCGGATTCCGCCACAAGAATAAAGGCTTCCAGTGTCGGCACGACATTGTCCGCACCCCCCTTCAGCAAGGGCGAAGGCGTATCCTTCCAGTCGCTTCCCCCATGATAGAGATTGATCAGATCGACCCAGCTCTCCATGCCACGCTCCTGGGCCAACGCGTTGGCGTCCGGGTTGTAGCCGATGTGAAACTGTTCGTAGAAGTGTTTGGGCTGAAACGGCTGCGTGAAGCCGACGGCAAACCTGTTCAGCAAGCCCGGCGCAGGTTTCGGCAGGGTGAACTTCACCGTCAGATCGTCGAGCGCCTCGACCGTCGCAGGTTCGCCATCCCAGGTCCAAAGGCCCGGTGTGTTGGGGAACATTTCCTCGTTCAGGATGATGTCATTGTACCAGAAGGCCACATCCGCGGCGGTAAACGGCGCACCATCGGACCACTTGTGACCCTCGCGCAAATGGAATGTCAGCTCGGTGAAATCATCGTTCCATTCCCAGGACTTCGCGATATTCGGCACGACAGTCTGCAGATCATCCGCGAAGCGCACGAAGTTTACATGACGAATAGAGATGCCATCCATGCCGCCCGCTTCTGTCGCGTTCGACAACACATCCAGTATGCCGCCATAGGATCCGGTCTCGTCATACGGGGCCACAACCAGAGGCTCTGCAGGGATGCGGTCCGCGTCCGACAGAAGATCAGGGTTACCTGTGATGCGCGCATTCAGGTCCGCGCTGTCGGGATTGGTTGCAAACTCCAGCGTGCAGTCGGCCAGGGACTCGAACTCTGCCAGCTCGAATTGCTGTGGAAATGCGCCTGACGAAACGCCATTTGCCTCCGATATCGTGACTTCAGGACATGAAGCAACTGCGGCACCTGCCGAAATGCAAAGCGCGCTGGCCGCTGTCGTGAGCTTCAGTTTCATAGACTCTCCTCCCTGGTGGAATATCGCTGATGGGGTCGTGAGCTGACAGCGAGACATGTGTTACCGTGTCACTCGAACCGCGTTTTTAGGAGAAATCGTTACGGCTAATTCGCACATTGTCAACAAAATTGTTAACTTCTTTATTGAAGACCGTCGCCGTTGAGATGTAGACTTTCCCTTGCCGGCGCTTCAACGCTCCATTAACGGCCGAGCATAGCATGACCCACTCTCTGAATTCACTGTCTGCCCTCGACGCAAACAGTCACCTCCACCCCTATTCGAACCTTCAGGACGTGCGGTCCGAGGGACCCTTGGTGTTTGTCTCTGGCCAGGGCATCCGGGTCCAGGACGAGAACGGCAAAAGCTACATCGACAGTCTGGCCGGGCTGTGGTGTGCAACTCTGGGCTTCAGCGAAGACCGGCTGGCCGACGCGGCCAACCGGCAGCTTCGCCGGCTGCCCTTCTATCACGGCTTCTTCAACCGGGTGTCGGATGTCACGGCGAAGCTGGCCGTGAAACTGGTCGAGGTCACCCCCGAGACGATCGGCAAGGTGTTTCTGGCCAACTCGGGATCCGAAGCCAATGACACCGCGCTGAAGCTGGCGTGGTATTACAACAACGCCCTGGGACGGCCGGAAAAGAAAAAGATCATCGCGCGCGAAAAAGGCTACCACGGCGTGACCATCGCCTCGGGCAGCATGACGCAATTGCCGATCAATCACGGCTCCTTCGACCTGCCGCTCGGACCGATCCTGAAAACGACCTGCCCGCATCACTACAAGTTCGCCCACCCCGGCGAAAGCGAAGACGCCTTTTCGACCCGGCTGGCTGAAGAACTGGAGCAGCTGATCCTCGCCGAAAACCCCGAAACGATTGCCGCCTTCATCGCCGAACCCGCGATGGGCGCAGGCGGAGCCGTGCCCCCGCCGCAGGGGTATTTCGACAAGATTCAGCCGATTCTCAGACAGTACGACATCCTGTTGATCGCCGATGAGGTCATCACCGCCTTTGGACGCACCGGCAACATGTTCGGCTGCGACACTTACGGGATCAGGCCGGACATGATGACCCTGGCAAAGGGTCTGTCAGCCGGGTATCAGCCGATCTCGGCCCTCGGGCTTTCCAATGAGATACACGACGCCATCGTCGAGGAAAGCGGACGCCACGGAGTTTTCGGCCACGGGTTCACCTATGGGGGCCACCCGGTGCCCGCGGCGGTCGCGCTTGAAGCCATCCGGATCTACGAAAGCGACGACATCGTCGGGCATGTGCGGCGGGTCGGTCCGGTGTTCCAGAAAACCCTTCGCGCGCTGCAGGATCATCCGCTGGTGGGCGAAGCGCGCGGTGTCGGCCTGATGGGCGGGTTGGACCTGATGGCCGACGCGGCCTCCAGAACACCGTTCGACCCCGCCCTGCGCGTGGGGCAGATGGTCCACGATCACAGCCGGGACATGGGGCTTTTGCTGCGCTATGCGGGCGACACCCTGCTCTTTGGCCCCCCGCTGATCATCACGGAGGATGAGATTGCCGAATTCGGTGACATCCTGCTGCGGGCGCTGGACAAGACACATAGCGCAATCGAAGCGCAACGCACCGCCGCGTCAGAAGACGCCGCATCATCCTGAGGGGCGCAGCGCATGACCTTGATCGCCAGGCTCTACATTGACGGCCAGTGGCGCGACGCGTCCGATCGCGGCCGGATGGGCGTGCTCGACCCCGCGGACGAAAGCGTGATCGGCGAGATCCCCGTCGCGACCCTCGACGACATGGATGAGGCTCTGGCGAGTGCGCAACGTGCCTTTGCAGCGTGGCGTCAGGTTTCGGCCTGGGACCGGGCGGCCCTTCTGAAAAGAACGGCCGAGCTGATCATGCAGCGCAGACCCGCGCTGGCCAGGGACCTGACCCGGGAACAGGGCAAGACAATCGCTGAATCGCTTGGCGAAATTGACAGGTGTGTCGATGTGTTCAACTGGTGCGCCGAAGAGGCCGTGCGCAGCTATGGCCGCCTGCTTCCGCCGCGCAGGGCCGGGGCGCGGCAGGCGACGCTGAAGGAACCGATCGGTCCGGTCGCCGCCTTCACGCCGTGGAATTTTCCTGCGGTTTTGTCTGCGCGCAAGATCGCGGCGGCACTGGGGGCCGGATGCTCGATCATTCTCAAGCCGTCCGAGGAAACGCCCGCCGCCGTTGCCGGCCTTGTTCAGTGTCTGGAGGACGCGGGCGCGCCTGCGGGCGTGGTCAACGTGCTGATGGGCAATCCGCCCGACATATCGGAGCGCCTGATTGAATCTCCGGTGACACGAAAGGTCACGCTGACCGGCTCGATCCCGGTCGGCCGCCTTCTGAGCAGCCTGGCCGGACAGCACCTGAAACCCGCGACCATGGAACTTGGCGGACATTCTCCGGTGATTGTGTTTCAGGATGCGGATGTCGAGAAGGCCGCGCAGATGACGGCGGCATTCAAGTTTCGCAATGCCGGACAGGTGTGTCTGGGCGTCAGCCGTGTGTTTGTGCATCAGGATGTGTATGACAGGTTCCTGGAGGCCTTTCTTGCGCAGGTCCGTCTGATCAGAACCGGAAACGGCTTTGACGAGGGCGTGACAATGGGGCCGATGGCCAATCAGCGCCGCTGCGCCGCAATGGACCACCTGATCCGCGATGCCACCGCCGATCATGGTGCCCGGATCGCCCTGGGCAGCGGCGTGCGCGACGGCGACGGGTTTTTCGTCGAGCCGACGGTCTTGACCGACGTGTCGGATGATGCAGCCATCATGACCGACGAACCTTTTGGCCCGGTTGTCCCGATTGCATCCTTCCGCAGCTTCGATGAGGTGATCGCCCGCGCAAACAGTCTGGACTACGGTTTGGCCGGCTATGCCTTCACCGGCTCTTTGCGCACGGCAACGCTGACCGCCGATGCGCTGGACGTGGGGTGGATCGGGATCAACGACTTCAGCCCTGCCCTGTCGGAGGCGCCGCTGGGATGCGCAAAGGACAGCGGATTTGGCTACGAAGGCGGCCCGGAGGGATTTGACGCCTACTGCAAGATCAAGTTCGTTAGCCAGATGTGTGACTGACCGGGCGTGCCGATGCGCACCGGCGCCCTGTCGGGCAGGTGGCCCGTACCCGCGACGTGCGCAACCTTGCTATTTGGCCTGCAGGCGGGTCGCGCCGTCCAGCCGGATCACCTCGCCATTGAGCATGGTATTCGTCACGATATGGGCGGCCAGCGCCGCGAACTCCTCCGGTCGCCCCAGACGAGACGGGAACGGGACAGATGCCGCCAGACCGTCCTGAACAGCCTCGGGCATGCCGGCAACCATGGGTGTCAGAAAAACACCCGGGGCGATGGACACCACCCGGATGCCCGAGCGTGCCAGATCCCGCGCCATCGGCAGGGTCATGCCCGCAACGCCGGCCTTCGACGCCGCGTAGGCCACCTGCCCGATCTGCCCCTCATACGCGGCGATGGACGATGTGGTGATGATCACCCCGCGCGCGCCATCATCCCCCAGCGGCGCGGCCGTGGCCATTCCGGCCGCGCTCTGGCTGGCCAGAAAGAACGTCCCCAGAAGATTGACGCCAATCGCCCTTTGAAACACCGCAGGATCATGCGCTCCGTCGCGGGTCACGGTTTTCGAGGCCGGTACGATCCCGGCGCAGCTGATGCAGATGCGTTCCTGCCCGTGCCGCGCGCGCACCGTATCGAGTGCGGACGCCACCGCCTCCGGATCGGCCATGTCGCAGGGCGCAAAGACCCCGCCGATCTCTTGCGCGAGCGCTGCGCCCCTGTCGCGATCAAGATCGAGCAGTGCAACCCGCGCGCCCTGTGAGGCCAGATGCCGCGCCGTCGCCGCTCCCAGCCCGGATGCCCCGCCGCTGATCACCGCGGGCGTGTCCTCGCCGATCTTCATCCTGAACGCCCGCCCTTAATCCCGTTCGATGGCCATGGCCATGCCTTCGCCCCCGCCGATGCAGATGGCCGCGATCCCGCGTTTCAGCCCCCGGTCTTCCAGCGCGTGCAGCAGAGTCACCAGAATCCGCGCGCCCGACGCCCCGATCGGATGACCCAGAGCACAGGCCCCCCCGTTGACGTTCAGCCTGTCATGGTCGATCTGCAGCTCCCGCATGAACGCCATGGGAACGACGGCGAACGCCTCGTTCACCTCCCACAGGTCGACATCCGAGACATCCCATCCGATCTGATCAAGCAGGGTCCGGGCCGCTGGAATCGGTGCCGTCGGGAACGTCGCCGGCGCCTGCCCGTGCGTGCTGGTTGCGACCACTCTTGCCCGGATCGGAAACCCCTGCTCCAGCGCGTGATCATGATCCGCAACCACCACCGCCGCCGCGCCATCGGAAATCGAGGAGGAATTCGCCGCCGTGACCGTTCCGTCATCGTAGAACGCGGGTTTGAGGTGCGGTATCTTCTCCGGTTTGGCGCGGCCCGGCTGTTCGTCGGTGTCCACGGTGTCCGCGCCGCCGCGTCCCTTGACGACGACCGGGGCGATCTCGGCGTCGAACGAACCGCTCTTCTGCGCCGCCAGAGCCCGGTTCAGCGAGGCGATGGCGTAGCTGTCCTGAGCCTCGCGCGTGAACTGAAACTCCCGCGCGCACTGCTCTGCGAACCGGCCCATCAGCTGGCCCTTGTCATAGGCGTCTTCCAGCCCGTCGAGAAACATGTGATCAACGACCCGGGCGTGGCCGATCCGCGCACCGTCGCGCATCTTGGGCAGCATGTAGGGCGCATTGCTCATGCTCTCCATACCGCCCGCGACCACCACACGAGTGCGTCCCAGAGCGATCTGATCGACAGCCGACAGGACGGTGCGCATGCCCGAGCCGCACATCTTGTTGACGGTGGTCGCAGGGACGCTTTCGGGCAACCCGGCAAGGAACCCGGCCTGCCGCGCCGGAGCCTGCCCCTGCCCCGCAGGCAGAACGCACCCCATGATCACCTCGTCCACGCTGTCCCGTTGCACCCCCGCCGCGTCAATCGCGGCCCGCACCGCCACACCGCCCAGTTCCGGCGCGGGCATGGCAGAGAGCCGTCCCTGAAACGAGGCCATGGGCGTGCGTTTGGCCCCGACAATCACCGCTTGTTTCATCGGTTCATCCTTCATGATCGCTTACACGCTGGCAACCATCCGCGCGCGTTTTTCCTGCCATGTCTCAACAAATGCGGTTGTCATCCCGGCGTTCACAAAGGCCGGATCAGTCATCGCCTCTGCCAGAAAGCCCAGATTGCTCGCCAGCCCCTCGATCCGGGTGTCCGCCAGCGCCCGCGTCATCCGGTCAATCGCGGCCTGACGGGTTTCGCCGAAGGTGATCATCTTGGCAATCATCGGGTCGTAGAACGGCGTGATGTCGTCGCCTTCGCGCACACCGGTGTCGATGCGCAGATCCGCTGTCTGATCGGGAAAGCGCAGGCGCGTCAGAGTGCCCGGCGAGGGAAAGAATGTCTTGTCCGGGTTCTCCGCGTAGATCCTGCATTCGACCGCATGTCCGTTGTGGCGGATCGCCGATTGCGGGGGCGCGTCGAACACGCCGCCTGCGATTTCGATCTGCCAGCGGACCAGATCGAGACCCGAGATCATCTCCGAAACCGTGTGTTCCACCTGAATCCGGGTGTTCATCTCAAGAAAATAGAACTCTTGCAGGTCACAATCGAAAATGAACTCCAGCGTGCCGGCGCCAACATAGTTTTGCCGCCGCACAAGCGCCAGGGCGCTGTCGCGCAGCTGCCTGACAAGATCATCCGGCAAGGCGGGTGCCGGAGCTTCCTCAACGACCTTCTGAAACCGGCGCTGGATGGTGCAGTCGCGGTCAAAGACATGCACACCCTCGCCGTTGCCGTAGCCGAACACCTGGACTTCGACATGGCGCGCGTTGCGCACATATCGCTCCAGATAGACAGAATCGTCGCCAAACGTGCGCGCAGCCAGTTTCTGCGCGGTCTCGATCTGGGCGTTCAACTGATCGGGCCCTTCCACGATGCGCATCCCGATCCCGCCACCGCCGGCTGCGGCCTTCACCAGAAGAGGATATCCCAGCGTTTCGGCAATCCCGTGCAGATCGCCCGCCGCCTCTGCCGAAAACCGCGGACTGCCCGGCAGAACCGGAACGCCCGCGTCCAGGGCGATGGTCCGGGCGCGTTCCTTGTCACCCATCGCTTCGATCATGTCCGGATCGGGGCCGATCCACAGCATCCCGGCGCGCTGCACCGCGCGCGCGAAATCGGCATTCTCCGACAGGAAGCCATAGCCGGGATGCACCGCGTCCGCACCGGTGTCGGCCGCAACCTGCAATATGGCCTCGACATTGAGATAGCTTTTCGCCACGGGCGCCGGGCCAATGCAGGCGGCTTCATCGGCCATCTGCGTGTGCAGCGCCTTTGCATCGGCCTCGGAATAGAGCGCCAGCGTTGCGATCCCCATCTCGCGGCAGGTGCGCATGATCCGGCATGCGATTTCGCCGCGATTGGCGATCAGGATCTTTTTGGGCAATGGCATCGACAATACCCCTTCTCGGCTTCGGTCTGAGGCGTGATCACTCGCGCGAACGGCGCGGTCGCTCATTCAATGGTGCAGATGTGCTGGCCTTCCTGGACCGGCTGATCCAGTTCCACCAGGATCTCGGTGACCCTGCCCGACGCCGGAGCCGCCACGTGAATTTCCATCTTCATCGACTCCAGGATCATGATCGTTTCGTCCAGTTCAACGGAATCGCCCACCGCCTTTTCAATTTTCCAAACCATTCCAGACACTTCGGATTCAACTCTTGTCATTCTGCGCTCCTGGGCATGCCTGCCTTGCACCCTGTAAAAGTCTACTTTCGGATTGTTGACAATTAATGCGATGGATCGAAACCTGTCAACCGCCGAACGGGGCATCAAGGCAGTCCGGGCCGGAATATGCGCGCAACGCGCCGGGATCGTTCAGGTGGCAGGCCTTGGGCGGAGCCTCGGGTTCACGGGTTCAATGGCAAAGACGCGAGCCATCGCGGAAGAGGCGGTCCGCAACCAGAGCGCGCGCCTGATCCCGATCACACGCATCCGTTCGGGGTGCTGGCGGAGAGACAGGGATTCGAACCCTGGAGACGGTTTCCCGCCTACACGCGTTCCAGGCGTGCGCCTTCGACCACTCGGCCACCTCTCCGTCAGACTGTCTCTAGCGCCGGCGCCCGCGACACTTCAAGCGGTTTCTTTTCCGTCCGGATCGTCAAGATGCACATAGACCCGCCGGTTCTGGCGCCCCTTCTTTTCGATCTTGCCCAGCCGCAGCGCGCCGATCTCTGCGGTTCTGGCCACATGGGTGCCGCCGCAGGGTTGCAGGTCGACGGGTGGGTCGCCCTCACCGATCCGGATCAGACGCACGTCGCTGCCATCCATCGGCGGGGCCACGGTCAGGGTTTTCACCAGTTCGGGCCTGGCCCGCAGATCGGCCTCCGGGATCCAGGTCGCGGTGACCGGCAGATCACGCGCAATCATCTCGTTCAGCTGGCGTTCCAGCGCGGCCTTGTCTTCGGGTGGCTCGGCCAGGTCGAAATCCAGACGGCCCTTGTCGGGGCCGATCGCCCCACCGGTGACGGGACGCGGGATCACGACCGACAGAAGATGCAGCGCGGTGTGCACGCGCATGTGCCGCCGCCGCAGATCAGCGTCAATGATCTGCGTGACACGCGTGCCGACGGCGGGCAGGCCAACGGGTTCTGCCGGCACCAGCGCGATGGCGAATTCGTCCGCCTTCACGGTGGTGGCGATGTTCATCCGGCCTGCCCCGCCCTCCCATTCGATGCGGCCCGCGTCGCCCGGTTGTCCACCACTTCTGGGATAGAACACCGACGCATCCAGAACGATCCCACCCTCGGGCGTAAAGCCCGTGACCACGCCCTCGGCCCGGGTCGCGTAGGCATCGTCCAGATAGAGCCGTTTCGTCATCTTGCGTCTCCGTCACCCGCACCGTCGGCATCGCTGTGAGGTTCTGCACCTGTCTCGGACTCGCTGTGACCGGGCGTGTCCGTGCGATGCGCGCGCTCCTCCGCGCGTCTTGCATCATCGGGCCAGGGCGTCGCCAGTTCCTTCGGGGCGCGGCTGCCGGGCTGCGTTCCGGGATTGCGCACCCAGATGTCCGTCTGGGCAAAGGGAATTTCGATTCCGGCCTCGCGGAACCGGCGGTTGATTTCATGGTTCAGTTCGGACTGCACGCTCAGAACATAGTTCACATCCCGCAGGATCACCCGAACCTCGAAATCCAGCGAGGAGGCGCCAAAGGCGCGAAACAGCACCATGGGCGGCGGGCTGAGGATCACCAGCGGATGCGCCTCCGCGACCTCGCGCAGGATCGTCTCGACCTCCTGGGTGTCCGATCCGTAGGCCACGCCCACCGGCACGATCAGGCGCCCCAGCGTGTTGGTGCGCGTGTAGTTCGTCACCTGCCCGCTCACCAGATCGGAATTGGGCACAATGACGTCAGAGCGGTCGAAGGTCTGGATCACCGTGGCACGCACGGCAATCTGCTTGACGGTGCCGTGCACGCCCGACACCTCGATCCAGTCGCCTTCCGAGATCGGGCGCTCGACCAGCAGAATGATGCCCGACACGAAGTTCGACACGATGGTCTGCAGGCCAAAGCCGATGCCCACCGACAGAGCCCCGGCCACGATCGCCAGCGAGCTCAGATCGATACCCGCAGCGGTTATGGCGATCAGCGCGGCAAGGAACACCCCGACATAGCCCATGCCCGAGACGATTGCGTTCCGCCCCCCGACATCAAGCCGCGTTTTCGGCAGGATGGTGTTCTTCAGCATGCCCTGCACCAGCCGCGTCGCCATGTAGCCCAGGGTGAAAATCAGCGCGAATGTCAGGAAATTGGTCGGTGAGATCAGGATGCCGCCGACCTCGTAGCCTTCGGCCAGCTGCGCCCACAGCTCCGAAATGTCGGCCGGGCGCGCGCCCCAGAAGATCGAGAACAGCGGCAGCGCCGCCAGCGTCATGGCAAAGCCGATCAATATCGGGATCAGGGACTCTGCCGCGCCGTCGCGGTTGCCCGTTACAAGCACATAAACCTCGACCACGAGGCGCTGCAAAATCAGCAGCAGACCGATCAGCTGCAACGACGCCAGCGTCGGATACAACAGGAACTGAGACAGCTCGAAATAGCCGGTGGCCGCCAGCACAGGCGCAAGAACCGAAACAATCACCAACCCGAAGGACAGCACCCTGGTGGTGCGCGAGCGGTAGGTCTCGATCCCGTCATCCTCGGCGTCCGCACGGACGTGCTGGCGCAGCAATGCCGCAAGCCGCCACAGCAGAATGGCGCAGACCAGCGTGAAGGGAAACATCATCACGGCCAGAGATTCACCCGACCAGTTGTTGACGCGTCCGGTCTCCCGCAGGAAATAGTTGATCGCCGCTAGCAAACCGAGGATGGCGCTGTAAAGCCGCCCGCGCGCGCGCTGGCCTGCGGACAGGTTGAGAGGCAGCGTGCGGGCGCGTTCCACGGGAAACACCCGCGTGCCCACCCAGCGGGCCAGCAGAAAGAAAAACACCGGGATCGCCACAAGCCCCAGCATCTGATCGATTGTGATCCCGCCCAGCCCGGTTGCCTGGGCCGCCGCCACGATCAGCAGGATGCCGACGAACGGCAGGATCAGCGAACCGGACGACACCAGAAAGGCGGCGATCCAGCGCCCCGCACTGGGATCGCCCTCGAACAGGCGCGTTGTCAGCGCGCGGGTCCAGACCCGCCCCCGGAAGAGCAGCAACAACCCCAGCAACGCTTCGATCACCGCGACGGGAAGATTGTCGCGCGCCTGGGCGCGCTGCACCGGGTTGGCCAGCGACAGCGTGAACTCGCCCGTGATGTCACGCGCCGTGCGCTGAAACTCGTCAAAGACCGTCGGCCACTGCGCCGGGTTCAGGGGCGACGCGCCATGCGCCAGGATCTGTTCGGCCTGCCGGTCGCGGATGATCCGGTCAATGCCGCGGATCAGTTCATCGGCACTGGTAAACGCCTGTTGCGCCGCCCGAACCGGCGCGTCCAGCCTGTTGATCTCTTCCGTCAGCGCGCTGCGCAGTTCGGCAACATCCTCGGTCTCCGGTTCGCCCTGCTCTGCATCGGGTGGCGGACCCAGTGCATCAAGCTGTCGCCGAACGGTGGCGATCGCGTTGGCATTGATCCCCTGTGCGTCCTGAAACAGATCGCGCCAGCCGACCAGGGTCGTGCGCAACTCTTCAAAGGCGGGGGTCGAGGCGCGCGAGGATTCGATCGCGTCGAACGCCCGGCTGGCGACCCTTTGCCAGGCGGCATAATCCGGCTGGTCTGCCTGCTGTTGAGCGGGTTGCTGCGCATGCGCCGGCGCGATGGCCTGACACACCACGTACCCGCACAGCGACACCAGTGCGATCAGCAGCAGACGCGACACGCCATGTCTCATTCGGCAAAGACCCCCGGTATGCTGCGCGGCGCGTGGGCCAGCCAGTCCGGGACAGGCAGGCCCTTTTCACGCAGAAATTCAGGATTGTAGAGCTTGGACTGATAGCGTGTGCCATAGTCGCAGAGGATCGTGACGATGGTGTGGCCCGGCCCCATCTGGCGCGCCATGCGGATCGCTCCGGCGATGTTCACGCCCGTCGACGCCCCCATGCACAGACCTTCGTGCCGCAACAGGTCAAACACGATGGGCAACGCTTCGTGATCATCGATCTGGCAGACAAAATCGGGGGTGAACCCTTCGAGGTTGGCGGTGATCCGCACCTGACCGATCCCTTCCGCGATGGACCCGCCGGACGCATCGAGCACACCTTCGGTATACCACGAATACAGCTTTGCCCCCATCGGATCGGCCAGGCCGATCCTGACCCCGCGCGGCTGCAACGCCTCGGCCACGCCCGCCAGCGTCCCGCCGGAGCCACAGGCACAGATGAACCCGTCGATCCTGCCGCCGGTCTGGTCCCACAGCTCGGGGCCGGTTGTTTCGACATGGGCCTGCCGGTTGGCGACGTTGTCGAACTGATTGGCCCAGATCACGCCGTTGGGCTCGGTCTCCGCCAGTTTCTGTGCCAGACGGTCGGAGTAGCGCACGAAATTGTTGGGATTCGCATAGGGCGCTGCCGGCACCTGCACCAGTTCGGCCCCGGCGAGCCGCAGCATGTCCTTTTTCTCTTCGCTCTGTGTTTCGGGGATGACGATCACCGTGCGGTATCCCATCGAGGCGCCCACCAGCGCAAGCCCGATACCGGTATTGCCGGCGGTGCCCTCGACAATGGTGCCGCCCGGTTTCAGATCACCCCGCGCCACCGCATTGCGGATGATCGACAGGGCCGCACGATCCTTGACCGACTGCCCCGGATTGAGAAACTCGGCCTTGCCGTAGATCTCGCACCCCGTGGCCTCGCTGGCCTGCCGCAGCCGGATGAGAGGCGTGTTGCCGACCGCGTCGGCCAGATCCTGCGCTATGCGCATCACCGATGCTCCCTTCGTTCGATGACCCTACACCTGGCGGCCCGGCGCGGCGCCAGAATTGCGCGCAGACTCCAGGCCCCGCCAGACTGGTAAAACCTCGATGCGCCGAACTCAAGCTGTCGCCCGCAAACGGGGCCGCTCCCGTTCGAGCCACAGCAGCATCAAAAAGAGCGGCCCGATATTGATTTCTCCCGACTGCATCAGCGCCTGCGCGCGGTCAAATCCGATCACATGCGTTGCGATGTCTTCATGTTCCGAGGCCAGCCCGCCACGCCCCGGTGGCGCGGCCTCGTCCCGTCCGGACAGGTCGCACACCCCCAGAAAGCAGTGAAAAAACTCTGTCGAACAGCCCGGAGAACAATAGTGCGATGACATGTGTTCAAGCTGGTCGAGGGCCAGATGCGCCTCTTCCAGGCACTCGCGCCGGGCACACTCCTGCGGTGTCTCGCCGGGATCGACACGACCCGCCACCGGCTCCAGCACCCAGGGCGCAGGGTCGCCACGCCCGAAGGGGCCCATGCGCACCTGTTCGACCAGCAGAACCCGGTCCGCCGCCGGGTCGTAGGGCAGCACAAGCGCTGCATCGGTGGCCACAAAAACCTCGCGCGCGACCAGAGCGCTCATCCCGCCATCCAGCACCGGATGACGCAGGTGGTATGTGCGGGTCAGGAAGTACCCCTCATGAGATGTGTCGCACGCGCTGACGGACACGGTATCGCGCCCCCGCGCGCTGCGCAGCTCTGTCGCTGCGGGCGCCCGGGCGATGGCCTGCGCCCAGGCCCGCGACAGGATCATCTGTCGGCGCTGTGCGATATCGGGCATCGACAACCGCCCCCTGTATCCCAGAATTTCCGGCGCGGCGGCGGCAATCATCGCAGCCAGGTCCGCAACCGGCCTTGTCGCTTGTGTCCCCGCCACATCGTCGGCAAACAGAGTGACCGGCCCGTCCTGCTGATCGGCACGCCGCCAGGGCACCCCCAGAACCTGGGTCACATGGGTCAGACGCATCAGCGCCTCCTGGTCCGCCTCGACGATATGTCCTGCGGCCTGTCCGGCCGGGTCCGGCACAAGCCAGGGCAGCCCCCACCCCCCGATACCGGCGGCGAACCCCTCAAGAGTAGCCGGCGTTGCGCCACAGGCCCCGCAGAGCGCCACCAGGACCTCCGGTGCATCGAAAGGCGGCGTCAGGAAGACACGGACCATGCGACCCGCCCGTGATCAGGAAAAGCGGCGCGCTACCCATTCGCAGAAAAGGCCGATCACCACCCCTCCGCCAACGAGCAGACCCAGAAGCGGCATGTTCAGCAGTCTGGTCCCGTAATCCAGCGCAAGCTCGAACACCGCGACAAGCCCCTCCACAGGGCCGTCGTACCGGCGCTCCAGCGCCAGCCGAAGCATCTCATTCAGCGATTGCAGCATCAGCGCCCAGAACACCAGCGCGGCCACCCCCGTCAGTCCCGCCCCGATCGCATCGGAGTAACTGCGGTTCATCCGCGTGCCTATGACGAAGTACCCGGCCAGCACGCCCAGGCCAACATTCACCTCGTTGAACCAGCCGAAATCCGTGCCATCCGGCATCAGCGGGCGGAACATCTCGGAGGCGAACCACGCCAGAATGGCCATGAGAACGGCGGCCACACCTTTGGCGGTCGTGGGCATGGTGTCTGTGGTGGGCATCTACTCGGGCCTTGCGATGGTGATCTGCGTCACATCGCAATTTCCCGTAAGAAAGGCCCCCGCGCAAGATGTCAGGTAAAAGTTCCACATCCGTCGGAACCGTTCGTCAAACCCCATCTCGGCCACGAGGTCCCATTTTTCGTTGAAAACCTCATGCCAGCGGCGCAGCGTCTGGCTGTAGCTGGTGCCGAATTCGATCGACCCCAGAACCCGCAATCCGGCCCGCGTGACCTGTTCACGCAGCGCCGCCGGGCTTGGTAGCATCCCTCCCGGAAAAATATATTTCTGAATGAAATCAACATCATTCCGATAGACATCAAAGCGGCTGTCCTCGACCGTAATGATCTGCAGCGTGGCATTGCGCCCCGGCTTCAGCCGGTCGCGCACCGCGTTGAAATAGACCGGCCAGTACTTTTCGCCCACCGCCTCGAACATCTCGATGCTGGCAATGCCATCGTAATGTCCGTGCTCATCCCGGTAATCCTGCAACTTAAACCCGACACGATCTGAAAGTCCCGCATTTTCTATGCGTTGCGAGGCATAGTTGAACTGCTTTTCACTGATTGTCAGACCCGTGACCCGTAAGCCACGCTCGCGCGCCGCGTATTCGGCAAATCCGCCCCAGCCGCAGCCGATCTCCAGAATATGATCGCCGGGCGAGACATCCATCTGATCCAGCATGCTGGCATATTTCGCCTTCTGCGCGGCTTCCAGACTTTCCTGACCGGTGTCGAACAGGGCCGATGAATAGGTCATCGTCTCGTCCAGCCACAGGCCGTAAAACTCGTTGCCAAGATCGTAGTGATAGCTGATGTTGCGGCGCGCCTGTGTCTTCGTGTTGCGCTGAAACCAGAACCGCAGCTTCTCATAGAGCACGACCAGCCCCTGCCCCGGATAGCCGTTATACATACTGTCATTGTCGCTGTTGACGAGATCCATAAACGCCTGAAGGTCGGGCGAACTCCACCAGCCATCCAGATAGGCCTCGCTGAATCCCAGATACCCCTCGCGCAGAAGCCGGGCAAACACCTCGTCATTGTGGATGTCAATGCGCGCCACCGGCCCCGGGCCTGTGCCTTCGGCACGAAACACACGCCCATCCGGCAATCCGACGTCGAGCCGCCCGTTCTGAAGACGCTGGGCCACGGCAAACATCTGGACGAAGTACCGTGGCAGGTTCTGGTGTCCGGCTGTATCGGTCAGGATCATATCGGTGTCCGGTCCTTTTGGCATGGCAGAGACTAGGGGCGAAGCGCGCGGGGCTTCAAGAGGATTCGCGATAGGTTTCAAAAGCTTCGTGCCTTGTAGGCCTGCAAGGCGCGCGCCCGGCCCTCGGCCAGCCCGACGATCCGGCCGGGATAGGGAGCCGTCGGATCCAGATGCCAGCTGCGCGGCACGGCCTCGAAATAGCTCAGCGCCGACCGGCCCGGGTTGTCCTGGCCTTCAGCGATCCAGCGATCCCGGTAACGGCTGTCGGGGTCAAACTTTTCAAGCTGCGTGGCCGGATTGAAGACACGGAAATACGGGGCCGCGTCGGGGCCGCTGCCCGCCGCCCACTGCCAGCCCATCGCATTGCTGGCCGGATCCCAGTCGGTCAGACAGTCGTCGAACCAGCGCTGTCCGATCCTCCAGTGACACATCAGATGCTTGGTCAGATAGGACGCCACGATCATCCGCCCGCGATTGTGCATCTTGCCGGTCACGTACATCTCGCGCATCGCGGCATCCACGAAAGGCTCGCCGGTGCGCCCCTGTTGCCAGGCCGTGACGCGCGGATCATCCTCGTTGTCGTTCCACGGAAAGTCATCCCAGGCCGCGCGCCAGTTGCGCGAGACGATATGCGGTGTGTGAAAGGCCAGGTGATAGGCGAACTCGCGCCACACCAGTTCCTTCAGCCAGGTTTCCGCCCCGTCGCCGCCGCCCTGCTCCAGCGCGCGACGCCCCGCTTGCCAGCACCGCCGGGGAGAGATTTCACCAAGCGCCAGATTGTCCGACACCCCCGATGTGCCCTCAACCCCCGGGATGTCGCGCCGGGCGCGGTAATGCGCAATCGGTCCGTCCGTGAAGCTGTGCAGCCGTTCCAGCGCGGCCGCCTCTCCCGCCCGCTGATAGGGCAGACAGACCGCCGCGCCCCGGTTCATGCCACGCCCCAGCCGCCAGTCCGGCAAGGCATCGCCGTCCGGCCATCGCACCGGCGCGCGCAGCGTGGCGGGTTCGTCCAGCGGCGTGGCCACATCGCGACCGCGCACCGCCTTCCAGAACGGCGAATAGACCCTGTAGAACCCGCCTGCCCCGGTCTGCACGGTCCAGGGTTCGAACAGGAGGTGGCCGGTGTGGCTGTGCGCCACGATCCCATCCTGCGTCAAAGCTGTCTTTACCGCCGTGTCGCGCGCGATCGCATCGGGATCATAGGCGCGCGACCAGTAGACCGCGTCCGCCCCGGTTTCGCGCGCCAACGCACGCAGCACCTCCAGCGCGTTTCCGCGGCGCAGCACAAGCCGGCTGCCCTTGTCCTCCAGCCGGCGCGCCAGGTGTTCCAGCGCCAGCCCGAGCCGCCAGCGCGGTGCCGCGCCAAGCGCATCGACCAGCGGATCGCAGACAAAGACCGGGATCACCGGGCCACCGCGCGCCTGCGCGGCAATCAGCGCCTCGTGATCCGCCAGTCGCAAGTCGCGACGAAACCACAGCAATGTCGCGTTTCGCGCTGACATCCCCACCCCCGTCATCGGGGTCAGACCTGTGTCTCGCGGCCCCGGGTTACAGACAGTCCTCAAGCGCGGACAGCAGTTTATCCACTTCGGCCCGCGACGTGTAATGGACGAAGCTAAGGCGCAGCACACCCTTGTCCAGATCAATGCCCATAGCCTGCAACGGACGGCTGCCGTAGAAATCGCCGCCGCCCGCCATGATGCCGTGCCGCGCCAGCCGTTCCGCCACCACCTCGCCGGGCTCAGAGACATCGACCGCCACCGTCGGGGCCTTCTCCTCTGCCTGAGCCGGGCCGATCAGCCGCACCGCGTTCTTGGCGGACAGGTAGTCCAGCAAGGGCTGCAGGAGCGCGGTTTCGTGGGCGCGCATCATGTCATGCACACCAGCGCTCCGCGCCGCCGGGTCGCCGTCAAGCCCGTGATGACTGGCCAGCAGATCAATGTAATCCGCCATGCCTGCGCTGGCGGCGACCTGCGCGTGATCCGGCCCCGCGGGCGTAAAACGCTTGTAAAGCAGGTCGGCGTTGAACCAGTGGCCCTGATTGGGCAGCAGCGCGCCCAGCTCCCGGCGGATCACCATAAGCCCCTGATGCGGACCATAGGTCTTGTAGGCCGAGAACAGGTATATGTCGCAGCCCAGATCCCCCACATTGACAAATCCGTGCGGCGCATAGGACACCCCGTCGACACAGACGAAGGCCCCCGCCGCATGGGCCGCAGCCGTGATCTCGACCACCGGGTTCACTGCCCCGACAATGTTGGAACAATGCGGAAAACAGACAAGCCGCACGCGATCGTCCAGCAGCCCTTCCAGATCTTCAAGCCGCAGCAGGCCGGTGTCCGGGTCAATCCGCCATTCACGAATCTCGACCCCCGCGGCATCCAGCCTGCGCCAGGGCCCGGAATTGGCCTCGTGATCCTGATCGGTGACGATGATGGCGTCGCCGGGCGACAGCCAGTCACGGAACGCCTGCGCCAGCACATAGGTGTTCTGCGTCGTGGAGGGACCAAAGCTCAACTCGTCGCTCTCGACGCCCAGCATGGCCGCCAGACGCGTGCGCGCCTCGTCCATTTCCGCGCCGGCGCGCTGGCTTGCGGCATAGGGCGCGTAGGGCTGAACCTTGTATTCGCGGTAGAACCGGGTCAGACGGTCGATCACCGGGGCGCAGGTGTAGGACCCGCCGGCATTCTCGAAAAACGCCTGACCGGCCAGGTCCGGCTCTGAAAATGCCGGGAAATTTCCACGTACAAACGCGACATCAAGCTGCGGCATGCCTGTCCTCCGGATACTGCGGCGATGACAACACCAAAGCCGGATGAGACGCAAGACGCCCGCGCCCGACGCACCGGCCGGGCCGCCAAACGAAAACGGCACCGCGCGTGCGCGGTGCCGTTCATGAACACACCCATACCCCTGACTGTTACGAGTCGCAGCCTAGCACAGACAGGGGTGTCTCGCAGCCGCATAAACGCGCGCCACGGTCAGACCGTGACATCATTGCACAACCCGGCGCGGCCCGCATGCGTCCGGGTTGCCGGGGTTTTCCACACCATTTTTGACACTTGCGGGACGCCCTGCACGCGTATGCCGCCGCTCTGGCCGTCGCACGGGAAAGATCGGAAAAAGAATTTCCGCGATCGAGGGAAAAGAAGACTTGCGGTGGATCATCGCTTGCGCTCCTGCATATCCTTTGCACTCCGACTCTGCCCCGGCGTCCCGCACGGCACCATGCACCTGAAGGGCCGCACCGCCAGAACCCGTAAGTCATCCGTAAGTCCCTTGGCAGAGAGGCCCGCTTTCCGTCAGACTGGCGTTCAGCAAAGGAATGGACCGCGGATGCGCGACACCTCGTCCCTGTTTGCCCGCAAGCTGAAGTGCTGGCGGGCGGATCACGGCACACACGGCCGCATGACCCAGCAAGAGCTGGCCGAGCGTCTTGATGTCAGCGTGGAGGCAATCGGGAAGTACGAACGCTCCGTGTCCTTTATCCGTGGAGATCTGGAACACCGGCTGGCCGAGCGTCTGAACTGGAGCCGGTCCGACATAACCGCCTGCCGAGAAGACTGGGAGCTGCGCCGCCAATCCGCCCCCCGGGCGCAGTACCGCATCCTTGACGAGACACTTGTACAGGATCTGTATGACGGATCCTGGGCCGACGCCGTGGCCGTTGAAAACAACATGTCGGCCCGGCAGTTTCAGAACCTTCCCAGGGAACTGGCCGCCGACGACCGGGTGTTCGGCCCGATCTACACTCGCTATCACGACCAGTGGCGTGGCGTCATGTACCGCGGCGAGATGGTGGCCAGCTGGGTCGTTCTGCTGCTCTTTCCGGAGGATGAGGAAAAGTTTCGCGCCGGCCGCCTGATCGAGGCCGAACTGACCATGGACAGCATCCGTCAGCCGATTCTTCCGGGCACCTATTTCGGCTACAGCACCGCCGTCGTGGTCTGCCCCGGTCACGAGGCGGCCAGCCCGCTGCTGATGTCGTCCTTTACCGCCTTTCTCGAGGATCTGGCCCGCCGTGACGTGCTGTTTCACAGCATTGGCACAACGGCTGTTTCACCCGGCGGCAACCAACTGTGCCGGGACCTTGGAATGATACGGCTCGGCGCGCATTCCGTGTCGGCCGAGTACGGGGTGTGGGAACTGACGGGCGCGCGCATCGCGCAGTCCGTCTTCGCCCGCCGCAGCCCGCTGCTGAGCAGGCGCTACCAGGAGGCATTCGGTGAATGAAGCCGTGCCCTCATGCCTTGCGGAACCGGTGCGGCGCGGCGCGCATAAAGAAAGCCCCGAACCTTCGTTCGGGGCTTTCAGGTGATCGGTTAACGCGGGCGCGTCACGCGCCCGGGTGCTGCATCGCTTATTCCGCAGGCTCTTCGGCGGCGCCGGACTGCCGTTCGCGCATGCCGTCACGGATCAGCGCCTTGAACAGCGAAATGCCCATCAGCGCCATCACCACGGAGAATGGCAACGCACCGATGATCATGGCCGTGTTGATGGCACTGAGACCACCTGCCACCAGAAGCACGCCAATCACCAGCGTCAGGATCGTACCCCAGACGATGATGTGGACGCGGCCCTTCTGGCTGGCATCGCCCGCAGCGGCAATCGTGTTGATGATCAGAACAGCCGAGTCCGCCGACGTCACCAGATAGGTCAGCAGCAGGATCACAATGATCACCGACATCAGTGTGGCCATCGCAGGCGACAGCATATAGTTGATCATCGCGAACAACTGGCTGGAGATGCCGGCGCCCGTGATCTGATCACCAGCGCCTCCGTTCAGCGTCAGGTCAATGGCCGTGCCGCCCGCGAACGAGAACCAGATGAAGCACATCAGCGACGGCACGATCATCGCGCCAAGCACATATTCACGGATCGAGCGTCCTTTTGAAATGCGCGCCAGGAACAAGCCGACAAACGGCGCAAACGCAATCCACCAGGCCCAGTAGAAGATGGTCCATCCACCCTGCCAGTTGGCAAGCTGTGTCGCAACGCTGTCCTCGACCCCGTCACCTCTCCAGACCGTGACCGACATCGCCGGCAGCGAGATGATGTAATCCCACAGCCCGAGGAAGAACGCCTTGAAGGCGAAGATCGTCGCGCCGAACACGAGGAAGAAGAACAAGAGGAAAAAGCTCAGCCCCATGTTGATGTTCGACAGCCACTTGATGCCCTTGCCGACGCCCGACAGCGCGGACACGGTCGAACACGCCATAACAATCAGAAGCGCAAGCAGCATCGCCGGAACGGTGGGATCACCGTCCGATGTCATCAGCCAGTCCATGCCGGTGATGTTGAAGATACCGGATGCAAACTGCGAAACGCCGTATCCGATCGTGACCGAAACACCCAGAATGGTGGCAATCACCGAGACAATATCGACGATGTGTCCAAGCGGCCCCTCAAGCGAGCGCCCCAGCAGCGGCGTCAGCCCCGACCGGATGGTCAGAGGCAGACCGCGCGAATAGCTGAAAAACGCCAGCGCCAGACCGACAATCGCGTAGCAGGCCCACGCCGAGAAACCCCAGTGCAGGAAGGACCACTTGTAGGCCGGACGCACGTTTTCCGCAGAAGCGCCCGCGACAAAGCCCTGGATCACGTCGGGGTTGGTTTCGAAGTGATAAATTGGCTCAGCCGTGGCGTAGGTCAGCATCCCGATGCCGATGCCTGCGCCAAACATCATCGAAAACCATGAGAAATTTGAGAATTCAGGCTTTGAGTCGACACCGCCAAGCTTGATTCGCCCGGTCGCGGGCCAAATCGCCAGCACCAGGCAGACCACAATGTAAAATGTCATTACATACATGTACCAGGCGCCGGTATTGGCGGAAATGAAGCCCTTGATGTTGTTCAGAACAACACCCGCTTCCTCCGACCAGACCGCGGCCCATATGATCAGTAAGCCCAAGCATACTTTGGACCCCAAGGTGACGAACTTCGAAAAGCCTTCATAAAAGCCGCTCTTTTCGGTCTTGATATCAAGAGCCGTTATAGGAGGTCGAATTGGCATATCCCTGCATTCCGTTTTGTTTTGGTTTCCCGTTTATTCCCGGTCCAACCTGGTCCGGGCGAGGACTCTCTACACCAGTTTTGGCAGCGCGGGAAATTTTTTGATTATTTTTTCATCGCGCCGCGAAATCACCCATGGGCCTGCCGGGGCCTGCCGGGGCCTGCCGGGGCCTGCCGGGGCCGCGTCCGGAATTGGGGCATGCGCGCCGTCGCGCGGACCGCGCTGCGTCGCCCGGACAATTGCATTTTCTCTATTCGCCCCTTCCCCAAGCGGCCTCAAATGCTTATGCTCTACAGGCTGTCTCAGGGCAGCTATGGACATAAACGCGCTCGTAATAAGCGGATCGGACCCGGGGGCGGTACCCGGCGGCTCCACCATATCACCGTCGTTGGAGGGATCTGGGGCCGAAACAGGATCGACGAACGTCTAAAGGGGTTAGCTTTGTCCCGGTGAGATACCACCGTTATCGGTTCGCTAAAGCATAATTGCCAACGACAATCGTGCTCCGGTTGCTCTGGCTGCGTAAGCAGTCCGAAAAACCGAAATCTAAGCCCTGATCTCTAGCAAGATCAGGCGGGGTTCGCAGGCACCTGGCAACAGAAGCCTGCACTTTCCCCGATTTCCTTATGTTTATCAGATCGTTACGCACAGATCGCCCGGTCGATGCGCCGACGCGGCCGCGGGTCGCAACGCGACAATGTTCCTTTGCCGCCCTCAGGCGCTTACACTCGGTCGCATCCGTCTGCCGCCGAAAGGAGCCCCTCATGCGCAAAACCCTGACCCCGGCCGTGCTGGCCGCTGCCCTGGCGACGCAGGTCTTCGCCCAGACATCCATTCCCGTGAAATTCGAAACCGGAGCCGACAGCGCCACACTGAACGGCACGATCGTGGGCGACGAATACATCGATTACGTACTGGGGGCGTCTGCCGGTCAGAAAATGAATGTCGGGCTGACCGTCGATGCCACCAATGGCAGCGGTGTCGTCTATTTCAACATCCTGCCACCGGGGTCGGACGGGGTTGCGATCTACAACGGATCGATCGACGGCAATGACGCATTCATCGAATTGCCGGAAAATGGCGATTACACGATTCGCATCTACCAGATGGGCAACGACCGCGATGCCGGGAAAACCAGCGGGTTTGTTCTGGGCGTTGGAATAGATTA
>JBCCHI010000024.1:0-38256 GCA_039028815.1 Pseudomonadota bacterium
GCTCCGGGCCTCGTGTCAGGCCCCTATCTTGACCGCCACGTTTTTGGTTTGCACGTAATTCCAAAGCGCCTCGCGCCCCTTTTCGCGCCCGTAGCCCGACTTGCCGTACCCGCCAAAGGGGGTTTCCACGCCGCCCGCAAACCATTCGTTGACGAAGACCTGTCCGGCCCGCAAGTCCCGCGCGGCCCGGTGCGCCCGGTTCAGGTCCCGGCTGAACACGCCGGCCACAAGGCCGTATTCTGTTCCGTTTGCGATCTCGATGGCCTGTGCCTCGTCCCGAAACGGCAGGACAGACAAAACCGGTCCGAACACCTCTTGCCGGGCAATCTCCATCTCCGGGCGCACATCGGCCAGAACGGTGGGTTCCAGAAAGGCCCCCGGAATGTTCATCTTGCGACCCCCCGTCAGAACCCGCGCGCCTTCTGCTTCGGCGCGCGATACCATGTTGGCGGCGCGATCGCGCTGTGCTTCGCTCACCATTGCGCCCATGGTCGGCCCGGTCTCTGCGCGCTCGATGCCCGGACCGACCGAAAGACCGCTGGCGACCCCGACCGCGCGTTCGATCAGCTCGTCATGGCGGCTTTCGTGGACGATCACGCGACTCATGGCAGAACAGACCTGTCCCGCATTGAAGAAGATGCCCCAGCGTAAATCGGTCTCGAACGCGTCCAGATCGGCATCGTCATGCACGATCGCGGCGGATTTTCCGCCAAGTTCAAGAACACAGGGCACCACGTTGCCCGCCGCGGCCGTGGCAATGGCAATCCCGGTGGCGACAGAGCCTGTGAAGACGATCTGATTGACCTGCGGATGCGCGGACAGCGCGGCCCCTGCCTCATGCCCCAGACCACACAGGATATTGACCGCACCGGCCGGCCAGCCTGCCGCCTCGGCCGCCCGCGCCATCCAGCTGGCCGCCAGCGGCGTGAGTTCCGGCGTCTTGATGACACAGGCATTGGCCGTGGCCAGACCCGCGGACAGCGACCGCGCGACCATTTCCAATGGATAGTTCCAGGGAATGATCTGAGCCGAGACACCATAGGGTTCATGCACCGTAAAGTCCGCGTACCCGTCCCCGAGGGGAATCGAGCGGCCTTCGACCGTTTCGGCCTGATTGCCATAATACTCGAAGTAGCGGGCCGCGCCCTGAACCTCGATCCGCGCTTCCCAAAGCGGTTTGCCCTGTTCCAGCGTCAGCAGCGGCGCGATCTCGTCGATATTGTCCAGCAGATAGCGGCCCATCGCCTGAACACGTCTCCCGCGTTCGACCGGCCGCAGCGACGACAGCGCACCTGACAGGTGAACCCGGCGCGCGGCCTGAACAGCGCGGTCGACATCCGACGCATCCGCCAGCGCCTGCTGGGCCAGCGTCTCTCCGGTGCCGGGGTTTACAACATCCAGCCGTCCCGCGCCGCCATCGCACCAGATACCATCAACATAGTTTTGCCAGTAGGGGGCAACACCGGCCCGGGACGCGTCTGTCATGGAACAATCCTGTGCTTGTAAAGCTGGTCATAGTGCGGCCGCATGCGCCGGTGAATCTGCGCCGCGCGAGGGGGCAGGGCATCAAGCGCGACATAGCGCCGTTTCTGCGCTGTCAGACCTGTGGACGCCGCCAGATTGGCGTGAAATGATCCGCCGTCCCACCAGCTGTGCGCCGACGGATCGCCGCCGGGTTCCCACTGCAATGCTTCGGGAATAAAGGGGATCTCAACCGCGTCGCAGAAGGCGCGCGTCATCTCTTCGGGGTTTTCCAGCAGATCATCGCTGTCGACAACCGGTGGAGGACTGCCGTTCAACGCCCACAACAGGTCAAACAGAGCGCGTTGTTCCGGAAAGCCAACCTCGCCTTCATGAAAGTCAGGCCATTTGTCTGCCATGGATGTGATCGTCTTGGCCGGATCGCGGATCAGGAATGCATGCGTGAAGTGCGACAGAAACTCCGGCGTCCACATGTGATTGATGTAGTGAGGGAAATCTTTCAGGAAAACCGGGCCGCGTTCCGCCCGTTCGCATATGTCACGCCAGACGCTTTCAAGGGTCAGGCCCGGCGTGGTCTTTTCGCCGTCCTTGAAGCGGTGCCAGAGCGGATCCTCGCCCTGATACCAGGCTTCGCCAAAGGGTTCGTGGAGGCAGTCAAGATCGCCGCGCTGGCGCATCATCCATTCGAACGCCGTCGAGGTCGAGCGCGGCACGGCCCATAACGCGATGATCCTATGCATTCAAGCTCTCCAACAGCTGGCCCTGCGGCAGTTCCGGTGCAACTCCAAGTGATTTGAAGACCCGCCAGTAGAGCGCCGTGTCATGTCCCACGACCGGTTTGCCAAGCCGTGCCTCCAGCGCTTTCGTCAAATGCAGCGGCCTCTCCGGCAAACCGCCCGGACCAGTGCGAAAGTTGCACATTCCGTTGATCAGGTAGGCCTCTGCCTCCGGCGCCTGTTCAGCCACATAATCGAATGACTTCTCCGCAAGATCGCCGTCAAAGATCCAGCGGTGAGCGTTGACCGCGTCCTGATCGGGAAACCAGCCCTGATCCACAAAGTTGCCCGCCCAGATCACGTCAAAGCCCGCGTCCTTCAGAAACCCGACCGTGCCCTGCCACCATTCGGGCCAGTGATACACGGCGTTGAGCGCCACTTTTTCCACACCCAGTTCTCGCAGGGCTTCGACCATGGCATAACCGGCCATGTGAAATTGAAGCTCATACCGGTCGGACAGCTCGGCGCAATGATCGCGGATACCGTCGACACCCAGACCGGAGGCATGCACCCAGTTCGAGCCGACCTGCGCCGCCACATCCACGCCGTTGCGGCTCATGCAATGACAAAATGTGTCCATCATCCCGAAATTCGCACGCCGCTGGTCCAGGCCATGCGCATAATCCGGCGCGTGCAGCATCCAGCCATGCACACCGACGCTGCGCGGTGCGATCCGCAGAAAGTCGGACGGCCCGGCGCAATAGTCAAACGGCGGACAGGTAAAACCCACCTGATGCGAAAAGAGCTTGTGCTCCGGTTGCCATGTCTCCGGCATTAACATTGTGTCTGTCCCCGCGTTGGTTGGATGAAGGCAAGAATGGCCGGACCCCGCGCAAGGGTCCGCCCGGCGATGGCGACGTTCATGCGGCCACCGCGGCGCGCATCCATTCATGCAATTTGGCAATGGAATGCTCTGACATGACGCCACAGGCAGGGTCGAGCACCAGCGGCCCCGGCTTGTAACCGCGCGATCGCAATCCCCGGCTGACGCTTTCGACAAGGCGGATGTCCTCGGCAACCGTAGTGTCGCGATCCTGCTGTGCAAGCCCGCGAATAACCTCGTCTTCAACCCCGTCTGCCGAATACCAGCCGCGCCAGACCGTACAGTTGTCGGTATCGCGTGCCCGCCAGTGATAGGTGTTGAGAACGTTGCCGGGATAGCACTGAAACGAGAACATCGGCCAGAGAAACCAGCTTTGATAGTCCCCGGCATGCGGCACTGTCATGTCCACGGGATATGTCATGCGCTCCATGGACTGGCATTCCGTGACGTGCCGCAACACGTAACCGCCCCCAGGGTCGGGCTGTATGTCATAAGTCTCCGGCTTGACCACGCCGGTGGCGAATGTCTGGTGGTTCGATGGGCAATGGTAGCATTCCGAATAGTTCTCGACCGAAAGCTTCCAGTTGCAGTTTTCCGGAATTTCAACCCACTCAAGAGGGGCAAGCGACTGAACGTGAGGCACGAATTCGGCAATTTCCCTGCGCACGCCGGGATACCAGTCATCCATGGGCGCGGCGTCGTCGTCCAGATTGATGAAGAGATAGCCGAGAAAATCCTCCAGCCGCACCTCTGTCAGACAAATCTGCGAGACATCCAGCCCGGGCACCTTGGCAACATTCGGGCCTGCTTTCAGCTGTCCCGTCAGATCATAGGCCCACTGATGGTACGGGCATACCAGCAGCCGCGCGGTGCCGGTGCCGTCAACCAGCTCGTGGGCGCGGTGCTGGCAGACATTGTAGAAGGCGCGGATCTGGTCATCGCGGCCGCGCACGCAAAACAGGCTCTGCCCGGCGATTTCGAAGGTAAAATAGTCGCCCTTGTTCGGGATCTGCGCACGGTGACCGGCGAACTGCCATGTCTGGGACAAAAGCCCGTGGCGTTCCTGCCGGAAGATTTCCGGGTCAGTGTAATAGTGCGCTTCGAGCGCGTGAACCAGCGGAGCTGTCATTCGGGATCCTCCACATACAGGCCCAAATCATGGCGGCGGCGGTGAAAACGTTCAACACGGTCGACAATTTCATCTGAGGCCACGGCGATCACAAACGACAGCAGCGTCTCAAGCAGAGCGACAGTGGAAACGGAAGACGGAAAGAATTGCGGGGTGTCGGCGGCCAGAACGAAGCCGTGATCCGCCACGCGAACGATTGGCGAGGCTGGACTGTCGGACAAGGACACAATTGTCATGCCCTGTTCCTTGGCGAGCGTGACTGCCTCGACGATTTCAACCCTGTAGGGCTTGCAGGTGATGGCGATCAGAACATCGCGATTGTCCGCCCAGGCCAGATCGTCCGTAGCTGTTGATCCGGGGCGCGGAATCGTGTGGAAATTCGCCATGCCGGTCGACGCAAGATATGTATAGTTGCGCGCGTTGGCATTGTTGACACCCACGCCAACCACGAACACCTGCCGGCTGTTCCAGATGGCCTCTGCCGCGGATTGCAACTGTGCGGCGTCGATCCGGGCAAACGTCTCCTCGACGTTGCTCAGCGCACTTTGAACGATATCGGCATAGAGCCCGCCCATACCGCCACTCTTGCGTATGTCCTGCAACCAGCGTGCGCGGTCGGGAAAGTCTGCCGCGCCGCGCCGGATCGCTTCGCGAAACGGTTCGCGGAAATCGTCGTAGCCGTCAAATCCCACCTGCCGGGCCATGCGCACGACCGTATTGGGTTTGACCTTTGCGGCATCGGCGATTTCGCGCACGGTCGACACACCCACGTCTTGCGGATTTTCCAGAATATAGCGCGCCGCCTTCTGCGCCTCCGGGGTCAGCGCTTCCCATTCGGCATTCAGGCGCGTCAGCACGGTGGATGAGACGGATGTATCATTCATGATTGACGACGGTACATATGTACGCTTAGTCTGTCGAGCGAAAATGTCACCTCTGAGCGAAGGAATCGCAGATGACACCGTCCAAGCTGCCAACTCACGCCCGCGTCGTCATCGTCGGGGGCGGTATCATGGGCGTGGGGCTCGCCTATCACCTGGGTCATGAAGGGTGGGGTGATGATACGATCCTGCTGGAAAAGGCCGAATTGACCAGCGGATCGACCTGGCATGCCGCCGGGCAGATCACGCAGTCGACATCCAGCTATGGTCTGGGCAAATGCGTTGGCTACAACATCGACCTCTATTCCGGGGCTCTGGAGGCCGAAACCGGTCAGGCGGTGACGTGGCACGGATGCGGCAGTATTCGTCTTGCCTATTCCGAGGACGAACTGGACTGGCTGCACCAGACCACCTCGGTCGGTCGCGCTCTGGGGTTCGAGATGGATCTGCTGGGCCCTGAAGAAATCGCGCGTCTGCACCCGTTCTACAACCTGGACGGGGTGCGCGCGGGCCTTCATACCCCCAATGACGGTCATGTCGATCCCACCAACGTCACAATGGCTCTGGCGGCCGGGGCGCGGGCCAAGGGTGTCAGGATCGTGCGCCGGTGCCGGACCACGAACATCACACAGGCCGAGACCGGCGAATGGGTGGTGGAGACTGAGCAGGGCACGATCCGCTGCGAACATGTGGTCAATGCCGGGGGCACCTATGCGCGTCAGATGGGCGAATGGTCGGGCCTGCAACTGCCCATGACCTCGATGACGCACCACTACCTGGTCACCGAACCGGTGCCGGAATTTCAGGATCTCGACACCGAATTGCCGGTCATCCGCGATGATGCGCGCGTCTCGGGCTATATCCGGATGGAGCAAAAGCGCGGGCTGATCGGTATCTACGAAAAGTCCGATCCCAACACGGTCTGGGAAGACCACTGCCCCTGGGAGGCCGAGAACGAGCTTTTCGACGCCGATTACGACCGCATAATGCCCTGGCTTGAGGCCGCGCTGGACCGGATGCCGGTGCTGGCGAACCGCGGGATCACGCGCGAGGTGCACGGCGCGATCAGCCACCCGCCGGACGGCAACCCGCTGATCGGCCCGGCGCCGGGCGTGCGCAATTACTGGTGCTGCTGCGGCACACAGATCGGCATCGGCTGGGGGCCTGGGCTGAGCCGCGAACTGGCCCGCTGGATGGTGCATGGCGCACCGGATCTCAACATGCGTGAGTTCGACCCGAGGCGTTTCGGTGCCTATGCGACACCCGCTTGGCAGATCGAAAAGGCCAGGGAAGACTACTGCCTGCGTCACGAAATTCCGTTCCCGCATTTCAACCGGCTCGCCGGACGGCCGGTGAAGCCGTCGGCTCTTTACGATCGCCTCAAGGCAAAGGGGGCGGTCTTTGAGGAGGTCTACGGCCACGAACGTCCGCGCTGGTTTGCGCCTGCGGGCACGGAACCAGTTGATATCTATGGATTTCGACGTACGGCATTGCATGACATCATCGGCGCGGAATGCCGGGCCGTGCGCGAAGGCGCGGGCATCATGGATATCTCGGCTTTCACCAAAGTCGAGGTGTCTGGGCCGGATGCCGCGGCCATGCTGGACCGGCTGGTGGCCAACAGGCTGCCGGGCAGGGTCGGGGGCATCGCACTGACCCATATGCTCGACCGGCGCGGCCGCATCGTGCTTGAAACCACGGTCGTGCGGACGGGCGAAGATCGTTTCTATCTTGTCTGTGCGGCCTTTTTCGAACAGCGCCTGCTGGATCATCTGGATGCGGCGCGCGATGCGGAAGATGTACAGATCACCTGCCTGTCGGATGACTGGGCTGCACTTGCGCTGAACGGCCCACGGGCACGGGATGTGCTGGCGGCCTGCACATCTGCCGATCTGTCCAATGCGGGCTTCCGGTGGCTGTCCGCGCAGACCATCGCCGTCGCCGGGCACGATGTGCTGGCGATGCGGATCTCCTATGCCGGGGAACTGGGGTGGGAGTTTCACATGCCGCGCGCGGCGGCACTGGACGTCTACGACGCGCTCTGGAGCGCCGGGCAGGCCTGTGACATCGCGGATTACGGCAGCTTTGCCATGAATGCGCTGCGCATGGAAAAAGCCTTTCCGGGGGCGGGTGAACTGACCAACGAGGTGACGTTGCCGGAGGCGGCCGTCATGCGGTTTGTCAAGCTGGACAAGGACTTTGTCGGTCATGCGCCGACACAGGCCAGCGTTGCGGCCCTGGAAAGCGGCGCAGCGCCCTGGCTGTGCGCCTATCTGGACATCGAGCCGGACGGCGATGCCGACGGCCAGGGCGGTGAAGCGGTGTTGCTGAACGGGGAGGTAGTCGGCTCCACCGCATCCATGGCCTATGGACATACGGTGGGCAGGGTGCTTGCCTTCGCCTATTTGCGGCCCGACGCTGCGGTGCCCGGCACCGCGCTCGAGGTTGTGATCATGGGGAAACCGCGCGCGGCCCGGGTGCTGAGCGAGGCGATCTACGATCCGCAATCCATGCTGCCGAGAACAGATTCTATGGAGGTTGCGGCACAATGAGCGATGTCATGAAGGCCATGGTGACGATGGGACATGGCGGTCTGGACCAGATGGTGCTGCACAAGGACTGGCCACGCCCCGCGCCCGGCGCGGGCGAAGTTTTGCTGCGCGTGCTGGCCTGCGGTCTCAACAACACGGACGTGAACACGCGCTCGGGCTGGTACTCCAAGGGGGTCAGCGAGGCGACGACCGGCGGAGCGTACGACACGGTGGATCAGGACGACCCGACCTGGGGCGGTGCGCCGCTCACGTTTCCCCGCATTCAGGGGGCCGATGTGTGCGCCAGGATCGAGGCCGTAGGTGACGGTGTTGACCCCGCCCGCATAGGGGAGCGCGTGATCACGGACAACTGGCTGCGCGATCCGCAACACCCGGGCGACCTGAACAAGGTGGGGTATTTCGGTTCAGAGCGTGACGGCGGGTATGCCGAGTACACGACGATTCCGGCCCACAACGCGATTGCGATCAATTCGGCCTATTCGGATGCCGAACTTGCCACCTTCTCCTGCTCTTACTCCACCGCGGAGGGAATGCTGACACGCGCGTCCGTGACGGACGCGGATACGGTTCTGGTGCCGGGCGCCTCCGGCGGGGTCGGCGGAGCGCTGGTGCAGCTGGCCAAGCGACGCGGGGCGCGCGTGATTGCAATGGCGTCCGAGGCAAAGCATCCCGATGTCGAGAAGCTTTCGCCCGATCTTCTGTTGCCGCGCAGTCCCAGTGACCTGCGGGCAGCTCTGGGGGACGAAAAGATTACCGTTGTCGCCGATATCGTCGGCGGCGACGCCTGGCCCGGCCTGATCGACGTTCTGGAACGCGGCGGGCGCTACACATGTTCGGGCGCGATTGCCGGTCCGATGGTCGAACTGGACCTGCGGACATTCTATCTGCGTGATCTCAGCTTTTTTGGCTCCACGATCATCGACCCGGAGGTCACCGTCGCGCTGGTCCGATACATCGAGGCCGGAGAGATCAAGCCGGTGCTGGCCGCAACCTACCCGCTGGCGGAATTGCGCGAGGCCCAGGCCGCGTTCATCGCCAAAGAGCACACGGGCAATATCGTTGTGATCCCATGACCTCGCCGGCATTCAAGACCCTGCTGGAGGTCGCGCGCGAGACCCATGCCAGCTCGCCCGCCCTGCAGGACTTCTGCGCCTTTCCGGACGATCTTCGCGAAACCAGCTTCGTGCCCTACCGCAATGCCTCCACGGATCTGATGCTGTCGGAAACCGCCTGGCCCGAAGCGCGGATGCACCCGCTGGCTCAGGCGTTCTATGACGCCGGGCCGGACGCGCATTGGCGCGAGACCTATAAAGGCACGCGGCTCGGGCAGCGTTTCCTCGACAAATTCGGCTGCTACTGCCTGATCGGGCCGGACGCGCCTTGGCAAAGCGAGCAGATGTTCGGCTTTGTGGTCTATATGCCCGCGCAGTTCTACTACACCTGGCATCACCACCCGGCCGAAGAACTTTACTTCGTGCTGGCGGGCGAGGGCGAGTTTCTGCGCGCCGACATGCCTGCCCGGACGTTGAAGGCGGGGGAGGCGATGTTTCATCCGTCGAACCTGCCGCATGCGTTGCAGACCCGTGATCACCCTATTCTGTGTTATGTTCTCTGGCGGAACAACTTCCACGTCAAACCCGTGCTGACCGAGGGAATGGAATGAAGATCACGCGTCTTCGACTCTACAAGACCGGGTTGCCCTATGTCGACGGGGCCTATGCCTGGGGGGCCGGAAACGCGATCGACACAGCGATGGCCAGCGTTGTCGTGATCGACACCGATGCCGGGTTGCAGGGCTGTGGCGAATTCACACCCTGCGGCGAGAATTACATGGTTGCCCATTCCGAAGGGGTGGAAGCGCTGGCGCGCCTGATCGCGCCGCGTCTGATCGGCCGGGATCCGCGCGACGTGGTCGGGATCGAGGCGTTGATGGATTCAGTGGTGCAGGGTCACGGCTACGCCAAGGCACCCTTCGATGCCGCGTGCTGGGATCTTCTGGGTCAGTCGCTCGAGGCGCCGCTTTGGCAGATATGGGGCGGCAAGCTGAGCGACGGCGCGCCGATGTACCGCGTTGCCCCGCAGCGCAGCGAGGATGAGAGCCGCGCCGAACTCGACCGGCACCGCGCGGCGGGGTACCGGCAGTTTCAGATCAAGGTCGGCGCCGACTGGGCCAGCGACATTGACCGTATTCGCGCGCTCGTTCCCCTGTTGCAGCCGGGTGAAAAGGCGATGGCGGACGCCAATCAGGGCTGGCGTGCGGACGACGCCATTCGCGTCGCCCGTGCCACGGCCGATCTGGATTTCATTCTGGAACAGCCCTGCCACAGCTATGACGAGTGCCAGCGGGTGCGCCGCGTCGCACAGCAACCGATGAAGCTGGATGAATGCGTGACCGGTCTGGACATGGCGCAACGCATCGTGGCCGAGCGCGGCGCGGATCTGGTGTGCCTCAAAATTTCCAACCTGGGCGGTCTCAGCAAGGCGCGGCGTATACGCGACTTTCTGGTCGCGAACCGGATGCCCGTGGTGGCGGAAGACACCTGGGGCGGCGAGATCGTGACGGCCGCGCTGTCGCATCTTGCGGCGACCACTCCACCGGAATTTCTTCAGAACACCACGGACCTGATGCATTACAACACCCGGTCGACCGGCAACGGAGGCGCGCGCGTGGCCGACGGTAAGCTGTTTGCGCCTGACGCGCCCGGTCTGGGCGTCACGCCGGATTTCGAGTCGCTGGGTGATCCGGTTGCAGATTACAGGGATGCGGCATGAAGATCACGCGTTTGACCGTCTACCAGATCGCGCTGCCGCTCTCGCAGCCCTACTGGCTGTCGGGCGGCCGGTTGCGATTTGACACGCTCGACGCGACGTTCGTGAAGGTTGATACCGACGCCGGGCTCACCGGCTGGGGCGAAGGCACGCCCTGGGGCCATACCTATGTGCCGGCGCACGGGCCAGGCATCCGCGCCGGACTTGAGACGATGGCCCCTGCGATCCTTGGCCAGGATCCGCGCTGCACCGACGCGGTCGAACGTGCAATGGATCTGTGTCTTCCGGGCCATCTGTACGCCAAGGCTCCGGTCGACATGGCGTGCTGGGACATCGCCGGCCAGACCGCGGAACTGCCGATCGCCGCAATGCTGGGCGCGCGGGACACCGAAGGCACCTGGATTGCCTCGTCGGTCTCCTCCGGCGCGCCGGACTATATGCTGGGGATCGTGAAGGAGTATCGCGCCCGGGGGTACAAGGTGCACTCGGTCAAGGTTGGCGGAAACGTCGAGGCCGATATCGAACGCATCCGCTTTCTCGAAGACAACCGGTTGCCCGATGAACGTATCCTCTATGACGTCAACCGCGCCTGGACGCGGCGCGAAGCGGCTCTGGTCATGACCGCCTGCGCCCCGCTTGGCATCACAGTAGAACAGCCCTGCGAGACCCTGGACGACATTGCCGCGATCCGGCGCGTCACAACCACACCTGTCAGCGTCGATGAGTCGCTGGTGACACTACAGGATGCAGCACGGATCGCGCGTGACGGCCTGGCCGAGGTCTTCGGTATCAAGCTCAACCGTGTCGGGGGGCTGACCCGCGCGCGCCGGATGCGGGACATCGCGCTTGCGCACGGCATTCAGATGTATGTCATGGCAACCGGCGGGTCCGTTCTGGCGGACGCCGAGGCGGCGCATCTTGCGCAGTCCATACCGATGCCGTTCCGTCTGGGGACCTGGGCCTGCCAGGACATGCTGACCGTGGATGTGGCGCCCGGTCGGGGCGTTCGCAACGAGAATGGCAAACTGACCGTCACGGACACACCGGGTCTGGGTGTCGCACCGGATGAGGACGTGCTTGGCGACCCGGTCGCCGTATACGAGGAGCTCTGATGAACAAACACCCTTCTCCCGCGCTCGCCGGCACACGTGACACCGCGATCCGGTCGCTGCGTCTGTGGCACATCCCGCTGACCAGTCACGAAACCTACTACATGGCGGAGGGCAAGACGTGCGCAACGATTGAAACAGTCGTGCTGGCCATCGAGACGACAGCCGGTCAGGTCGGGTGGGGCGAGGTCTGCCCGATCCCGCATTATCTGCCGGCCTACGCACGGGGCGTCGAACCGGCACTTGTCGAGATGGCGCCACGCCTTCTTGGCGCCGAGATCACCGGCCCCGAAGCTATGATCGCCGCTCTGGATCAGCATCTACCGGGCCACGATTATGCAAAGTCGGTTCTGGACATCGCCTTCTGGGATGTCCTCGGGCAGATGTCCGGCTTGCCTCTTTATGCGCTGCTGGGCGGTCGGCATGTGGCGGATATGCCGCTGTATCATTCGATCACCTGCACCGCACCCGACGAAATGGCGCGCATCGCGCAGGACGCGCAGGCGCTCGGCATGACGCAGTTTCAGGTCAAGCTGGGCGTGGATGCCGACTGGAAGGGCGATGTCGAGCGACTGCGCGCGGTGCGTGCCGCCGTCGGCGACGGCCCTCTCGTCTACGGAGACTGGAACTGCGGTTCAAGCAGTCTGGATGCAACGCGGGTGGGACGCGCTGTTGCCGATCTCGACATCATGCTCGAACAACCCTGTGCCACGCTCGAGGATTGCGCCCGCGTGCGCGCAGCAACCGGGTTGCCAATGAAGATCGACGAAAACGCGCATGACGCGGCCTCGCTGTTGCGGGCGCATGAACTTGGCTGCATGGACGCGGTTGCGATCAAGCTGTCCAAGTTCGGAGGCCTTTCGGCATCGCGCCGGGCGCGTGATCTTTGCATCCATCTGGGCGCAAAAATGTGCATCGAGGACACGTGGGGCTCCGATATCACCACCACGGCCGCCCTGCATCTCGGCGCATCGACGGATCCGCGCGCAGTGATGAATGTGTGCGACCTGTCCGGCTACGTTTCACCACGTCTGGCGCCCGAAGCGCCTGCGCGCAAAGCTGGCCGGATCGCCCCGCCCGAGGGGCCGGGGCTTGGCATCACCCTCGATCCTGGCGTGCTCGGCACGCCTGACCTCACTCTGGATTAGGAGAAACCCTATGCTCACGATCACCAGCCAGACCGAATGGGTCAAGCGCGCGCAGGCCGTCCTTCCCGGAGGTGGCTTTGGCAACTTCGATCCCGGCATCGTCATTCGCGAAGGCAAGGGCGCCCGCGTCACGGACGAGGATGGCAACGAATACATCGATTACCTCATCGGTTCGGGCCCGATGGTGCTGGGGCATTCGCATCCCGACGTGCTTGAGGCGGTGATGCAGCAGCTGCCGCTCGGGCAGACGTTCTTTGCCAACAACGCGCGGGGTATCGAGCTTGCCGAAGTCATCTGTGCCGCCGTTCCCTGCGCCGAGACGTTGCGCTATATTTCGACCGGCGGCGAGGCGGATATGTACGCCATGAGACTGGCGCGCGCTTTCACCGGACGCGACAAGATCGTCAAGTTCGAAGGCGGATATCACGGCATGTCGGCCGAAGCGCAGATGAGCCTGGCGCCTGAGGCGCGCGTGAACTTTCCTCAGGCCGTACCGGACAGTGCGGGGATCCCGGAAGCGGTGCGCGACTCCATGCTGATCGCCCCGTTCAACGATGCTGCGTTCATTCGCTCGTTGCTGGCAGAGCATGGGTCTGATGTGGCCGCGATCATTGTCGAGCCGTTGCAGCGCATCGTGCCGCCGGAGCCCGGTTTCCTGCAGGTTCTGCGGGACGAGGCGGACCGCCACGACATCGTACTGATATTCGACGAGGTTGTGACCGGGTTCCGGTTTGCCTGGGGCGGCGCACAGGAACTGTACGGCGTGACGCCCGATCTGTGCACGCTGGGCAAGGTGATCGGCGGCGGGTTCCCTCTGGCCGCAGTCGCGGGCCGTGCCGATATCATGGCGCATTTCGACAAGCCGACCGTCGGGGCGGATCGCTGGCTGATGCAGATGGGCACCTTGTCGGGCAATCCGGTGGCGGCCGTGGCAGGCTTGAAAACGCTGGAAATTCTGAACCAGCCCGGCCAGTTCGACGCCTTGCGCGCGCTTGGCGCGCGGGTAAAGCAGATGATGCACACCGCGCTGGAGACGCATGGCATCGCGCACCGGATTGTTGGCGATGATACGCTGTTCGATGTGGTGTTCACCGACCAGGACGTGCGGCATTACCGGGACACCCACGGCGCAGACCGTGCCCGCGCCACGCGGTTCAACAAGTCCTTGCGCGATCGCGGAGTCTTCAAGTCGCCTGGCAAGACCTATCCGTGTCTGGCCCTGACCGAAGAGGATCTGGCGCTCACAAAGGCCGCCATCGAAAGCGCCGCGGCGGATCTGACGCAGGAGCCCTGACGCGTTTCGCATCGCGCGCGCTCTGCCCTGCGCTTTGTCCCGGGTCAGGGCGCAACGCGGGGATTGTCGCGTTCCGAAGGGCAGGGGCCGAGTGAGGCACGGCGCTGAAGCGTTGTGTCCAGTTCGACCGAGGACACCGGTTTTTGCGTGCGTAACATCGTGACAAGGGCGCGTGCCGCCGCGCGTCCCATCGCGCGGTGTGGCACGTGCACGGTGGTCAGCGCCGGTGCCACGATATGGGCAAACTCAAGATCATCGAATCCGGTAACCGACACGTCTGCGGGCACACGCAGCCCCAGTCTCTGCGCTTCGCGCAGGGCGCCCACGGCCAGAACGTCATTGCCGCACATAACGGCGGTCGGCGGGGCGGGATCGGCCATGAACTGACGGAAGACTGTCATGCCCTCCTGAACGCCATAGGGCGTTTCCGCAACCAGCAAAGCGTCCTGCGAAAGGCCGGCGCGGCGGACTGCATCCCGTGCGCCCTGCAGCCGGTTCCTCGCGCGGTCGTTTCCGGCCGACAGCCCGGCGATCATGCCAATCCGTGTGTGTCCTTGCGCGATCACGGCCTCTGCCAGAGCACGCATCGCCGCACGATTGTCAAAGCCCACGCACGGTACAGGCGTGTCAGGTGCATATGACCATGCAAGAACGGACGGAACGTTGCGCTGTCTGAGAAAGTCATAGATGCCCGGTACGCGATCCTGCCCTATCAGCAACAGCCCGTCCGCGCCCCGCGCCACGAGCGCGCGGATCTGTTCCTCTTCGATATCCGGGCGATAGGCCGTGCTGGACAACAGCAGCGTGTAGCCTTCGTGATGCAGTTCTTCCTGAAAACTCTGCAGGCCGCGCGCGAAAATCGCGTTGTCCATGGTCGGAATGATGGCGCCGATCGTCTGGCTCTGGCGCGCGGCCATGACCCGGGCCGCGAAATTCGGCATGTAGCCAAGCGCGTCCACCGCCGCCTGCACGCGCTCGCGGGTGTCCTTGACCACCTTGCCCGGGTCATTCAGGCACCGTGATACCGTGGCCGTCGAAACACCAGCTTTGCGGGCGACGTCACGAAGCGTGGGCAGTTTCGGGTTGTCCGACATCAAGGAATCCAAAAGCGCGCCATAGACGCGATATGCCATGCGTATACGGCCGATATTCGCCAATGTAAACGCTTGCATTGCACTTGTAAGCGCTTACAGTTGCGCAAAAGAGAATCGGGGTGTCCCTGTCGCCCGGACCGGGCGCTCCGGATCTCGGACATATTCGTTTTCTTCGGATCAGATCAGCACAGGAACGGCGCACCATGCCCAGGGACTATCTCAAGAAAGCCACCATGACGGCGAAGTCAGACGCCTCGGAGGTTCATGAAACGGTCAAGACCATTCTGGATGAAATCGAAACCGGCAGAGATGCCAAGGCGCTGGAATACGCCAGGACGTTCGACAAGTATCTGGGCAATGTCCTGCTGACGCAGGATGAGATTGATGCCGCCTGCAAGCTGGTTCCGGAAAAACTGAAGGACGATATCCGGTTTTCGCACGATAACGTGCGGCGGTTCGCGGAGATGCAGAAGGGCACCGTTTCGGATGTCGAAATGGAGATCGTGCCCGGCGTGATGGCCGGTCAGAAGGCGATCCCTGTCGATGCGGCCGGATGTTACGTCCCCGGCGGGCGCTACAGCCATATCGCCTCGGCGATCATGACGGTGACCACCGCCAAGGTTGCGGGATGCCGGCACATCACGGCCTGTTCTCCGCCGCGTCCGGATTCGGGTGTTGCCCCTGCCATTGTGTATGCGGCGCATATCTGCGGCGCGGACCAGATTCTGGCAATGGGCGGAATTCAGGGTGTGGCGGCCATGACATATGGCTTGTTTGACCTGCCACGGGCCAACATTCTTGTCGGGCCCGGAAACCAGTTCGTCGCAGAAGCAAAGCGGATTCTGTTCGGCCGCGTAGGCATCGACATGATCGCCGGCCCGACAGACAGTCTGATCCTCGCGGACAAGACAGCGGACGCACATGTGGTGGCCACGGATCTCGTCAGTCAGGCCGAGCATGGATACAACTCTCCCGTCTGGCTGGTCACCGATGACCGGGCGTTGGCGGAAAAGGTGCTGGAGATGGTGCCGTCGCTGATCGACGATCTGCCGGAGCTCAACCGTGAAAACGCGACAGCGGCGTGGCGTGACTATGCCGAGGTGATCGTGTGCGGCGACCGCGAAGAGATGGCGGCGTGTTCCGATGATTACGCGCCGGAACACCTGACAGTGCAGGCCGAGGACCTCGACTGGTGGCTGAACCGTCTCACCTGCTACGGGTCGCTGTTTCTCGGTGAAGAAACAACCGTGGCCTACGGAGACAAGGCGACTGGCACGAACCACGTGCTGCCGACCTCTGGCGCGGCCAGCTATACCGGTGGTCTGAGCGTTCACAAATACATGAAAATCGTCACCTGGCAGCGCGCCACGCGAGAGGGATCCCGACCGATCGCGGAAGCCACCGCGCGAATTTCGCGTCTTGAGGGCATGGAGGGCCATGCACGAGCGGCCGATGTCAGGCTGGCCAAGTATTTTCCGGGACAGAACTTCGATCTGACGGCAGATGCCTGACGGGGCGACGCTCTTTGACCTGACGGGACGCGTGGCCTGCATCACAGGCGCCAGTTCGGGGCTTGGACGACGCGCGGCGCTGACGCTGGCGCGGGCCGGAGCCAGTGTCGTGGGCGTGGCGCGCCGCCGGGCCGCGCTTGACACGCTGACGGACGAGATCGGCGCGCGCGCCGCGTCCTGCGTCGCCGACGTGGCGGACCGCACGGCCCTGCCCGATCTTTTGCGCGCCGTGTCCGAACCGTTTGGAGCTCCCGACATTCTGGTGCATGCCGCAGGGATCAACACGCGCGAGCCTGCCGACGAGGTGACGTCCCAGGGTTGGGATGCGACGCTGGCTCTGAACCTGTCGGCTCCGTTTTTCATCAGTCAGGCCTGTGTACCGGCGATGCGCGACAAGGGCTGGGGCCGGATCGTGCATTTTGCCTCGCTTCAGACGACCCGCGCCTTTCCGGGCGGCATCGCCTATGGTGCCACCAAGGGGGCTGTCGGCCAGTTGACCCGCGCAATGGCCGAGGCATGGTCGCGTGACGGGATCTGCGTCAACGCGATTGGGCCCGGGTTTTTCCCCACTGAACTGACCCAGGCCGTCTTTGAGGATCCGGAGCGCGCGACACGGAACGCCGAGCACACCTGCATCGGCCGCAACGGACGGCTGGAGGACATCGACGGGCCGCTTTTGTTTCTGTGCTCTGACGCCTGCACCTATGTCACGGGGCAGGTGCTGATGGTGGACGGGGGGTTTACAGCAAAATGAAGGCGCTGGTCTACGAAGGGGTTGAAACGCTGGTCCACCGCGACGTGCCAGAGCCCGCGCCGGTTTCGGGAGAAGAGTGCGTGCGCGTGGAGGCGGTGGGCATTTGCGGGTCGGACATGCATGCCTATCTCGGACATGACACCCGCCGTCCGGCCCCGCTGATCCTGGGGCACGAGGCAGCAGGTGTTGTCATTGGCGGCGTCCGCGACGGCCTGCGCGTGACGGTGAACCCTCTGGTGACATGTACCGATTGTCCCGCCTGCAACAGCGGACGCGAAAACCTGTGCGCCACGCGCCAGATCATCTCGATGCCCCCGCGCGAGGGCGCATTTGCGCAATTCGTGTCGATGCCCCCGCGCAATCTTGTCGAAGTGCCGTCCGACGTGTCGCTTGACCGTGCGGCCCTGGCCGAACCTCTGGCGGTCAGCTGGCACGCCGCGCGACTGGGCCTTGCCGCGCTGCATCCGGACATGCAGCCGTGCGCGCTGGTCCTGGGCGGCGGGGCCATCGGCCTGGCGGCCGCGCTGTGTCTGCGGGCGCAGGGCTGCCAGGATGTCACGATCGCCGAGCCAAATCCGGCCCGCCGCGCGTTCCTTGAAGACAGATGCGGCCAGACCACGGTGGCCGCAGCGGACGGTGAGGCGTCGCTTGTTGTCGATGCGGTTGGGTTTGCAACCACCCGTGCCGTGGCCTCAGCGCTGGCCGCGCCGGGTGGGGTGATCGTGCATGTCGGACTGGGCGAGGATACCGGGGGTCTTGATATCCGGCGGATGACCCTGCAGGAGGTCACGTTCATCGGCACGTACACGTACACCGCGCAGGATTTTCGTGACACCGCGGCGGCAATCTTTGACGGACGGCTTGGCGCGCTCGACTGGTTCGAAAGCCGCAGTCTCGGGGCCGGGGCGGACGCCTTTCGTGCCCTGCGCGCCGGCGAGGTTGCTTCACCAAAAATCGTGCTTCACCCCTGGAGCTGACGCCAGACCGGCAAGGAGATCGAAATGTACAAAAAGATACTTGTTCCCGTGGCGCTTGATCACGGATTGTCCCCCAAGACACTGACGATCGCGCGCACACTGGGCGGGGTCGACGGACACATCGTAGCGTTGCATGTGCACGAGGAGCCAGAGCACTCTGTGCGCGCCTATGTTGATGAAACGCTTATGAAAAAGAGTTTTGAACGCGCCAACGAAACGCTTCATGAGAAGATTGACGGTCATGACGGCGTGCAGGCGGAAATCGTACAGGGCCACACCTATCGCAGCATCATAGATTATGCTCAAACGCATGGCATTGATTGCATTGTCATGGGATCGCACAAGCCGGGCATCGGGGACTATCTGCTTGGATCGACAGCTGCCCGCGTGGTGCGCCATGCGCCTTGCGCGGTGCATGTGTACAGATCTGTCTGACGCCCGGTCTTCACATCACCGACCTGCACATATCAAGCCCGGACGCAGCGCGCGTCCTTCTGAGAAAGGCCTTCAATGAACATTGACAAGAAGATCACCGACGATCTTGTCGCGAACGGGATCAGTTTCGTGACGACGGTGCCCTGCAAACAGCTGGCCGGCGTGATCGAAGAGATCGACCAGCGCAACGACATCTACCACATCCCCTCCAACAAGGAGGATGAAGGGATGGGCCTGTGCGCCGGGGCCTTCATGGGCGGCAAGCGTCCCGCGATCATCATGCAGAACACCGCCATCGGCGTGACAATCAACACCCTGGCCACGCTGATCCAGTATTACCGGATGCCGCTGCCGATGATCATCAGCTATCGCGGCGAACTGCGCGAACCTGTCGCCTGTCAGGTGGAAATGGCTGTTCACACCAAGGCGCTTCTGGCGCAGATGGCGATCCCCACCTATCACTTTCACTGGCAGAAGGATGTCGAGGAACTCGACAACATCCTGAAATACACCTTCATGTGCAACAAGCCGGTGGCGATCCTCACCGACGCCAATTTCTGGGGAGGCTATGGCGACCAATGATCCGTTCTGAAATTCTGAAAGAAATCGCGCCGATCTTGCGTGACAATCTGGTGGTCTGCAATATCGGCATCCCGAGCCAGGAATTGCACGCCATTGACGACCAGCCGAGCAATTTCTACATGCTGGGCACCATGGGGCTGGCCTCGTCCATCGGGCTTGGCCTGGCCCTGTCGCAGCCCAAGACAGTGATCGTGATCGACGGCGATGGCTCGGTGCTGACCAATCTCGGCACTTTGCCCACCATCGCCAATCATGTGGCCGACAACTACATCCTGATGATCATCGACAACGGCTCTTACGGCTCGACCGGCGACCAGCCCACATATACCGGCAAGAAGACATCGCTGGCCGGCATGGCGCGCGCGGCAGGCTGCGACAACGTGGTCGAAGTGCAGGATGTCGACACCGGCACGGCGCTGCAGGCGGCGCTGGATGGCGGCAAGATGACGGTGCTGGTTGTCAAATGCGACAGCGGAAACGCCAAGATGCCGGTCATCACGATGGACCCTGTCATTATCCGCGACCGGTTCATGAAGGCTGTGCACGCCTGACGCGCAGCACGGTGCAAGGCTGTGGCGATGCACCTCATTCGCCTCAGGCCGGTGTCCCGGGTTCAGGGCCGGAGGCCGTCACCCGCAATCGTCGGTGAACAGATCAGGGCGGGGCATTCAGCCCCGCTCTCTTTGTGTGTAGAACGGGACAGGACCAAGTGCGGGGGCTAGCATGACGCAGTTCAACCAACCTCTCGGCGGCAACGAGATGCCGCGCTTTGGCGGGCCTGTGACGATGATGCGTCTGCCGTCGCAGCAAGACGCGTCCGGGCTGGATGCCTGTTTCGTGGGTATTCCAATGGATATCGGTACATCGAACCGGCCCGGCACGCGGTTGGGACCGCGCCAGATCCGCGACGAAAGCCGGATGCTGCGGCCCTACAACATGGCCACGCGGGCCGCCCCCTTCGACAGCCTTCAGGTGGCCGATATCGGTGATGTGGCGATCAACACCTTTGATCTGAAGAAGTCGGTGGAGATCATCGAAAGGGCGTATGCCGGGATTCTGTCGCACAAGGCCATTCCGCTTACCCTGGGCGGCGATCACACGCTGACCTGGCCCATTCTGCGGGCGATGACGGCGGTGCACGGGCCGGTGGCGCTGATCCATGTGGATGCGCATGCAGATATCAATGCGCATATGTTCGGTGAAACGGTCGCGCATGGCTGTCCGTTCCGCAGGGCGTGGGAAGATGGCTGCCTGCAAAACCAGAAGGTCGTACAGATCGGCCTGCGCGGAACCGGGTATGCGGCGGAAGATTTTGACTGGGCGCGTGACAAGGGCTGGCGCGTGGTGCCGGCCGAAGACTGCTGGTACCGCTCTTTGTCGCCGCTGATGGAAGAGGTGCGCCAGATCGTCGGAGACGCGCCCGTTTACCTCAGTTTCGACATCGACAGCCTCGATCCGGCGTTTGCACCGGGCACGGGCACGGTGGAACCTGGCGGCTTGTCCACATGGCAGGCGCTCGAGATCGTGCGGGGGTGTGCCGGGCTCAATCTCGTCGGCTGCGATCTGGTAGAGGTGTCGCCACCGTACGACCCCTCGGGCAACACCGCGCTGATCGGCGCGAACCTGCTTTATGAAATGCTGTGTGTGCTGCCCGGCGTCACAACCGGGTGACCCGAGGGCGGATCCGGTCGGGAAGGGCCAGGCTCTTGGCAAACAGGGCCGGAACAGAAAGAGTGGCAGTGGCAGAGTGAGCGTCCGGTCTGGGGAGGATCGTCATGGCGAAAGACAGGCCAGTTGAGCCAAAAGACAACACGCTGGATCGCGTCTGCGCGTTTGCACTGGAAACGACGCCGCAGACCATTCCGGCACCATCGCTGTCGCAGTCAGCGTTGCTGCTGCTTGACACGCTTGGTATTGCCGCGGCCGCGGCCCCGATGGAGGCCGGGCGGATCGGGCGCGAGACGGCAGTGACCCTCTATGGCGCCGGCACCGGGTCTTGCGCGGCGCCCTTGCTCTTTGACGGGCGCGACGTCAGCCTTGCGGGCGCCGTCTTTGCCGGGGCCACGCAGACCGACAATCTGGACGGCCACGATGGTTACAACCCCACGAAGGGGCATATTGGCGTGGTGACCGTGCCTGCGCTGGCCGCGCTGGCCGTCGCGCGCCCTGAACTCACCGGACCCGAGGCACTGGCCGCCCTTGTGATCGGATACGAAGTGGCGGGGCGCGCAGGCATCGCGCTGCACGACTCGGTGACGGATTATCATACGTCCGGAGCGTGGAACGCCCTGGGTGTCGCGGCGATGGCGGCCCGGCTTCGGGGGATGTCGCCGGACCAGTTGCGGCACGCGTTCGGGATTGCGGAATACCACGGCCCGCGCAGCCAGATGATGCGCGAGATCGCGACGCCGACCATGCTGCACGACGGATCCGGATGGGGCGCGTTGGCGGGCATGTCGGCGGCGATCATGGCTGAACTGGGCTTTACCGGTGCGCCAGCGTTGACCGTCGAGGCGCCCGACGCCGCGCCGCATTGGGCGGATCTGGGGCATTTCTGGCAGGTCGATCATCAATACATCAAACCCTATCCGGTCTGTCGCTGGGCACATGCCGCGATCGACGCGGCGGCGGAACTGATGGACACATACGGGCTGGAGGTCGCGGACGTGGCGGGTCTGCACATCGCCAGCTTCAACTATGCGGTGGAGTTGTTTCCCGGCATGCCCGCATCCACGTCAGAGGCGCAGTACAGTCTGCCGTTTGCCGTGGCGGCACGGCTTGTGCACGGGCGTCTGGGGCTGTCACAGATTTCCGGGCCCGGCTTGTCGGACGCTGCTGTTGCACGACTGGTGGCCAGCACGCAGATGGCGGCCGACGCCCGGTTTGAAGCACGTTATCCGGAAGGACGATGGGCGGAAGTCACCCTGACATTGCGCGATGGGCGAGCCGTGGCGTCCGGTGAGGTGCATGCCCGCGGCGGTCCCGAGCGGCCGTTCTCCCGTGCCGATATCGTGGACAAGTTTCATGATTTTGCCGACCCCGTCCTCGGGCGGGCGCGGGCGCAGGGCCTGGCGGAGGCCGTTCTCTCGCTGCCGGACGGCGCGCCGTTTTCGGATGTCGCACGACATCTTTACGCACCGGTATGACTCGGACTCACAGGAGGTCGAACACCCGGCCCACGGCTCCGGCCGGGCGGGCGAGACCCAGATCCTGGCAGAGCGCAAAGACCATCGCCTGGTTCGAGGTTACGACAGCCAGTCCGGTTGCCGCTTCGATCCGGGTGACTGTCTCGACAGCGCGCATGTCGGTGCAGGACAGAACGATCGCCTCGACCCCGGGTTGCGCCACCTTCATCGCCAGCGCAAATACCTCATCCGGCGTCAGCTCTCCCTGACCGTAGTTTCCAAGTGCGCGCCCGATATCTGCGCGCGCGACGGTTTCGATGCCATTGGCATGCAGAAACGAAACGGCCTGATCGTTGATCTCTCCCAGATAGGGAGACGAAAAACCGACACGGCGCGCACCGAGCGCCTTGATGCCGCGCACCAGCGCCCCTGCGGCGGTGATCGAACATGCGCCCGAGCTGAGCGCGATCCGTTCGGCCAGATCCCGGTCAAACGCGTGACCATGCGTCAGAGTGGCCGATGTGCACCCGTAAAGCACCGCAGCAGGGCGGATGCCAGAGATCAGACGCAGGGTTTCGGTCAGATCGGAGGCGCCCAGTCGCGACATCTGGGCGGCGTCCGGAACCTCTTCGATGTCATAGTCGCCCAGACGCTCGAAATGCAACGTGCAGCCGGAGGGTTTCAGCAACGCCATGTCGGGTTCCAGATTGACATTGGTATAGGGGACCAGAACGCCGATTTTCGGGCCGCGCCGGTGTTCATTTGCCGGATGTGCTGTCATGCGTCCGGTCCTTTTGTCAGCAGACCTGCGACCCGGTTCATGTCTCCGGCCTGACCGATGGTGGCGCGCAGGCAATGCGGCAGACCGTATCCCGCCATCCCGCGCAGCAGCAATCCGTGGTCGCGCAGTCGCGCGTCCGCCCGGTCTGCCGCGCTGGCATCGGAAAACGGGATCAGCACGAAATTCGTGTGGCTCTCGGGGCAGGTGAACCCCGAGATCTCAAGCTGACTTGCGAAGTCCATGCGCCGTTTCGCCGTTTCCGTCACGACATGACGCATATACGCCTGATCCAGCATCGCCGCGCAGGCCATGGCCTGGCTGATGCCGGACACATTATTGGGGTTGAGCAGCTTGCGCACGTCGCGTGCGATCGCGGCCGGGAAAAGACCCCAGCCCACCCGCGCGCCGGCCAGGCCGTACGCTTTTGAAAACGTGCGCAAGACAACTGTGTTCAGACTGTCGACCAGATCGAAGATCGCTGTGGGATCCTGGTCATCAAACTCTGCATAGGCCTGGTCGACAACCAGAAGAACGGTCTCGGGAAGCTGCGCGCGCAGCGCGACAATCTGCCCATTGGAGATCCGTGTGCCTGTGGGGTTGCCGGGATTGCACAGGAACACGATCCTGGTTTGCGGCGTCACCGCGCCCGCCAGCGCATCGGTGTCCACGGAATAGTTGTATTCCGGCACGCAGTGATACGCCGCACCCACCTGCTGGCTTGCGGTCTGTGCAAAGAGGTAGCCGTGCGCGCTACCCAGAACCGCGTCACCGGGACCGGCAAAAGCGCGGATCAGCGCGCCGATCAACTCCATCGACCCGGCGCCGCACAGAATGTGCGCCCCGGCCACACCGTGCACCTGTGCGATCGCAGCGCGCAGCGCGGTCCAGTCCGGATCCGGGTAGAGCGCGGTTTCGTCCGCAATGGCGCGCGCGGCAGACACAGCCGCCGGGCTGGGCGCGAACGCGCTTTCATTCTGGGCCAGCGATACCCAGTCGTCCGGACAGGGGTCGGCCAGCGCATAGGCCGCCATCGATGCAATCTGAGGCACGGGGCAGGGGCCGGGCCGGGTCATGATCCATGCCCATAGTCGCGCGCGGCAGCCTCTTTGCTGACAAACCCGCATTTCAGATCTGCGGACACGTCACGCGGATCGCGCGCCGACGGCGCCCCGAACCCCCCGCCGCCAGGTGTGTCGATGATCAGACGCTCGCCGGGATTGATCCGGAGTTCGCACTTGCCGGGCACATCATCCTGCCGTCCGGTCACGCGAATGCGACCGGTCGACCCGCAGTGTCCGCCCTCGCGCCCTTTCGCGGGGTTCTGGATGCGTTCCACCGACAGGAAAACAAGAAACCCGGTCTCGCCGGACGGCGCGATCTCCAGGCGCTGTCCGAGTCCGCCGCGAAACCGCCCTGCGCCGCCCGTATCGGGCAGAAGTTCGCGACGCCAGACGGTCACCGGGGCCACCGCCTCTGTTATCTCGACCTGACTGCCCCAGACGCCTGACGGAAATGCCGTCGCGGACAGGCCGTCAGAGCCGGGGCGTGCACCGGTTCCGCCATTGTGGACCAGTTCCAGCGCAAAGGGCGGATGCCCCGCCATCTCGGCCTCGGGTGTGTGCCGGATGGGCAGATCATAGAGACATGAGGCACCTTCTGCGGGCACCTTTGCAGGCAGGGCCTGGTGCAGACAGCCAAGTGCGAGATCGGGTGTCATCTGTCCCAGAGTGTGACGCATTGCCACCGGTGCGGGCCGCTGCGCGTTCAGTATGCACCCCGGAGGTGCGGTCACCAGAAAGGGTTCCAGAGATCCGGCATTGTTCGGAATGTCCGGACCGATCAGACAGCGCAGCGCGAACACCGAATAGGCGGTGGCATAGTTAAGCGGCACATTGATGCCCTTGGCCGAACAGCCCGAGGTCCCGGTAAAGTCAAGGTGCACACCGGTCGCCGATATCGTGAGGGCTGCATGCAGTTCCAGTTCGTCTTCGTACCCGTCAACGCGCAGCATATTATTGTACGTGCCCTCCGGCAGTTCCGAAATGGCCGCCAGCGTGCCGCGTCTGGATGTCTCGATGATATAGTCCGACAGCGTTAGAAGATCGTTGAGTGCAAAGTCGCGCATCATTCCGCAAAGCCGAGCCGCGCCGGCTTCGCAGCAGGCGATAAGAGCATAGATATCACCCTCATTGGCCACCGGTTCGCGCGAGTTGGCCTTTACGATTTCGAGCAGAAAGTCGTTCAGTTCGCCGGCTTCCACAAGTTTGCAGGGTGGGATCAGCAAACCTTCGTCGAAGATGTCGGTGCCTTCAGGGCCCATGCCGCGTCCGCCAAGATCGGCCAGATGGGAGGTACAGGACGTAAAGCCCACGACATTGCCGTTATGAAAGACCGGCATCATCAGAAGGAAATCATTGAGATGTCCGGAGGCAAGCCAGGGATCGTTGGTCATGTAAATGTCGCCGGGCTGCATGGCCTCTGTCGGGAACAGGGCGCGCAGCGACTTGACCGCTTCGGCCATGGTGTTGATGTGACCCGGCGTGCCGGTCACGGCCTGCGCCAGCATCCGCCCCTCAAAGTCGAATATGCCTGCCGAAATGTCACCGGATTCACGCACAATCGGCGAAAACGCCGCACGGATCAGGGTTTGACCCTGTTCTTCCACCACCGCCAGAAGCCGGTTCCACATGACCTGCAACTGTGCCTTTGTCTGTAATGTCATGCGTGTTCTCCCAGATCCGAGCGGGTCAGTATGAGATTGCCCGCCGCATCGACGCCAAGTGTAAAGTCGGCGCCGACGAATGTTGTGGTCTGCGGTTCCGTCACCAGAGCCGGCCCGGACAGGGTCATGCCGGGGACAAGGCTGCCGCGATCCAGAACTCTGGCCTCGCATTCCCGGCCGGTGACATCGCAATGCAGTGCGGCGGTCTCGGATGGGTGGCAGGCAACCGGTGCCGGGGTGCGAGTGTGGCGCGCGGGCGGTGCCTCTTTCGTGCTCACCCGCAGCGCCCAGTTCAGGATTTCAATATCCATCCCCGGCACCGGTCGCGAATAGAGCGCGGCATAGGCGCGTTCAAATGCCGTGGTCAGCTCCTGGATGTCCTCTGCGCCAAGCGCGTGCGCCGGCAGGGGCACCTCGATTTCGTGACCCTGGCCGTGGTACCTCATGAACGCGCTGCGCATACAGTCGAGCGTCTCTTGCGGTGCGCCTTGCCGGACAATTGCGCGCGCTTCGTCCTCCATCCGCGACAGCACGTCGTTGATTGCGGCTGTGTCCAGCGTGTGCAGCATCGCATACCGGCTGCGGACCGTTTCAAAGGAGACGGGCGCATACAGAAAGCCGATTGCGGATCCGACACCGGGACTTTGGGGGATCACGATACGCGATACCCCGGCCGCGCGGGCAACCCGGCAGGCATGCAACGGGCCATTGCCGCCAAAGGCGATCATGGTGCGCGCGGACAGATCCTTTCCCGATTCCACCGCATGCATCCGAGCGGCATTTGCCATGTTTTCATCGACGATCCGGCTTATGCCGTCTGCTGCTTGTCCTATCGTCTCTTCCAGTGGTCCGGCGATCTTTTCGGACACCGCGCGCCGGGCAAGGGCCGGATCAATGGAAAACTGACCTTCGGCAAACACATCGGGCCGGATGTAGCCAAGTGCGACGTCGGCGTCGGTGACCGTGGGTTCGGCCCCGCCGCGGCAAAAGGCGGCTGGCCCGGGTTCCGATCCGGCGCTTTCCGGACCGACGGACAGGCGTCCCAGCCGGTCGATGGCGGCGACAGAGCCACCGCCAGCCCCTATTTCGATCATGTCGATGACGGGAATGCGCACAGGCAGCCCCGAGCCTTTGATGAAACGGGCCGCGCGCGCGATTTCGAAGTGTCGCGATGTCTGAGGGCGCGCGCCGTCAATCAGGCAGAGTTTCGCGGTGGTGCCGCCCATATCGAAGGACAGCACCTCGGGTTCTCCGATTTCGGAGGCCAGCCGGGCAGCAAGGATCGCTCCGCCCGCGGGTCCCGACTCGACCAGTCTGATGGGAAAGCGCGACGCCGCTTCCAGCGCGCACATGCCACCCGAAGCGGTCATCATGAGGATCGGGCACTTCACACGCTCCGCGCGGAATCTGGCAGCAAACGCCGTCAGGTAGCGTGCCATCATCGGCTGGATGTAGGCATTGGCCACAGTCGTGCACAGGCGATCGTATTCGCGCGCTTCCGGGCTCACCTCTGAGGACAGCGAGATCGACAGGTCCGGTCGCGCCGACTGCAGAAGATCGCGAAGACGGTGTTCGTGTGCGGGATTGGCGTATGCGTGCATAAGGCAGATCGCCACAGCCTCTGCACCACTGGCGTCGAGCTGATCCAGAAGCGCCGGCAGGGCGGTCTCCTGCAATGGTTTCAGGACCTCTCCGCGAGCCGACATGCGTTCCGCGATTGTGAACGCACGGTCGCGCGACACCAGCGTATCGGTTTTCTGCAGATCAATGTCGTACTGGCTGTAGCGCCGCTCATACCCGATTTCGAGGATATCGCGGAAGCCTTCGGTCGTCAGGGTCGCCACGCACGCGCCGCGTTTTTCGATCAGGGCGTTGGTCGCGAGCGTGGTGCCGTGGATGAACCCTGCAATAGCAGCGGCGTCCTGTCGCGCATCATCGAGCACGCGCGTCATGCCGGCAAGCGCGCCTTCGGTCGGGTCGTTGTGGGTGGTCAGCGTTTTCGCGGAGGCAAGAACGCTCTGCGTTTCATCAGTCAGAACCGTGTCTGTAAATGTGCCGCCAATATCGACGGCGAGGCGAAGCGTGGGCTGAGAAAGCGACATGTTTGCGGGAAGTCCTGAAAGGTGTCGTGGGCGAGAGAGACGGCACACGACGCAGACTGGGCACGAGATCACAGCGCGTTTCGCGCCGATTCATGATGTTGACCACAGTGCGCATAGCCTGGCGTTTCCTCGCGGGACTGCGGACTTCGGACCCGCACGGGCGGACTATTGCGTTGTGTCCGTGGCGGGTCAAGGTTTGTCTGGCGAGCCGTGTGACTTCACCGGGACCTGCTGGTGTTTTGGTAAGAAAGAATGACCAGTTCTGTCGTTTTGCGGTTGATTGTCGCACGTCACGCGCTAAGACCATGACTGCGGGAGCCGAGGACGGGGGGGCATCGTGCAAGACGCCCGATACGACCAAAACTCACGGAAAGACTTAGGGAGGTTCAAATGAAACATACATCAACAACGCGCCGCGCGGCATTGCGCACGCTTGCCGGTGCCGGTGCGGCGACGCTTGCAGCGCCTCATATCGCTTCGGCGGCAGGCGAAACGACAACCTGGCGGATCCAGACGTCCTGGCCCGGCGGCGCCGGTCTGGATATCTTCAAGACGTGGTGTTCAACGATCGCTGAAAAGACAGGCGGTGAACTGGCGTTTCAGCCCTTTGGCGCGGGCGATGTCGTGGGCGACTTCCAGTTGGCGGACGCGGTGAAGAACGGTGTGCTGGAGGCGATCAACCCGTTCACGATCTACTATCAGGGCATAATTCCTGCGGCGACCTTTATGACAAGCTATCCGCTTGGTCTGCGCAACCCGCATGAATGGGACGTGTTCTACTATTCGCTGGGCGGTCTGGACATTGCCCGCGAGTTGTTTGCAGAGCAGGGGCTGCATTTTGTCGGACCGGTGCATCACGGGCCGAACATCATACACTCCAAGGTGCCGATCCGCTCGATCGATGACTTTGCCGGACGCAAGATGCGACTGCCGGGCGGCATGGTGGCCGAAGTGTTCAATGAGATTGGTGCGGAAACCACGGTTCTTCCGGGATCAGAGATCTTTCCGGCGCTCGAAAAGGGCACGATTGACGTGGCGGACTATGTCGGCCCGGCGGTCAACTATGCCCTCGGCTTCAGCCAGGTGACGGATTACATCGTGATGGGCCCTCCGGGCTTCATGTCGGTGTATCAGCCGGTCGACCTGATGGACATCACGGTTGGCATGGATGCCTGGAACGCGATCAGTCCGCAGATGCAGCAGTTTGTCGAGATGGAAACGCATGTCTACTCTGACATGCACCATGCCGCAATTCAGGCGGCCGATCAGGAAGCGTGGAAGAAGTTCGAGGCGGATGGCACGGAAGTGACGCGTCTGACTCAGGACGATGTTGAAATCATGACCGAAATTGCCGTGCCGATCTGGTTCGACTACGCGAACCGCGACAAGAACGCGGCGCGTGTCTTCAAGATCCAGCTTGACTACATGATGTCGGGATCGCTGGGCTATGTCACGCCCGAGCAGATCGAAGGTCTGAATCTCGATCTCTGAACCTGTGTGACACAACCGACGTGACCTTTCCCGTCTGGCCATGCAGCCGGACGGGGAAGGTCAGAACCCTTGCAGGTCGTCCGCCATGCCCGACATTTCCTATACGTTGCCACACTGGCTTTACTGGGTCGGACTGATCGTCTTCCCGCTGGTCGCCATGGTGTTGTCGCGCCGGTCCGGTGCACACACGCACCGCTATCAGATCAGCATCGGGTACATGATCCTGATCACCGGCGGCATGCTTGGGCTGCACCGGTTCTACCTCAAGAGCATGCTCGGTTTTTTGTTCGTGCCGATTTTCCTCTTCATTCTCTATGCCAACGGCAACGAGACGGCAGCGCGCACGGTGGAATCCAACTATGCCAACGATGTGCGCGTCGCGGAAAGAACCGTCGACCGGGAACAGACGCGTCTGGATGAAGCGCGCGCGCAAGTGACCGAGATGCAGACGGCAATGGCCGAGGCAGAGCCGGGGTCAACCGCAGAGCGTCTGGCGAAACGCCGGGTCGAGCGCGCCGAGGGACAGATCCCCAAGTCAGAGGCACGCATTGCTGAGGCGCAGGCCGTTCTGGACGAGCTGGCCACACCCCTGCAAGAGGCACAGGCGACACGCAGCTTCTGGGACAGTGCCGCCGGCTACGCGTTCTGGACGATCGTGGCGTTGCTGGTCATTGATGCGGTTCTTCTGCCCGGGCTTGTCCGGCGGGCGAACGAAACTATCGCCGGTGATCCTTTTCCCGAGGAAGAACTGGAAATCGAGGCCGTCGAGGCGGAAGAGGCGCGCAAGGACTCCGACCATGTAGAGAACTGGATCGACCGGCTGTCGCTTTTCTGCGGCGAGTTCGTGGCCTACTGGGCGGTGATCGCCGTCTTTGTCTATTATTTCGAGGTGATCAGCCGATACGTCTTTGGTACGCCCACCAACTGGGCGCATGAATCCATGTACCTGATGTTCGGCATGCAGTATCTGATCGCGGGATCCTACGCGATGCTGACCGAAAGCCATGTGCGCGTCGATATCTTCTATGCGCCGCTGTCACGCCCGCGCAAGGCATGGGTTGATCTGCTGACCTCTGTCTTCTTCTTCATCTTTGCGGGAACACTTCTCTACACGTCCTGGATTTTCGCCATGGACGCTCTGGCTGTTCCGACCGGCAATTCAGTCGTCTCTGACTGGGCGCGTGGCGAGTCCGGCTTTTTCGAGATGCTCGGGGCGTTCGATGCCAGCCAGTGGACAGACGGCAACATTCGCTGGGGCGAGATCAGTTTCAACGAGTGGGAAGTGCCGCTCTGGCCGATGAAATGGGTGATGGTCGTGGGGGCAATCCTGCTTATTCTTCAGGGTGTGTCGAAACTCGCCAAAGACATTCGCGCCGTGGCACGGGGGGCGTAGTCAATGGGACTGGATATCGGCATTGAGCTTCTCACGCTGGTGATGTTCGGCAGCCTGATCGCGCTTTTGATGGCCGGCTTGCCGCTTGCCTTCGTCACCGGCGGACTGGCCTGCGTCTTCCTGTTCATACTGGGGGATGCGCGTGCGCTGAACATCGTGCCCAGCCGGATTTTTCCGCTGATGACGAACTATCAGCTGTCCGCCATTCCGCTGTTCATCTTCATGGCGGCTATGCTCGAAAGAGCCGGGATCATCAACGAAATGTTCGATGTGATCTACAAGGTTCTGGGCGGCGTCAGGGGCGGGCTTGCCGCGGCCACGATATTGGCCTCGACCATACTTGCGGCGATGGTTGGGGTCATTGGCGCGGCGGTGGTCACAATGGGCATCATCGCGCTGCCGGCCATGCTGAAACGTGGATATGACCCGAAAATCGCAATGGGATCCATCATGGCGGGGGGGACGCTGGGTATTCTGATACCGCCGTCCATTCTGGCCATCATCTACGCGGTTGTGGCAGAGCAGTCGGTGGGCGAGCTTTTCGTGGGGGCTGTTGTTCCGGGCCTGATGCTGTCGGGTCTTTACATCCTCTACGTGGTGATGCGCGCGACGATCAATCCCACTCTTGGCCCGCCAATTCCGCTGGAAGAACGTGTATCGACTGCGGACAAGTTTCGCCTGCTTGGTGGGCTGGCCGCGCCGATTTCGCTGATCGCGATCGTGCTGGGCATCATCTTTTCCGGCGTTGCCACCCCCGTCGAGGCCGCGGGTATCGGCACGTTCGGTGCCTTCATCGTGGCGGCCATACACCGCAAGCTGGACTGGGCCACCGTGCGCGAAGCCTGTCTGACAACCCTCAAGGCCAGCGCAATGGTCATCTGGATCATGTTCGGCGCAACCATATTTGTCGGTCTCTATGTGCTGGAGGGCGGGCAGCAGTTCGTTCAGGAAACCATGCAGGGCTTTGGTCTTGGACCCTGGGGTATTCTGATCCTGATGCAGATCCTGCTGGTGGCGCTCGGCATGTTCCTCGACTGGGTGGGGATCCTGCTGCTTTGCGTGCCGATCTTCGTGCCGATCATCAAGGCGCTTGGCGCAGCGGCCTTCGGGTTCGACAACCCGGATGACCTGGTGCTTTGGTTCGGTGTTCTTTACCTGGTCAACATGCAGATGAGCTTTCTGTCGCCTCCGTTCGGGTATGCCCTGTTCTATCTCAGGGGCGTGGCGCCGGATTCGATTCCGATGAGCGATATCTTCAAGTCCGCCCTGCCGTTTCTGGCGCTACAGATTCTCGGGCTGGCGGCCTGCATGCTCTTTCCCGAGCTCATCACCTGGTTGCCGAACCTGGTTTACGGCTAGCGGATCACCATCCGGTGGCCCGGCCCCCCAGGGCCGGGTACGTTCAGATATGGTCTGAAACAGCCCTGTTACAAATGAAACCGGGGCATACATTTAGCGACATCCGACAGAAACGACGCGCGTCTAGGTCAGTGCCGTACACGGCAAACGGAGCGCTGACATGCGGACCCTCGGACACGTCACCTTTACCTCATCAACCGCGGCGCGGTTCGGGCTGGGCTTTGCCTGGTGCGGCATGGTGATTTATGCCGCGTCCAATTCGATCGCCACGGCCCTGGTTGAGATCGGAGCCGACAATCCGGTTGCAGGCGGACGCAATGCCATCACGTTTCAGAACCTGCTTCTGCTCGGCTCTGTCATCTCGATCCTGCCGATCGCGGTACTGTTCCGGGGCGACTGGACACGCGCCAACCTGCGGCGGCTGAGGCGCGCGGATTGGGTGCTTCTGACAGTTTCGGCCGTCCTGTCGTCTGCTGTCACGCCCGGTTTGTTTTTCTTTGCGCTCGAGCAATCGAGTGTCACAAACGTCGTGCTTGTCAGCCGGATCGAGCCGCCTCTTTTTCTTCTGGCTGCGTGGCTCTTTCTGAAAGAGCGGCTGGTGCCGCGCGTCATGCTGGCTGGTCTGATCGCATTGGCGGGAGCGCTCGTGATGATCGCATTGCGCGAGACTGGCAAGCATTGTGTGTTCGACATCGGCGAGATCGCGGCCGCGCTTGCCACGTTGTCCTATGTTGCGTCGGCCATTGTCGCGCGGCGTGCCTTGCGACAGATTCCAATGGGCATCTTTTCGCTCTACCGTGCGGTTGTTGGCACTGCGATCTACTTTCTGCTGATCAGTGCGATACAGGGCCCGGACCAGTTTCGCGACATCCTTGCGCCCGTCATGCTGAAGTGGGTCTGGCTCTATGCTGTTCCAGTGATCGTGGTGGGTCAGATTGTCTGGTTCTTTGCCCTGAAATATGCGCGGTCAAGTGATGTCTCCCTGGCAACGTCGTTTTCGCCGCTCGCGGGGATCCTCTTTGCAATGATCCTGCTGGGCGAAGACCCCGGATCGGGTTTTCTGCCTGGCGCGGCCTTGATCATGCTGGCGATCTTTGTGGCGCAGATGCGCGACGAAACGGCCATGAAACTGCGGCGTGTCTGGGCGCATCGTCCGTCTTTCGATGCACGCGACATAAGGCATATGTTTGAACCTATCGGCGTCCTGACGGGCACCACTGGCACACTCAATCGCGGCGGGTGCTGAGAAGAACCGACCACAGGTCAGTCCGGATCGTACAGGTATCCTATTCCACGTACTGTCCTGATGATCTGTGGTTTTTGCGGGTTTGGTTCGATCTTGCGCCGCAGACGCGAAATGCGAATGTCGATACTGCGATCGAAAGGATCCCATGAACGGTCATGCGCTTGTTCAAGAATTTGATCGCGATTGAGCACACGGCCGCGGTTGCGCGCAAACAGACTGAGCAGGCTGAACTCCATCGCGGTCAGCGGCACTTCGGTCCCGTCGGCGGCCAGCAGCTTGGCTGCGGCAAGATCGAGCGTGAAGTCCCCGAACCGCGCCGTGTCCACGTCTGACCGTGCCGGAGCCGCGCTGTTGGCCGGTTCCGCGGAATGATGGCGGCGCAGCACAGCCTTGATCCGGGCCTCCAGTTCACGCAGGTCCACGGGCTTTGCAAGATAGTCGTCCGCGCCCATTTCCAGACCCACGATCCGGTCAATGGTTTCGCCTGCCGCGGTCAGCATGACAACCGGGACGGTGTCTGTGCTGCGCAGCGTCCGCAGCGTGGTCAAACCATCTTCGCCCGGCATGTTTATGTCGAGCAGAATGAGGTCAATCTCGTTCTCCTCCAGAGCCGCACGCAGTTCATCGCTCTGACCTGCAGTGACCACATCAAACCCCCGCCGGACAAGATACTCCTTCAGCATCTCCCTTACGTCGCGTTCGTCATCGCAGACACATATCCGGACCAGGGCGCGTGTCATTCAGTGGCCTCTGCCTTTTCGAGTATTTCAGCCACAAACGCGCGCAGCTCTTTCGGGGCAACCGGTTTTTCCAGGAACGGTCTGTCCGCTTCGTCCAGGAAGGTCTGAGATGACCGGCCCATCGTGTCACCGGTGATGAAGCCCGTTCTGTCAATCATGTGGGGAAACTCGGCGGTGATTGTTTCGAAGAAACCTCGCCCATCAATACCCGGCATGTTGAGGTCACTGAGGATCAGTGCAACGTCGTGCTCGCGCAGATGGGCAAGCGCCGCATCCGCGTCATCGAACACGTCCACATCGTAGCCGCCACGTGTCAGGATCTCTGCGTTCAGTTCCGCCACATCGGTTTCGTCATCGACGATCAGAATTTTTACCTTGTTGCTGATGGCCAAGTCCGTGTCGTGCGCCTTAGGCTGCGACACGTCGCTCTGGCCGGCGGGCAAGGTGACCTCAAAAACCGTGCCGCCGGCCTGACCGGGAGACACCCGGATATCGCCTTCGTGCGTCTTTATGATTCGATGACACAGCGTCAGGCCGATACCCGTGCCGTGGCCCACATCTTTGGTTGTGAAAAAGGGTTCGAAAATCCGGCTTCGGATCTCTTCGGGAATGCCGGGTCCGTCATCGGCAATCCGGATCAGGAGTTCCGCGCCGTCCTTGTGCCGGCAGGTTTCCACGCGAACCTGTCCGCCTGTTCCGGTCAGCTGAATGGCCTGTTCGGCGTTCAGGATCAGGTTCAGAATGACCTGGGTGATCTGATCGGGATCTGCGGAAATTTCGGGCAGCTCGTCTTCGAGAGCACAAGAGATGTCCACGGCACCGGCACTTTCTCCGTATCGCGCCACATCCACCGCGGTCTGTACGAGCTCGTTCACGTCAACGTTTTGCAACTTCGTCGGATGTTGGCGTGCCATTGTCAGAAACGTCTTGACGATCTTTGCACACCGTTCGGCCGCGTGACTGATCTTTTCCACCTGACGCAGCACGTCGGGCTCTTTGCAATCTTCGCGCAACATCAGGGAGTGCCCCACGACGACGGACAACGGGTTGTTCAACTCGTGGGCCACGCCTGCCAGCAACTCCCCCATCGCCAGAAGCTTCTCGTTCTGGTGCAGCTGATCCTGCTGATGCGCCATCTCGGCTTCCAGCTTTCGTTCCTCGGTCAGATCCCGGGTGTGAGACACAATCACATCCTCGCCCTTGTAGCGGACCAATCGTGCCGACACAGCCCCCCAAAAGGGCGTGCCGGAGGCATCGTAGAACTGTACCTTCTGCTCAACGACGGACCCTTTCTGGCGAAGATTCGCCAGATTGCGGGCCCGCACAACGGGATCAACGTAATACTGTTTTGCGTTTTCCAAAGGTCCGAACAGGGCGACACATTCCGGAGAATAGAACAGTACATCCCCCGTTTCGGCATGCGTCATCTGGATCGCGGTAGGACAGGATTCGACAATTTGTTCGATCATGGCCTCGCGCAGCTGCTGTTCGCTCAACCCCATAATCGCCGTCACCGCATAGGCGTCACCGTCAAACTCTACCAGCCGCCCCCAGGACGTGACGGAATGCGGAGTGCCCTCTGAATCGCGCAGCATGATCCGATAGTCGTCCACGCGTCCCTTTTCCGCCAGGACCGCTGTGTATCGGTCGCGATCGCCGGGATCCGCGTAGTGTTCCAGAGCGGTCTCGGTGTCGCCGAAAAACGCCGCCGCACCCGGCGACCGGTAGAGGATCCTGCCATCCCTCAGCCGTGCCATGACGATCGCAGCCGGTGACGCGTCAAGTGCGGTGCGCAGGATGTTTTCCTGTTCGCGTGCGGTGGATTCTGCCTGGCGCTGATCGGTCACATCGCTGCAGATCGCGACAAAGCCGCCGTGCATCATGGGTTTGAGCGTGATGTCGCAGATCGCGCCGTCGGCAAACCGCAGTTCGGCTTTCCGGTCAAAGTCCAGTTGATCCGTCAGACCGCCCTGGCGAGACGTGTGCGTGTTCTGGTTCGCAGCGGTCACCGGCGGACTGTAATGACCTCCGGCTTCAACGTCTTTCAAAAGGTCGATCCAGCGCGCCCCCGGTTGCAGCCGGTCGGCCAGGTTCGGGAACTGAGCGCGGAACTTCGGGTTGCAGGCGACGAGGCAATGGTCGGCATCAAAAAGGGCAATGCCATCGGGCAGAGCACCGATGGTATCGAGCAAGAGGTCTCCGGTGGGTGTCTTGGCGTTTGCGGATGGATCCTGGATCATGAGGTGACCCTAGCCAGTCCATGTTTCAGCTCGTTTTCGGAAGGGCGGGGTTTTGTTTCAATTGTAACAGTTTCAGATGCTGTCCAGCTGTTTGAATTTCCTTAAGTGTCTGGAAAATTGCAGGATTTCCAAGTTTCTGCGGATTGGCGGGAAATTTCCCTTCTGAAACACAAAACACCTTGTCCGGACATCGGACTGCAACACGGGTCTTCCAGACAGGCTGTCAGTAAGCGACGGGCAATCCGTCCGCGTCACAACACGGTGGACATCCCATGAGACACTTTCATCCCGCCAGATCAACCGGCGCGCCGGAAACGGGCCCGCAGACGGCACGTATCTTCCGCCCGGTGGGGCGGCATGCAGGCGGTCGCCGTCATCAGGCATGTCCGGTCTGAAACAGATCCAAATCACGAGAATTCCAATGACACGCATCAAACGTTCCATTCTTGAAACCATCGGCGAAACCCCTGTGGTGCGTCTGGACAGGCTGGCGCCTTCCGGCGTGGAGCTTTTTGCAAAGCTTGAAGCCTTCAACCCGATGGGGTCGGTCAAGGACAGGCTGGCCCTGGGCGTGATCGAAGCGGCCGAGCGCGACGGGTCCTTGCGTCCCGGTCAGACCATTGTCGAGGCCACCAGCGGCAATACAGGGATCGGGCTTGCCATGGTCTGCGCCCGCAAAGGGTATCCGCTTGTCGTTACAATGGCCGAAAGTTTTTCGGTCGAGCGCCGCAAGCTGATGCGTTACCTCGGGGCGCGCGTCGTGCTCACACCGGCACCGCTGAAGGGCAGTGGCATGGTCGCCAAGGCGCGGGAGCTTGCACAGGCGCATGGCTGGTTCATGTCCCGGCAGTTCGAAAACCCGGCAAACACCGACATTCATGCGCGCACAACAGCGCGCGAGATTCTGCGTGATTTCGGCGCGGATGGTCTGGATTACTGGGTGACGGGGTTCGGCACCGGTGGAACGCTGACCGGCGTGGCACGCGTGCTGCGAGCCGAGAGCCCCACGACGCGCATCGTGGCCGCAGAGCCTGAAGCCGCGCCGCTGTTGGGCAGCGGAACGGTGCAGCCCTTCGCGGAGGATGGATCGGCGTCTGCCAGCCATCCCGCGTTCAGCCCGCATCCGATGCAAGGCTGGTCGCCCGACTTTATCTCTGCGCTGGCCAATGAATCGATCCGGAAAGGTTACATTGACCGGGTGCAGCCCGTCGCCGGACCCGATGCCATCGACATGGCACGGACGCTGGCGCGCAAGGAGGGCGTGTTTTGCGGTATCAGCGGTGGCGCCAGCGTGGCCGCCGCCATCGCCCTTGCCAAGGATGTGCCACAGGGATCGCGGATCCTGGCCATGCTGCCAGACACCGGTGAGCGGTATCTTTCGACACCGCTTTTCGAGGGCATTGAGGCTGACATGAGCGAGACCGAAATCGCCCTATCGCTGTCCACGCCATCCGGCCAGTTCGACGCAAAACCGATGCAGGCCGCCTGAGCCGCGCGCGTGACATGGCGGGCCCGGTCGTATCGGACAAGGCCCGCACGTGCCACACCAACCAACACCGACGGAGTGTCCAATGAAACAGATCCATGCATTTCCCGTTCTCGATGGTCCCATGGCGACCGCCTCTGCCTATGCGATGGCTTTTCGCGACGGCGACACCCCCCTTCACCCCAAAGCGTCTCCGCAATCCTTGCGCGCAGCCTTTGGAGGACCACTGCCAGAGCAGGGCGTTCCGGGCGAAGA